>JAFXPN010000012.1 GCA_017527865.1 Clostridiales bacterium
ATGGCTCGTGGATGAAGATAAGCTGCTTTTCGAGAGGTTTGTGGCGACGATGCGGGCTAATTCGGTTGTCGGATACTTCTATGGGCATAAGAATGATTATCTGATCCTGGGTGATCATTATTACTGGTATATGCCGCTTCCTGAGAATCTTCCGGCGGACCTTATAAACCGTACGACAACGGATTATCTGGAGTATCGTGATGGGGCATATTATTATTATAAGGCGAAGTGATTATTAGTATTGAATAATGTGTCTCGGAAAGCCCTCTAAACGAGGGCTTTTCGCATGCACAAAATGTCATTCTTAGAATGACGTGGACTGTGTTTGAACTTCGTACAATATAGCCATAAAAGGAAATGGCAATGCCGAATGAAGGTCAAAGGGAACTGTCCTATTAATCGGCCTCGTGGATAAATCGGACGTGCTATACTCTAACTACCATAAAGAGTACGCGAGGGGCAAGCCCTATGACCGTACAGCAACCTGCCAAGGTTAGCCCATACATCCGAGGCAAGGTGCTAAAGCTTGAACGATGGGATTATAAGTTACCTCTTAAAGATCCCGTCGAACAAGCGAACGGGATCTTAAATTATTAAACAGGAGGAATCTGAAATGAGTGACAGCATTGTAAGAGAGTATGACATCGATATGAATGATTGCTTTGAGGAGCTTTTTCCTCTTAAGGAGGCGGCGGAGGAGTATCACGAGAATCCCGTTCAGGATACCAAAGCATCCGTATTGGCGCAGCTGGTATTAAGGGCTTTGGAGGATAATGAAGCTTTGACCCTGGCAGATATAGTGAACGGCAGCTCAACGGTTATCGGACTTACGGATACCTTCGGCCGCCACTGGTTCGCTCTGTTTACGGATATTTACGAGGTTGGAGCAGACGGGACATTTAAATTCTCTTCGTTGCTTCCGGTAAGAGATTTGATAAGGTACGCGTTTGAGTTCAACGATTATGAAGGGCTGGTGGTCAATCCGTATACCGATAATGTGGTTTTCGGAAAGGACGAGTTGGAATGTGCGGTGCATATTATTCAAGTTAAGGAGGGAATGGAAAATGAATAAGGTTATTAACGTTAGATACATCTTTCAGGTGATCAAGACCGAGGTTTTGACGGACGAGGTGCAGACATATCTTGAAGTAACACAGGAGCAGTTTGACAGGATTAAGGCATCGTATGAGACCGGTAAATTTACTTACATGACTGACGATAAGAATCTCCAGGATATCATTGTTCCTGTTATCGAAGAGGGAGCGGAAGACGGCAGGAGAAGTTACGGAGAGTATATGAGCCTTCTTAAAGTGATTGTTGTATATCCGTATGAGATAGCAGGCGACAGTGATATGTGGACAGAAGAGAATCTGAAGGTATATAACGCCGAAGAAGACGCATGGGTTAAGCCTAATAAATGACAGGAGGTCAAAGAATATGAGCAATAAGAATAATGATTGGAAGAATCAAGGATACATTACGTTAGACGGTGACGAACCTTTTAATATCATGGAAAAGATTAATATTGAGGAATTCGGTGAAGAAGAGTATGAGAGGCTGAAGAACGCTGAGAGGGCGAATACGAAGAAAAAGAACGAGGAAAAACATGAATAATACTCGGAGAATATATGTCCGGACAGAAGACGTTAAAGCCAGGGAGAGATTGATCTCGTTCCTGGAGGGCGAGGGGTTTAGGTGTGATGCTGACAGACAAGCGGTCGTTGAACTGAGATTCCCTGTAGTTGTTGATATGACTGATAAGGTTTACTCGGTTATTCATACGGTTACGAGTGCGGCTGCCGCGGTGTCGTCTGATGCGGTTATAAGTGAAGACAGGTTTTATGAAGAATATAATAATCGCAAAAATACACTTTCGCAGGGGTAAATTGTCCTATTAATAACCCTCATGGGTTCTGCGTAAGTGTTATAATATAACCATACACGATAAGAATGTTTTTGAGTTTGTTGTGCTGTTTGAGTTTTGGTTCTTGTTGTGTTGTGGTTAATCTTACCTCCTTTTTATGAGTGACCCGGCGGAAACGCCGGGTCTTTGCTTTGTTACGGTGGCTGGAATGAGGATTCGATGGTCAATTTGCGCTGAAGGTGTCGCTTGATCAACACTCGAGGCGGTTTGTGTTTATAATGTAGAAAACAAGTATATTTTTGAAGTCATGTGAGGTGAACCATGCCGCTCCAGATAATCCGTAACGATATAACCAAAGTTAAAGCTGATGCGATCGTGAATACCGCGAATCCTAAGCCCGTGATAGGCGCGGGGACGGACAGCGCGGTCTATGCGGCGGCAGGGCAGGAGAAGCTCCTTGCGGCGCGCAAAATGATCGGTGATATCAAGCCCGGCGATGCGGTCGAGACATCTGCTTATGATCTTGATGCCAAGTTCATCATCCATACCGTGTGCATCCCGTGGGAAGGAAACGGGACGGATACATTAGATGTGCTGTCCGACTGTTACCGCAATTCTCTTAAACTTGCGGAAGAACTCAACTGCAAGTCGGTTGCTTTCCCTCTTATCGGAACAGGCGCATACGGCATCCCTCATGATGATGCGATCGGCGTGGCTCGTGATGTCATTGATGCTTTCCTGCAGGAACACGAGAGCGCTATGAAGGTGATACTTGTGCTTTTCGATCAGGAGTCGCTTGCTGCGGGTGAGGCTCTTAACAAGAAGATAAAAGCTTATATCGACGAGACTTATGTTGCCGGTGCCGTCGTCAATGAGTACGGGCTTACGGCGGAGGACGTTGATTCTTTGTCGGTGATGAGGCGGCGCAGGGAGCTTTACTCGCGCGAGATAAGCGGCATTTTCCGCCCGATGAACGTGCCCCGTGGGGAGAAGGATCCTGCCCGTGATGCGGAAAAAACCTTTTCGCGAAAAGTATTCGAGTATGTCGATGACAGGGGACTCAAGGATTCCGAGCTCTACGGCGGCAAGTATGAGCGGTTCTTCCCGAGGCAGACTCTGAGCAGGATACGCAATGATGACGAGTATCATCCGAAGAAATATATATGCGTGACAATTTGCCTTGTGCTGAAACTCGATCTTGATGAGACGCAGGATCTTCTCATGCGCGCGGGGTATTCGCTGAGCGTCAGCCGCAAGGCGGATATAGTTGTCAGATATTGCATAGAGAACCGCATATTCGATTACTATAAAGTCGACAAGCTCCTGGAAGATAACGGCTTCGGCGGGATAAAGAAGCTGGTGTGAGATGATATAGCAACATCGAAGATATCTATTATTTGAATTCGATTGAAGCTTAATTATTATTGAATCATAATGTTGGAGATGCGTGAAAGATATCGGTTCACACCATTATGGGGTGAAAAAACATTGCAGTCATACTTTATTAACATAATTCGATAGACTTATATTCTTATTTTTAAGAAAATTCAATTGTTAGTTCTTTTCGTTCTAGAATGATTTTATGGGGTAAAACTACTGTGATAAAGAAAAGACTGTTTCAGCCCATATGCAGTGTATCGGTTGTTATATCTATATTAACAAGTACTTTGATATGCTTTGATTGCACGGTTATGGCAGATCGTATTATTAATAATACTTTTCCTGACCCTGCTTTTAAAAGTTACATCATAAATAATATTGATGATGGTGATGGTGTTCTTAGTTCTTCAGAAATACGTAATACGGATAGTATTGATGTTTATAATCTGGGAATTAATGATTTAAGTGGTATTGAGTGTTTTACGAGTTTGAAGTATTTGGACTGTTCTTCCAACAATCTTGAAACCTTAGATGTTAGTCATAATACACTTCTTGAACAGTTGTCTTGTGGTATTAATAATATCAATACACTTGATTTAGGAAATAACCCTAATCTAAGAGAATTACGGTGTTATAATAATTCTTTATCGTCATTAGATATTAGCGGATGCGAGAATCTCGATGTTTTGTGTTGCTACTATAACGATATTTCTAATATAGATGCCACTAACAATACTTATATATGGGATTGCTATAATAACGGTGTTGTTTCCGATTATATATCATCCGCAGTAAAAAGGTATACAGCCGGTAATAACCCCAGTCATCAATATTACCTTGAATGTGATGCTGGGATGACAGTTAGTTCGGCGAATTCTTCCTTTACGGATGGAATAGGTATAGACTCAACGAACTTTCCTGATGATACTTTTCGAACTTGGATTTTTAATAATTGCGATAATAATCGCGACGGGTATTTATCCTATGAAGAGATAGCAAATGTAACATCAATGAATATCAGAGGAATAGATGCTGTTTCATTAGAGGGAATTGAATTCTTTACTTCATTGACTAGCCTGGATTGTTCTAGCAACAGCAGATTAACTTCGCTGGATCTAAGGACGCTAACATCTCTTGAATATCTGAATTGTAAGAATTATCACATTACTTCAATTGATTTAAGTGGTCTGAGTTCGTTAAGAGAATTGAATTGTTCATGTCCCGATACTTCTAGAAACAGTCTTAACAGCTTGAATCTGGAAGGGTGTTCATCTTTAACAACTTTGAATTGTTCGGATACTGCATTAACAGAATTAGATGTCAGTGATTGTGTTTCTTTGGAAACGCTCAAATGCTCGCGTTCTAATGTGGAAAATCTGGATCTTAGCGGATTGTCCAGTTTGACATATTTGGAGTGTTGTGGCTTTCCTTATACTCAGTGTGCTTTATCAAGTCTTGTATTAACCGGATGTACTTCTTTAGAAGTTATTGAATGCTATAGCATGCATTTGACGTCTTTGGATGTTAGTGCGCTTCCGTCGCTTAGATATTTGGACTGTTCATTCAATGACATCACGACAGTAACCATAGGAGAAAATCCGTCTTTAACTTATCTTAATTGTTCATCTTCTCCTATAAGCACTCTTGATGTTAGTGGCTGTGAGAATTTGAGTGAGTTAATGTGTTGGTCCCGCAATCTAGACTACCTTGATGTAAGCAATTGTCCGTTGTTGGTACAAACTGTGGCTAATGGTACCAGTGGTGGCGGTTATAACTATCGGTACAATGGAAACAAAATCTATTACAATAGTAATGTTACTACACTTTTTTACTGTAATCATGTTGAAGTTATTGATGAAGCTGTAGATCCTACTGAAACGGAACCTGGTCTCACTGAGGGCTCTCACTGTTCAGTATGCGGGACAGTATTAGTCGCTCAAGAAGAAATTCCCCCTCTCAGTGAGTCCTATCCGATAAATCAAAATGGTATTTTGATAACTCCAGAGGTTATGCCGGATTCTGTTTTAAGAGAATATGTATTATCTAATTATGATACAAACGGTGATGGCAGGTTAAGCGATACTGAAATCAGTGTAGTTGAATATTTCACAATTCCATCTGAGGTTAGAGATACTACTGGAATGAGTATTTTTACATCTGTTGTACAGATTAATTATAACAACGGTTATTACTTGAATACAATCGATTTTAGTGGGTGCACTTCTCTTGTTCAATTTTACTGTTATGGCTCATTTAATTACTTAACGAGTGTAAATCTTAGTGGTTGTGCTTCGTTGGAGAATGTTGATTTGCAATGTTTTTCTCGTGTTATAAGCTTGGATTTGAGTGGTTGCGCATCTCTTCAATCCTTATATTGCGAAAGCAGAGATTTGAGTGAAATTAACCTTGATGGATGCGATTCGTTATCCTCTATAAGTATCATATATACTAATTTGCAGAGCTTAGATGTCAGCGGATGTCCATCTTTGACATCATTGGATTGTGAGTCTAGAAATCTTGAGACTCTTGACATAAGTGGCTGTCCTTATTTGATTGGGCTATTGGCATCATATCCTGGAGGATCATATTCGAATTATTATTCAGGGTTTTATAACGGATCTTATTGCTGCTTAACTGTTAGTTCTAATACAGAAATTATTACTTGCCATCATGATGACATAGTTATTGATGCAGCTGTTCCTGCAACTTGTACTGAGACTGGTTTGACAGAAGGATCTCACTGTTCAGCGTGTAATGCAGTCATTGTTGCCCAGGAAGTGATACCCGCAACAGGTCATACTCCAGAAGTGGACGCAGCAGTGCCGGCAACTTATTCTGAGACTGGTTTGACAGAAGGCAGTCATTGCTCTGTTTGTGGTGAAATTATAATACCTCAAGAAATAATTCCTGTTTTAATCCCTACACCTGAGTCTACGACAACGACTCCTACGCCTGAGTCTACGACAACGACTCCTACACCTGATCCAACGACAACGACTCCTACACCTGATCCTACGACAACAACTCCTACGCCTGATCCAACAACAACGACTCCTACAGATGCTCCCGCTCCTGCAGGAACAGTTAACATGTACAGATTATATAATCCTAACAGTGGCGAACATTTTTATACTTCAAACCAGGGGGAACGGGATGTATTGATTCGACTGGGGTGGAACTATGAGGGAATTGGATGGCTGGCTCCGGTAACTTCAAATACTCCTGTTTACAGGCTTTATAACCAGTACGGAGGTGAACATCACTATACAACTAGCATTGGTGAACGCGATATGCTTATTAGTGTTGGGTGGAGCTATGAAGGAATAGGTTGGTATTCGGATGATCAAAATAGAGTGCCTTTGTATAGACAATACAATCCAAACGCATTTGCAAATAACCACAACTATACAGTTTCTCGGAGCGAGAACGACTGGCTAGTATCATTAGGATGGCGCGCTGAAGGCATCGGATGGTATGGTGTAGGATGACTGCTTTGGACTGACCGAAGGACCCGGACCCACCTATAGGTGCTGGGAGCCGGCGCCATTTTTAACAAAAGGATTTATTGCTTCGTCAAAGTAAACCGAAAAGATTATAAGTTGCTCTGTAGATGAGAGCGGAGATAGCAGTCATTTGCATTACCTTGTTGTGCTATAATTATCGGGAATACTGAAGTCAGGAGTACGGCAATATGGGCGTTGCCGGTAAAGTAAACAGATTCAGGGAAGCAGGGCAGGAAGCCAACGTCAATAATGTGGCAAGGTTTGGGGAGCCCGCACGCTCGCTTTTCACCACCTCCAAGATATTTACTCTTCATCATCATATCGACATCACTGATGCTGACGAGTCTGTCGTTTATCAGGCTGACACCAAGTTCCCGTCGCTTCACGACAAGACGGATATCAAGGATGCGAACGGCAATCTCGTCGCTCATATCGAAAAGAAGCTGTTAACCCTTCATGAAAGACATTTTGTCACCATGGCTGACGGGAAGAAGTTCGAAGTGTCCAATGAACTTTTTCACATTGTTAAAGACGTAACCAATCTTGAAGGCCTGGACTGGCAGCTCCAGGGCAACATCCTCGGACTGAACTTCGAGCTGTATGATGAACACGGCGGCGTGATCGCAGTCATCGCGCAGAAGATGCTCTCGATTCACGACAAGTACTGTATCGATATATACCAGCCCGCTTATGAGAGGGAAGTTGTAGCGATACTCATCACTTTGCAGCATATTATTAAGGACAGGGAGAATTCCTCGGCGGCGGTGGCAAGCTCGTCATCATCGTCATCCTGATAAGGCTCTTGAGAATTATGAGCGGACCCGGCTTCTGATGCCGGGTCTATTTGTTGAGAAATGTCATTCTCAGAATGACGTGCGTGCTGTCTGATCCCCGTACAATATAGCCATAACAGACGGCAAGGCCGGATGAAGGCTGAAATCCACTGTCCTTTTATTCGGCCTCATCCTTAAGCCGAACGTGCTATATTCTAATTGAATGGGAGGATATAAAAATGATCGGAGCAATTATCGGAGACATCGTAGGAAGCAGATTCGAGTTTGACGCAGGAGAGAAGAGCAGGGAGTTCGAGCTTTTCGCTAAGGGGTGCTCGTTCACGGACGATACCGTTATGACAATCGCGGTGGCGGAAGCACTCATGAATGCAGGAAAGGAAGCGGACGAGAAGACTGTTAAGGCGGAGCTCATCAGGTCCATGAAGAAGTGGGGACAGGCGTATCCGAATGCAGGGTACGGCGCGAGGTTCATCCATTGGGTGTTGTCCGATGACCCCAAGCCGTACGGAAGCTACGGCAACGGTTCCGGAATGAGAGTGTCGCCCGCAGGCTGGCTGTATGACACGATCGAGCGTACGCGTGAGGTCGCGCGGTGGACGGCCGAGGTTACGCATAACCATCCGGAAGGCGTTAAGGGCGCGGAATCTGTTGCGGCCGCGATCTTCATGGCGAGAAACGGAGCGTCCAAGGAAGAGATTAAGCAGTATATCGTTGACGAGTTCGGATATGACTTGACTCGCACTCTCGATGAGATCCGTCCTTCTTATCACCATGTCGAAGATTGCATGAGGACCATGCCGGAAGCATTTACCTGTTTCCTTGAGGCGGAGTCTTATGAAGAGACATTGCGGAACGTCATGTACATCGGCGGAGATACAGATACTCTGGCTGCCATTGCAGGCGCCGTCGCAGAGGCAATGTGGGGGATCCCGGTAAGGATCATCATCGATGCGCAGGAGTTTATACCCGATGATATCGATTCGGTGGTGCAAAGGTTTAACGGCATTGTGCACAGCACGGGCGACAAGACGGAGAATCCGTATAACAACAATCAGTTTATCAAGACGGCGATCGACCGTGTGAATGAGACGAGACGCGGCGAGGATATGATAATGGTGCTTGACGTTCTTATGAAGAGAATGGATGAGAACGGTGAGGCGCCGACGCCGATGGTGGATGTGAATAATGTCATAACCGGACTTGATCCTGATAAGCTCGTTATGGGCAAGGATTTCACGATAGGAGAAGAAGTCCGGCTGCGCAAGGATACGGTAACCGACGGCGAGGGCAGGGAATGGTTCCCCCTGTTTACCGATGACGAGGAGCTTGATAAAAAGCCTATGAGCCCCATCCGTATGAATGTGCCGATAAGGATCATCCTGGAGGACGGCCTTAACAGCGACCGGGTGGAAGGCGTAGTGATAAATCCGTTCGGTCAGCCCTTGCAGATACCGAAGGACATCCTCAAGATAATGTTTGAGGTTTATAACAAGAAGAAGGTCAGGGGAGATGAACCGAGAGGATGAGCGGTCCCGGTGTAAACGCCGGGGCTTTTGTGTTGCGGGAAGGCAGGTGGATGATCATTGCCTGCCATCCCTCGGATGCACGGGAGTTAATGTTTCCGTTTATTTTTTTCTCAGAAAATTAACGGTTACCTTAACTTTTCACTCACTCGGGCTTACATTATAATAATCAAGGTGGCGATCATGAAAGAAAGTAAGATGTTTGTCGGGTATTTGCGCGATTATGTGCTTTTCGATATCGAGACTACGGGGCTGTCGCCCGAGACCGATGCCGTGATCGAGCTGTCTGCCCTGCGTGTGAGGGGCGGGGAGGTCGCGGAAGAGTTCTCGTCGCTTGTTAATCCCGGGGTGCACATTCCGTATTTTGCGAGCGAGATCAACGGGATCACGGATGACATGGTGAAGGATGCACCGCGGATGAAGCAGGTGCTGAAGTCGTTCACGGATTTCGCAGCCGACGACGTCCTCGTCGGGCACAACATCAGGAGATTCGACCTGCCGTTCATACAGCGCGACATGCAGAACTTCTTCGGCAAGCCGCTTGCTAACGACTATGTCGACACACTCGTCGTCGCGAAAAGATATCTGCCCGACCTCGAGAGCCGCTCGCTGGAATCACTGTCTTACTATTATCATGTGTCTTATGCCGGCGCGCACCGTGCCCTGGCGGATTGTTATATAAACAAAAAGATCTACGATCACCTGGGTGAGGAGATCGCGAACCCGTCGGAGGCGGTTAAGAAACTCAAGGTCTGTCCAAAGTGCGGCAACCTGATGAAGCGGAGGAACGGGAAGTTTGGCGAGTTCTGGGGCTGCAAGAGTTACCCGGACTGCAAGTATACAGAGGACTGCTAGGGGGTAAGAATATGAAAATTGCGAATCTGGTTATTACTATCATTTCTTCGCTTGTCATGCTGGCGGCGGATTTTTTTATCTTCAGTTTCTCGTTTCTGGGTTCTATGGTGGGTGTGTTCGTTTACGGCTTCTCGAATGCGGATCACGATGTCATCCACTCGATGTTCGGAATGCTCGGCCTGTCGCTGTTCATAGCCGTAGTCGCGATCGCTTCGCTTGCGCTCGGCATCGCCGCCTTCGTGAAGCCGCATATAGCCAGAGCCAGGGCGAAGACCTACGGGATCCTCAGCGGGATTGCCTGCGGTATCACGCTTATCGCCAACATCTGCGCGATCCCGGTCGCTCTCTGGGTCAGTGATTCCATCGGCGGAGCGGAGTTTTATATTGCATGGCCGATAGCAGGCTTCGCTCTCCTGGTTCCGATGGTCATATTGTCGATCGCGTCTGCCGTTAAGCTGAGTAAACAGCAGAAGGCCCTTTAAATTCTGCAATCGTCTCTTTGAAATCACCAAAAGTGAAGAGCTCAGTGAAGAATTCGGGCCTAATTCTGCAATCGTCTCTTCAGAATTAACAAAAGTGAAGAGACATGTGTAGAATTACGGGCTAATTCTGCAACACGCTCTTCGTTTTAGCGAAAAGTGAAGAGCTCAGTGCAGAATCTTTTCAATTGAATCGCGCGTGTAACCGGAAATTACCCTTATCTGTCAAGAAAACCGACTTGTAGTCGAAAAACTCTTGACAGTGTATTAAAGTCGCGTTATCATAAAACCGACTGATAGTCGGAAACAAAAGAAACGTAAGTGAATAACAAGGAGACCATCGGATGAGAAAAGGGGAGAAGAGAAAACAGGAACTTCTTCAGATCGCCTACAGGATGTTCATAACCCGCGGATATGAGAACACGAGTGTGGATGAGATCATCGAAGAAGCCGGAATTGCAAAAGGAACTTACTATTATCATTTCCCGAGCAAGGAACAGACTCTCGAGCAAGTCATCGATATGATGCTCGATGCCCAGGAAGAACATGCAAGAGCGGTCATGGCAGCTGACATGCCGATACCGCAGAAGGTCGTCGGGGTTATCGCTTCGTTCAGGCCTGATGCGAGTGAGACGACGATAACCGATGCGCTGCACGCGCCCGAGAATATCGTGATGCATGATAAGACCGAACGTAAGCTGAGAGAGAGGATCGTTCCCATTATCTCGGAACTGGTGGAACAGGGGATCGAAGAAGGCATATTCAACTGCAAGGATATACCCGAGAGGGTGAAGATCATCATAATCCTTGCAAGTGAGCTTTTCGATGCGGAAGGGTTTACGCAGACGGATGTAAAGGTATTCGTAGACGTGATAGAGAGCATCCTGGGCGCGAAGCCGGGGACGATGGCATTCATAACACAGCTGATCGGATAAGGAGGTCATTATGGAACACTATACATATAAGCCCGTCAGATTTTACGTGACAGTATTTGCACTTACATGGGGATTCTGGATACTGGCGCTCATTTTTAAGAACGAGCCGCCGATGTTTGTCTTCATGCTGCTGGGACTCATCGCACCCGCTGCGACCGCAGTTTTCACGGTGCTTACATCAGGCAATAAGATGCTCAAGGAAGACTTGAAGCGCAAGATCATAGGATGCTACCGCGTTAAGCCGCTCTACCTGATCCTCTCGGTCTTGATCTTCGGTGCGGGAGTCGCGGCGTCCATAGGCATCTCAGTTCTTCTGGGAGGTTCGCCCGAACAGTTCTCATTCACGGATGATTTCTCGTTCTCGATAGCGGGCACGCCGGCGCTCCTTACGATATTCCTGGCATCAGTGATCGAGGAGTTAGGATGGCGCGGATACGGTGAGGATGCAGTCGGACAGTATAACACCTGGTTCAAGGAATCGTTTATCTTCGCGGCCATCTGGGCATGCTGGCACATACCGCTCTTCTGGATCCCGGGCACATACCACAACGGATTGAAGGAGCTTGGGCTGATCTATGTCCTGAACTTCATGGTGAGCACGCTGCCGATCGACTTTATCCAGACGTGGCTCTACGTTAAGAACAGAAGGAGCATGCTGGCAACTGTCTTCTTCCATCTGTTCATCAACTTCTTCCAGGAGAAGATCGCGATGACGCCCGAGACCAAGTGCATAGAGACGGTCGTATTTATGGTGATCGCAGCGGTGCTCGTCATCTGCAACAGGAAGTTGTTCTTTGATACCGATCACATCGGCAGGCTCCTCGAAAAGCAGCTCGAAGATGACGGTCTGACAGGCGCAGAGGGGTTAAGTTATGAGTTCAAGGTTTAAGAAATTCCTGCTGCTTTGGTCGGGTGAACTGGTTTCCTCGATCGGCGGCGGACTTACGAGCTTCGGTCTCGGAGTCTATATATTTGATCAGACGGGGAGCGCGGCAGGCATGGCTTTGGTCACACTGCTCGGATTCCTGCCGACGCTGGTGCTGGGTGTGCCGGCGGGAGTGCTTGCCGACCGCTACGACAGACGTCTGCTCATGATGATAGGTGACGGCTGTTCGGCTCTCGGCATCATCTACATACTGATCGCCATGCTGCGAGGTGAAGCGAGCCTGGCGCAGATATGCGTCGGCGTGTTCATAAGCGCTGTGTTCTCGGCGCTCCTTGAACCGTCTTATAAGGCGACGATCACCGATATCCTGAATAAAGAGGAATTTTCCAAAGCGAGCGGCCTGGTGTCGCTCGCAGGCAGCGCGAGATATCTTTTCTCACCCGTGCTGGCAGGACTTCTGCTGACTGTAAGCGATGTTAAGCTGCTCCTTATCATCGACATTTGCACATTCGTGCTGACGGTCATAAGCGCGGCTGTTGTAAGACGCGGGACTCCGACCAATGCGACCGAGGACCGCACGCCGTTCCTCGCAAGCCTTAAGGAAGGCCGGCAGGTCATTACGGGAAACCGCGGCATACTTGCCCTCGTGATCGTCTCGTCTCTGATCACGTTGTTCATGGGAATGTTTCAGATCCTTGCTGAGCCGCTCGTGTTATCCATCGCAGATGCTAAGACGCTCGGAATCGCCGAGACAGTATGCGCGAGCGGTATGCTCGTCACGGCGATAATACTAGGCTTCCGCGGTATTAAGCGGGGTTTTGCAATGACCATGGCTGTCTCGCTTGTATTAGCCGGTGTGTTTATGTTCGGATTCGGGTTGTTTACCCTCATCCCGGTGATGTGTGTCTTCGGATTCTGCTTCTTCGGAACGCTGCCTGTGGCGAACAACTGCCTCGATTACCTGATGAGGACGAATATCCCCGAACAGATCCAGGGCAGGGCGTGGGGACTCATCGGATTCCTGACACAGATAGGTTATGTGGTCGCCTATGCGGTGTCCGGTGTGGCTGCTGATGCGCTGGGCCGCATGACCGGCGGTGGAGTCGGCCACGGATCTGCTCTTGTCATTCGTATATCCGGGATCCTGCTTGCCGTCATCGCGCTCGGTCTGATCCCGATCAGAAGCATCCGTAATCTTGAGGAGGATCCGGTTCCTGTCGGCTGACATATTCGCGGCGGGTGTGGTAGTATAAGCACAGCTTTTCGAAAAGGGTGTTTTTATGAAGATAAGGAAGATATCAGCGGCTGTTACGGCGGTCGCATGTTTGTGGGCGTGCGCATCGTGCTTTGCCGATAACCTGTGGGAACCGGATGCTTCGGGGGAGAATGTTGACAATATCGAGATCTCCCTGCCGGATATGACGGAAGAGACGGAGCCTGCGGAGGAGACCGAGGAGACGGAAGTGACGGAGGCTGTGCCCGAACAGGCCGAGCCTAACGGCGAGACGTATATACTTTTCACGAGCGATGTACACTGCGGTGTTGATACGGGCTTCGGTTATGCGGGGCTTGATCAGATCCGCGATGAGCTTGAAGCTTCGGGATACCGTGTGATCCTGGTCGATGACGGTGATTTCGTTCAGGGCGCACCGATCGGAGCTGTTACGCAGGGGTCGGCAATAATAGATATCATGAATGAAGTCGGTTATGATGTCGTCGTTCCCGGAAACCATGAGTTTGATTACGGCATAGACAGATTCTTCGAACTCGTTGAGATGTCGGACTTCGAGTATATTTCGTGCAATTTCACTCATGAGGATGAGCTCGTATTCGCGCCTTACACTATCATCAGTGACGGAGATCTTGATATCGCTTTTGTAGGAGTCACGACGCCGATGACCATATCAACGGCGGATCCTACGGTATTCCGGGATGAAGACGGTGAATTTGTCTACGGCTTCATGGAAGATGATACAGGCGAAGAGCTCTATGAGGCAGTGCAGAATGCCGTTGATGAGGCGCGGGAAGAGGGTGCGGATCTTGTTTATCTCATCGCGCATCTTGGGAATCAGGATTTCTGTTCACCGTGGACTTATGCGGATGTATTAAGTCATACAACGGGCATCGATGTCTGTCTTGACGGTCACAGTCATGATACCGATCAGGTTGTCATGCAGAACGCGGACGGGCAGGATGTCACGAGAAGCGCCGTCGGTTACAGGATGGACTGCATCGGTTACAGTCACATAGGAGCAGACGGTACGGTGATCGGGACCGGTATATGGAGCTGGCCCAATGAGGATAGCGCTCCCGATCTTCTTAATATCACAAATGATATCAGTGGATATATCGATCAGGAGACGGCTTCGTTTAACGAGATGCTGGGTGAGGTCATCGGTACATCATCGGTAGATCTGACGATATATGATCCGGAGCAGGTCGATGAATCATATAATCCGGTGCGTGCGGTAAGAACGAGGGAGACCAACCTCGGGGACTTCTGCGCCGATGCCATGAGAGATCAGAGCGGAGCGGATATCGCCATAATCGGAGGCGGATCCATACGCACCGATCTTCCCGCTGGAGATATTACATACGGCGACCTCATGAGTGTATTCCCGTTCGGGAATAATCTGCTCCTGATAGAGATGACGGGTCAGCAGATTCTTGATGCCCTTGAATGGAGCGCCAGAGCCGTTCCCGGGGAGGTCGGCGGTTTCCTTCAGGTGGCCGGTCTGACATATGAGATCGATGTTTCCGTGGAATCCGGATGTATAGCCGATGATGATGGCTTCTTCGTCGACGTGGAAGGTGACAGAAGAGTCGGCAATGTCATGATCGGCGATGAGCCGATAGACGCGGATGCCGTATATACAGTCTGCTTACAGCAGTTTCTTTATGATAAGGGTGACGGATTCACGATGTTCGCTGACTGCAATGTGCTGAACAGCAATATCATGATCGATCTTCAGGCGCTGATCAATTATATTACCGATACGCTCGGCGGGCAGATCGGCGACGAGTATTCCGATCCATACGGACAGGGAAGGATCGTGATCAGCGATGGTGTCTGAAGGAGGCGATCCTTATTCATCGGAAGGATCGGGGATCACTCCGAGCCACTGTTTCTTATAGTCGCGCGGTGACTGGCCGAAGAATTTCTTAAATGTCTCCGACATGTAGCTGACGCCGTTGAATCCGGTCATGTCGGCAATCTGCTTTAATGTGTAATTGCCTGACCTCAGATGTTCCGCGACCTTTCTGGCGCGCAGGTGCATAAGATAATTGATGGGTGATTCCCCGACGTACTGATTGAACAGATTATTGCACTGAGACTTGCTGACATTTCCGGCGTTCGCGATATCCTCAAGTGTGATCGTCTCCTTATAGTTAACATTCATTAAGTGGAGCATGGATTTGAACGACATCATGCGCGGATCGTGGTTGGTATCTTCGGGACGCGGACCGTAGTCCTCTGTCTTCTTCATGATCAGATCCCACATCAGGAACAGTCTCTTTGTAATCTCGAATGCGTTGTGACGGTAGTTGGGAAGGTCGATCATGAGGTTATAAAAATCTTTGGTATGTGTATTGATATACCTGAACCTCATGAACGGCAGTTCAGGGTTATCGATGATAGGCCTTACCGCCTCCATCTCGACGGTTACAGACGACATCAGGATGGAAGGGTGGACGACGAAGATGACGTATTTCGCAAGCTGCCCGTCGAGCGACATGCTGTAGTGTATCTGATTGGAGTTGACGATGATCGTGTCTCCTTCGCGCAGCACCAGCGTACGGCCGTTGACGGAATATGCCATCGAGCCTTCTTTGACGGTTACGATCTCAAGATCCTCGTGGTAATGGGGGACACGCTCCCATGTGCAGTTGGGCTCTATCCAGCCGTCGTAGATATATGAGGGAAATGAAGGATTATCGTAGTTTACAATTTCTGAACCGTCGTCGCGCTTGATTATAAGCCCCATCTGTTCGACATTCATAACTATCTTTGTCCTCCTTATGCAAAATCATAACTATCTTCTACCGGTGTGGAATATAGTTATCAAAACAGGCGATAAACACACTATTTTCATAACAATAACTACAATATACTGGTTGCAGAACAGGAAAACAAGCATCAATGGGAGGTAATTATGGAAGATCAGGCTTTGGTAATGAAAAATGTATGCAAAGACTTCAAGGTGCTAAACAGGCATGAAGGTCTGAAGGGAAGCATACAGGATCTTTTCTCTCGTGACTACAAGACTATAAGCGCAGTCAAGGATGTGTCCCTTGAAGTCGCAAGAGGTGAGATCATCGGTTACTTAGGACCCAACGGCGCCGGCAAGTCGACTACCATCAAGATGATGACGGGCGTGCTCGAGCCCACATCCGGCGAGATCCTCGTCAACGGCAAGGTGCCTTATAAGAACAGGACCGAGAACTGCGAGAATATCGGCGTCGTGTTCGGCCAGCGTTCCCAGCTCTGGTGGTCGCTGCCGCTCATCGAGTCGTTCAAGCTGCTTAGAGACCTGTACATGGTCCCCCAGGCGCAGTACGAGGAGATGATCGAACTGTACCGCTCGCTCGTTGATATCGAGCCGATCATCAACAAGCCCGTCCGCCAGATGTCGCTCGGTCAGAGGACGTTAAGTGATATCCTCGCTGCGTTCCTCCATAACCCCACGATCGTCTTCCTCGATGAGCCTACGATCGGTCTGGACGTCTCGATGAAGGACAAGATCCGCGCTCTCATTAAGGGCCTTAATAAAGAGAAGAACACGACAGTCATCCTCACGACTCACGACATGGGCGACGTCGATGCGCTGTGCAGAAGGATCGTCATCATTGATAAGGGAATGAAGATCTACGACAACGACATTGAGCACCTGAAGGGCTACTTCGGTTCCTACAGAACGCTGCACATGAAGCTTGCCGATGACACCTGGGAGCAGATGCTCATCGATGAGAAGACAACAGACGTAATGCAGGTCATAACCGAGAAACAGAAGGTAACGAAGATAAAGGACATCCGTCTTGAGGAGATCTCCACCGAGGAGGTCATCAAGAAGATCTACGAAGGAGAAGCAGTATGAATCCGCGAAAAGTATTTGCACTGACCCGCGCGGGCATAATGGAATCGCTGCATTATCGTCTCGGTACATTTGTTACGTTGTTTGCGAATCTTATATACCTTGTGCTCGTGTACTACCTTTGGAAGGCGATCTATGCATCTTCCGGTGTCGAGGTTGTCAACGGCATGACCTTTACGGACACGATGATCTACCTGATCCTCGCGACGAGTCTGTTCAACTTCCTCGAGATGTTCGTTGTCTGGGACATGAGCCGTTCGATCCAGTCGGGCAAGATAATACTCGATCTGTTAAAGCCTTTGAAGTTCCGGACTTATACATTCTGGAGTTATTCCGGAAGCCACGTGGTCTCGTTCATCATGACGTTCATCCCGACATTCATCATCGTCATGATCGTCACCAAAGGCGCGATCCCGATCGGACTTAATCTCGTGTATTTTATTATCTCGACGGTGTTCGCTCTGATCGTGAACTTCAACATCGAGATGATCGTCGCGACCATCTGTCTTTACACCGAGTCAACGTGGGGCATCAACATCGTGAAGGAGACGATTGTTCTGCTTTTGTCCGGCGCATCGATTCCGCTGGCTTTCTTCCCGGACAAGCTGCGTGCGGTGGTGGAGTATCTTCCTTTTCGCGCAGTGTATGATGTACCGCTCACGATACTTCTCGAAAAGAACGGGACTGACACTTTGCAGGGGCTTCTCCCCGTGTTCGGATTCCAGATCCTGTGGATCGTCATCCTGACTGCCGCGGGCACGCTGTTCTGGAACTATTCGGTGAAGAAGATCACCGTGAACGGAGGTTGATATGGAAAAGAAAAAGAGAGGCTTGCGCTTCTACGCTGACATATACAGGAAGATCCTCGTCCAGGATCTGAAGACCAAGATGAGCTACCGCGCGGATTTCATAATATCCACGATCGGCATGATCATGGTCAACCTGTCGGGCTTCATAACATTCCTGATCTTATTCAGAAACTTCCCCACGATCAACGGCTGGGACTACTACCACATGCTGTTCCTGTACGGATTCTCGCTGGTCGCGCTGACTCCCGTGCAGTGCTTCTTTGACAATAACTGGAACCTGAGATTCCAGGTCACGAGCGGCGACTTTATCAAATACTGTTTCCGCCCCGTGAACGTGTTCTTCTACTTCATGTCTGAGGTGTTCGATGTGAAGGGATTGGGACAGCTCGCGTTCGGCATCGGCACTCTGATCTACGCGTGGATCCATATCGGGATCCCGGTGACCCCGCTCGTTATCGCCAAGCTCATCGTGTTCCTGATCACGGCATCGCTGTTCATGATCGCGCTGATGAATGCGGCGGCGGCCACATGTTTCTGGATCCGCAACTCGGGATATGTGATGGTCATCATGTTCAGGTTCAAGGACTTCGCCAAGTATCCGTCGTCGATCTTCTCGGGGATCTTCAAGTTCCTGTTCACGTTCATCATACCGATCGCGTTCATCGCTTATTACCCGAGTCTGGTCATCCTCGATCCTTCGAACGTGCCCCTGCTGTCATGGCTGTCGCCACTGCTCGGTGTGCTGTTCTTCTGGTTAAGCTACACGTTCTGGATGTTAGGCGTAAGGAAGTACGACTTCACGGGTTCGTGACCGGGATAACCCAAGTTATTCGTAAAGAATTCAAAAAGACACCCGTCTGGGTGTCTTTTTGCACTTTGGCGGAGAAGGAGGGATTCGAACCCTCGAAACCCTTTTGGGGTTTACGCGATTTCCAGTCGCGCGCCCTCGACCAGGCTAGGCGACTTCTCCGTTTGATATAAAATGAAGCCCGTAAGCTTCAAACGCCTGATAATTGTACTTGCTTTGTATTTCTTTGTCAATCAGCTTTGTGGTACAATCTCTCGCGTAAAATCAAAAGAACAGCAGGTATGGATCCTATATGAGAATAAAGAAGATAACAGCAGCGGCAACGGCCTTGATCATTCTCGCAGCAGGTGTCAGTTCGTGCAACTACGAAGAGACCACGCCCTATCAGCAGGTTTACGATTATACGGCGGTTACTGAGCTTATAAAGACATACGAGGATTCTTACCGCGAATTCGTTAAGAACGGGGAGGGACAGGTAGCCGTTGTTACCGCGGAAGGCGAGACACCGCTCGGCGCCCCTTGTTCATCACGTTATACCAGGTCGTCAGACGGCGCTTTTGAATCGTGCTCCCTTGAGGTTACACGCGACATAGAACAGCACGATGAGTACTTTAACATCAGTGACGGACTGATGATGTTCGTCCGTTCTTATATTGATGAGGGCATACCCGTGATCGATAAGTACATATCGACCGGCACCGAAGTCTATTATGTCAACACTGAGACTTCGACCATGGATGAGGTCACGGATGTTACCGCGCTTGATATATTCGTTACTTTCGATCAGGTCCGCCGCGTATACGGTGAGGATACAGACACGGAGTCTGCCGATCTTTCAGCATGAACTGGCGGCGTGGGCTTCATGACGGCCTGGCGATAGGGCTGGGTTATTTATCGGTTTCCTTCTCGTTCGGGATCATGGCTGTAAACAGCGGATTGTCCTGGTGGCAGGCCATTCTGATCTCACTTACCAATCTTACCTCTGCGGGTCAGGTCGCGGGCGTCGGCATAATGTCTGCTTCGGGCGGCCTGATCGAGATGGCGGTAACGCAGTTCATCATCAATCTCCGTTATTCGCTCATGGGCATATCCCTGTCCCAGAAGACCGACGACTCCATGACGCTCCCCAAGAGGCTTATCGGTTCGTTCTTTATTACTGATGAGATATTCGGTGTCGCCTGCATGTCCGATAAGGTAACCTTCGGATATCTGACAGGCCTTGCAGTTCTTCCCGTTGCGGGATGGACAACGGGAACTGCTCTCGGCGCTGTCCTCGGGAATATCCTTCCTTCCATAGTCACAAACAGTCTTGCGATCGGAATCTACGGCATGTTTGCCGCGATCGTTCTTCCTGTGTGCAGGAGATCTAAGATAATCGCGGTATCGTGCGGCATCTCCGTTATGCTCGCACTGATCTTCAGATATGTGCCGTTTCTTAATGAACATGTATCATCGGGTTTCGCGATAATCATATGCGCAGTCGCCGCCGCGCTGGCAGGTGTGTTTATGACCCCGCCGGACACTGAACAGCAGGGAGGACAGGTCAATGGATAACAGTATCTTTTTCCCGCTTCTTGCAGTGATGGCCGTTACCACTTATCTTGTGAGGGCAGTCCCGTTTGCTGCTTTTCGCCGCAAGATACAAAACAGAAAGGTCAAGGCTTTCTTCGATTACATTCCGTATACTGTGCTGTCGGCGATGACATTCCCTGCGATGCTCTACTCGACGGATTCTGTGATATCGGCTGCGGCGGGCGCGGTCGTAGCGGTCATTCTCGCATATAAGGGAAAGAGTCTTTTGACCGTTGCCGTGGGAACATGCGCTGCGGCTTTTGCAGTAAGCATGATCCTTACATTTATTGTCTGATCATTCCTTGCTGTGGACAAAAAGTGGTTAGGTAACTGCGTTTACCGGCCCGAAATTTGTCCATAGAGGACCTCCATGGACACTAAGTGGTTAGGTAACTGCATTTACCGGCCCAGTTTTTGTCCATAGAAACCTCCATCGAAGGGGAGACGCTTAGCGAAAAGAAAACTGTTTATATAGAAGAACAAAAAGACCGGCCCCGATGCGGAGCCGGCCTCTTGAAGATAACAGATCTGTAAGTAAACTCAGTTGCCCTTTGTGGGAATATATCTGCTGATGATAGCAGCGGTAGACGAGATAGGCATCGTCTGGAGCATTACGTGTCCGGGACCTGTGAGCGTGGTATTGAACAGACCTTCGCCGCCGAACAGAACGTTCTTGACGCCCTTAACCATCTGAACGTCGAAGTTGATGGTTGAATCCATCATGACTGTATGACCTGTGTCTACGATCATCTTTTCACCTGCCGCAAGATCGTATTCGATCGCGGATCCGTCAACTTCGAGGAATACGAGACCTGTTCCTGTGAACTTCTGCATGATGAAGCCTTCACCGCCGAAGAATCCGCCGCCCACCTTCTTCTGGATGCCTACGGAATACTCGACATTGCCGACGTGGCAAAGGTATGCGCCCTTCTGAGCGAGGAATGTATTGCCGTTCAGCTCGACTGCCTTGATGGATCCAGGAAAACTTGATGCAAAAGCGATCTCACCGGGCTGCTCGGCCGTGTAAGTGTTGACCATTAAAGATTCGCCGGTGATCATTCTGCCGAACATCTTGCCGACGCCACCGCCTGTGGAGGTTTCCATCTTAATGCCGGATGTCATCCAGCTCATTGCGCCGGATTCGCACTGTAAGGATTCGCCTGCGTTAAGGCTGATGATAACTACGGGAAGATTACCGCCTTCGATTCTGTAATTCATATATGAAACCTCCTAGAAGATAAAGAATAATTTATTTTACCACAATTATTTGTGCGATATGAATTTTTTATTTATAAATTCTGACATCGTGTTAAAATCTGAATATGGATTCTGAGGATCGTATAAAGGAAGGATACAGTCTCGTTTGGTGCGATGAATTCAGCGGATCTGATATCGACAGATCTTTTTGGAATGTTGAAGAGCATCCTGAGAACCGGATCAACGGAGAATTGCAGAGTTTTGCAGATGACGGCAGACATGTCTTTGTCGAAGACGATCATCTTGTTATCGCTCCCGAGCGGGTGATACAGCCCGGCAGGAATATCTCATACAGATCCGGCAGGATAAGCACTGAACACAAATTTGATTTCACATACGGTTACATTGAGATAAGAGCCAAGATGTCGAAGGGAAAGGGTTTCTTTTCCGTGATCAGGCTCATTCCCACCGGTGAGACTTACGGAAAGTGGCCGGTATCCGGATCGGTGGATCTTGCGACAACGGACGGTCAGTATCCGGAGAGGGTAACGAGCATTATTCATTGCGGTGATCCCCATAAGCAGAGATCGGGAAGTGCTGATGTCGCTGTTTCTGCAGGCCCCGATGATTATCACATTTATGCTTGTGAATGGATGCCCGGCAGATTTGCGTTCTTCCTTGACGGGAAAGAATATTATTCCGAATCTGATTGGTTCTGCCGCGACGGCAACGGAAATGAAATGCCGTATCCCGCTCCGTTCGACAAACCTTTCAACTTAGAACTCGATGTCGCAGTCGGCGGCAGTTCCACAGGCGCTCCCGACAGATCGACCGTATTTGATGAAGATTCGAAGATGCTCGTCGATTATGTCCGCGTATACCGCAGGGATGATTATGACCCTGAAGTAAAGAGACCTGAAAGGAACAAAGAATTCAAGCCCGCAGATTCTACCGGAAATCTCATAACCTACGGCGAAGGTGACTGGCATTTTGATCTGTATGTGGCCGGTGAAGCGCTTTTCGAGAAGGAGGGCGGTCTTTTTACGGTCCGTCCTTCAAACGACGGTGAACGCGAGTATTCCATTCAGATCTCGCAGCCCGGGCTTCCTCTTCGAAAAGGAAACCGCTACAGGCTTTCATTCAAGGCCATGGCGCAGAAAAAACGCATAATAAGAACGTCGGTTACGTCTCCCAATCTTAATTGGATAAGGTACCTTGATGATACGGTGATCACGCTCGAGCCGTCATGGCAGTCGCATACCGTTGAGTTTCTTATGGAACAGGATGACGATCCCGATGCGAGGCTCGAATTCAATCTCGGTTCCTGCGGTTCGACCGCTGCCGTCAGCATCACGGGAGTGCGCCTCGAGCAGGTGGTTTCCGATCACGCCAGACGCAAGATCATTGCCGTCTGCGGCTCGTGGGAAGATGCGGAGAACTACAACAACTTCATGGAATCTCTGCTCAAAGAGAATATAAGCGATGATTACGTTCTGGCGGGATTCACATTTGGCAAGGCTGCCGAGGGACAGACTGATGTATCGACGGGCCTTGAATTTGCCGGGTTCATAGACAGATTCAAACCTTCCGCGATATTTGTTTTTACCGAGATGATCGGATCTGATGAGATAGTGAGAACGCTGCGGCAGGTTGCGTGGGAGAGAAATATCCCCGCCGTCTTTCTTGAGCATCAGTACGACGGCGTCATCAATGCCGTTCTCGATTATTCGACGGGGTTCGAGAAGATAGTTGAGCATATCCTCGATCATCACGGATGTAAGAAAGTAAAATTCTTCGGCGGATCAAAGGACAATCCTTTCTCGATCGAGCGTGAAAATATCTACAGGAGACTCATGCTCTCTCGCAAGCTCGAGATCGGCAAAAACGATATCCTGTACGGCGGTTTCTGGGATGCTACGGCAGCATTGGTTCTCGAGAATAAACTCAATGAAGGAATGGAGATCCCCGATGCATTCATCTGCGCCAATGATTCAATGGCAGCGGGTGTCTGTGACTGCCTGATCAAAAGAGGTTACAAGATACCTGAAGATGTCCTGGTAACAGAGTTTGACGGTATCTGGCACGGCAGGCTCCATGATCCTGTGATAACCACCGCCGCGCCTGATTACGGGAAACTCATGCATTATGTGTTCGATGTCCTCGAAGGCCGATCCGCGTTCGAGAACGGAAAGACAGTAAAAGTCCCTGTCGGATATAAAGTGGCGCTTGAGAATTCCTGCGGATGCGGAAGCAGGGACTATGAAGAACTCGCCAATGCGGTAAACATTCTCTCCTGCGACAACCAGGATTACTTCAGGCATATCCTTGAGATGGGCAAGTTCGTAACCAGGTCTTTGAGCATGAACAATATCGATGAAGCGGCCGTATACCTTAACAGATATTTGTGGCTGTGGAAGGATCAGTATTACTTTGTCGGGCTCACATCCGAGGACGGCGGCTGCGTGCATTCACTGCTCCACGGAAACAACGGTGATTATGCCAATAAAGAGAAGTATTACAATATGGCAAGTCCTTTGCCGGATCTTGACCTGCTGCTGCGCCGCGGAAGCGGGATCAATGTGCTCCTCGTAAGGCAGCTGAGATCTCTCAATACGGTGTACGGATATATGTGCAGCGGATTCGAGGATCTTACGCTGAGGAAACAGCAGCGCTTCGAGGAATTCGGCCTGTATATATCGGCAACGATAAGTTCGGTCATCGATAAGACGAGGATACTTGAAGCCAACCGCGCCATCAGCAGGCTCAATGAGAGCGATTATCTTACCGATCTCTATAACAGAAGAGGTTTCTTCGCCCGCATGGATAAGATCCTCAAAGAACCCAGGAATAAAGGAAGGGTGTTCTCGCTGTTTGCTATCGATATGGACGGCCTTAAATATATCAACGATACTTTCGGCCATCACGAGGGCGACAATGCGCTCATAACGCTTGCCAAGTCGCTCCGGGCTTATGCGGGGGACCGCGGGATATGCGCGAGGTACGGAGGCGATGAGTTTGCAATGGCGATCGTCGGGGATGTCTGTCTTGCCGATGATTATCAGGACATAAGGACAGCCATACATGATCACGCGATGAAGGATCCCTGCATGCACGGTGTCGGGTACAACGTCAATGCGAGCATGGGTATTGCCGAATGCATCATCTCTGACAGTGTCGATATAGAGGATCTGATCAAACTTGCCGACCGCCGCATGTATGAGGACAAAGAGGCGCGCAAGAAGGAGATAGATTACATAAGATGAGCTCAGGTATCGTCCGCCAGGGAAAAGAAAGAGTGTTAAGACTCACCAAGCCGGGAGTCAACGGGATTCTGCGGGTCATATTCTCCAGGTTTATGTTTATCCTGCTCATGATAATCCTCCAGATAGTGATCCTCGTGTTCCTTTACATGATCTTTGACGAGCACGTTGCTCATCTTAATGCGTTCATGTCGGTCTTCTCGATACTGATGATCATATATCTGTACAACGCACGAATGGATTCAACGAGCAAACTCACATGGATGATGCTCATAGGTCTTTTCCCGGTCCCGGGTGCCCTGTTCCTCGGGTTTACGAGGCTTGACTTCGGAAGCCGCACTCTCAAGAGAAACGTAATCGCGATGACCGAGAGGACCAGGGACAATATTCCTCAGGACAGCCGGATCATTGACAAGCTCGAAGAGGACGGCGGCAACGTGGAGGATCTTTATTATCTGATCTCAAAGAGCGGCAATTATCCTGTTTTCGATAATACCTGTGTTAATTATTATCCTTCGGGAGAGAGGTTCTTCGAAGCGGTTCTGGAAGATCTTGAGAAAGCGGAGAAATACATCTTCGTAGAGTATTTCATCATCGCCGAGGGTTATATGTGGGGAAGGGCTCTCGATATCCTTGCGCGAAAAGCGGAGGAAGGCGTCGATGTGCGCGTTATGTATGACGGCATGTGCGAGATTAAATTACTCCCGTCCGATTACCCTGAGAGAATGGCGAAGATAGGGATCAAGTGCAAAGAGTTCTCGAAGATCTATCCGTTCCTGTCGACATATTACAACTACAGGGACCACAGGAAGATACTTGTGGTTGACGGAAAATGCGCTTATACCGGCGGACTTAATTTCGCGGATGAGTATATCAATCTCGAGAGCAGATTCGGGTACTGGAAGGACTCCGCAGTCAGGCTCGAGGGTGATGCCGTCAGGAGCTTTGCCCAGATGTTCCTTCATCTTTGGAATATCTCCGAGAAGGATCCTTCTTTCGAGGAAGTGGATGTGTTCCCTAAGCAGGATCTTCCTTCTGCGACCGGATTCGTTCTTCCTTTTGCCGATTCGCCTCTTGATAATTACCAGACGGGCGAAGCCGTCTTCCTCGATACTCTCGGAAGATCGTCAAAGTATGTCCATATCATGACGCCTTATCTCATAATCGACGACACGATGAGGAATGCAATAAAGCTCGCCGCCTTGAGAGGGGTGGAGGTCACTCTTATCCTGCCGGGCATCCCTGACAAGAAAGCCGCCTATGCCATCGCCAAATCACATTATCCCGAACTGCTCGAAGCGGGAGTCAATATCTATGAGTTTACTCCGGGCTTCGTTCATGCAAAGATCATGACCAGTGACGATATCAGAGGAATGGTGGGCTCCATCAATCTTGATTACAGAAGCCTTTACCATCACTTCGAATGCGCCGCATACCTTTATAAGTGCGATGCGATAGCAGATGTCGAGAAGGACTTTCAGGAAACGCTCCTTAAGTGCACTAAGGTCACACCGGAATTGATAAAGTACGGGAAACTGGAATACAGGCTGGCAAGCTTATTGCTCAAATTCGTTGCACCGTTGATGTGAGGATTTTATGAAAAAGTTTATTTCTTTTATTGTTGCTTCCGTGTTAGCCATAAGTATTCTTAATACTCCCGGAGTGTTAAGAGCCGATAATGAGATGACTGCGGAACAGCAGGTCAATGCGATCAATGTCGGCTGGAATCTCGGGAATACTCTTGATTCATACGGCACGTGGATAACCGACGTTACTCCTCAGTCCGTGGAGACGGCGTGGGGCAATCCCGTAACCACAAGACAGATGATCGCTGCGGTAAGAGAGCGCGGTTTTAATACCATCAGGATACCCGTTACCTGGGCTCAGTTTACGGATGCTGACGGCAATGTCGACGAGGCGTGGATGGCGCGCGTTCACGAGGTCGTTGACTGGGCATTGGATGAAGATCTTTATGTGATACTTAATGTTCATCATGACACGGGCGAACACGGTTCCGATAAAGTCTGCTGGGTGATCGCCGATACGGGCACGTTCGATCAGGTGAAGAACAGGTTCGAAGGACTGTGGACATCGATCGCGGAAGAGTTTAAGGATTACGATAACCGGCTGATGTTCGAAGGCTATAACGAGATGCTCGATATGAACAATTCCTGGAACGCTCCGACCGCAGGCAACGGCGCCTATGATGCGGTCAATTCGTTTGCGCAGCTGTTCGTCGATACGGTCCGCGCGACCGGCGGAAACAATTCAACGAGAAATCTCATCGTCAACACATATGTGGCATCCGTCGATCAGAATGTCCTTAACAACTTTGTGCTGCCCGATGATACCGTGGAGGATCACCTGATATGCGAGGTCCATGCATATGCGCCTTACCAGTTCTGTTCGGCGGAGGGCGATCCGTCATATACGGCTTTTGACGACAACTGCAGGAATGTCATTGATTCGCTGATGACGACCGTAGCTGCTTTTTCCGATGAGCTGGGAGTTCCGGTGATCATCGGGGAGTTCGGAGTGGAAGATCAGAACAACGACAGCGACCGTGTGTCTTATACGGAATACTATGTGCGCAGAGCAGCTGCCGAAGGGATAAGATGCATATGGTGGGATAACGGTCTGACGGGAAACACGGGTTATCAGATATTTGACCGTAATGCATTGACATGGAACGAGGGTATCGCATCGGCTCTGATCGACAATGCCCCCGCGGTTTCCGGATCCGGCGTATCGGATCCCACTGATCAGACCGGCGAAACGGAGGCGTCTGAGCAGACGGAACCTGCGGAACCCGCAGAGCAGACGGAGGCATCTCAGGCTGAAGAAACGGCGGAAACGGCTGTGTCTGAACAGACTATAGATGAGGCTTCATCATCTGAAGGCGAAGGATCGGATTTACAGAATATTGATAAAAATCAAGAAAACCATACTATAATATTAATAGTGGGTGCAGTCGTCCTTGCGGCGGCTTACACGGGCCTTTTCCTGTTAGGAAGGAAGCGGGGCAGAAAACAATAAAATAAGCTTTTCGCGTGGGAGGCGGACAATGGCTGTGATCAATGCTTCAAAGAGGCTTAATATCGGACTTCTTATTGATGATCTGGACAATAATTTCTCGGCTCAGGCCTGTAAGGGCGCCGAGTTTGCCGCGAAGGTATTAGATGCAAATCTTTATATATTCCCGGGCCATTATATAGGAAAGTCTGATACCAGATACCAGGATAAGCAGTATGAATATCAGTACAATTCCGTATATAAGCTCGTTAATGAGAAGCATATAGATATCCTTTATGTCCTGTTCGGCATTATCTGTTCCCGCGCGGATGACGATCAGAAGGCGGCGTTCCTGGCAAGTCTGCCTAAGGTCCCGACGGTGCTGCTGTTCACGGAATATCCCGGATACGCTTCTGTCATGTATGACAACCGCACCGGACTCGGACAGGCGATCAGACATCTTATCCATAAGCACAACTGCAGCAGGATAGGTTTTGTGAGCGGCCCCATGACTAATGTGGACGCGAGCGAGCGACTCAGTGTTTATAAGGAGGTTCTCGAACTCGAAGGGCTGACATACGAAGAACGGCATGTTGCTTACGGTGACTTTACCGAGGACTGCGGTGAACAGGTCGCGGCCCTTCTCAGAGACGATCCCGATCTGCAGGCGATAGCATTCGCGAACGACGTTATGGCCATGGGCGGATACAAGAAGCTCAAGGAACTCGGCAAGGCTCCCGGCAAGGACATACTGATCACGGGCTTTGACGATGATATCTTTGCCGTTTCCATGAACCCGTCGCTCACCACTGTCGATGCATCTTCGGCGGATCTTACCTATAAGTCGGTCCTTAATGCGAGACGGTTTATAGACGGCAAGAAGATAGAGCGCATGAGCGTCAGGACGTATCTTGTCCAAAGATCCTCCTGCGGCTGCAACGGCCTCGATGTCGAGCATCAGAGGGAGAGGTTAAGGCTCGACGGGCTTGAGTCCGGAAGCAAGCGTTTTATCGATGAGAGCCTTAAGTATCTGTTCGGAATGTTCGATGACGATGATTCTGTCGTCAGGATCAAGAAGACATTGAGCGATTTCATGGAATGGTATGCAAAGTTCATACTTGCAGGCGCGGACCGGGATCTCGAGGATGAGGTAAATGATGCATTCGAGGTGATCCTCGAGACGAACATTCTCTCATATACGACTCCCGAGAAGTTCTTCAATCTTCTCCAGGCGCTTCTCTATGAAGGAACCGTTGTGATCAAGGATCAGTCGAGTCAGGTCCTGCTGAACGAGATGTTTGCTGATTATTACCGCCACCTGTCCTTCGCCGGACTGTCACTCAAGAGAGAGAATCTTACCAAGGCAGAGCGCATATCGAGGCTCATGAACAAGCAGACGGGCGACGTGTTCCTTATGTCCGATACCGATGAGATCCCTTATGACCATCTGCTTGACGGTCTTACATCCGTCGGCTTCAGACGCACATATCTCTATCTGTTCCAGGGCAACACCAAGACTTCAGCTGATGTTGAGTGGAAATGCCCTCCGTCGGTTCTGCTTAAAGCGATAAATGACGAAGACGGCATCAGGATGCTCGCCGAGAATCAGCAGCTCCTTCGTACCGAGTTCATGTTCGAAAATGAGTTCATCCCGTCCAACAGGAGACAGACGGTAGTCGTATTCCCGCTGTTCGTAGGCGAGGATATGTACGGCATGCTGGTCGCGGAGATGGACAGCAATAACCTTACCAATATGTCACCGGTCTCCTATCAGATCGCGGTCACCATGAAATCACTGTTCATGCTCGAAGAGCAGAACAGGGCCAAGAAGAATCTCGAAGCTTCACTTAACCAGTTCATAGAGGACAACAGCCGTCTCGATACGATCGCGAAGTCCGACGAACTTACCGGTCTTTATAACAGAAGAGGTTTCCTTGAGTACGCGCAGTCTGAGATCTGCCGTCCCGAGAACAAGGGGAAGAAGGCTCTGATCTGCTATGCGGATATGGACAACCTCAAGTATGTAAATGATAAGTTCGGTCACGATGAAGGCGACTTCTCCATCAGGGAGATCGCGAATATCCTGAGAGATGCTTTCCGTGACAATGACATCATCGGCAGAATGGGCGGTGACGAATTCGTCGTATTCGCTCTTACCCAGATAAGTGATTATGAGAAGCAGATCAAAGACAGACTCAACCAGATAACCAAGGTCCATAATGAACTGGCGGGCAAGCCGTATCCGATCGGAATGAGTTCGGGTATCTGTGAGTTTGTATGCGGAAACGATGTGGATATCCATGAGATCATCGACAAGGCCGATGAGAAGCTTTATAACGAGAAGGCAGAGAAGAAAGCGAAGTACGGGTCATACAGGTGATTTGAAAATCATTTAACAGATGATTAATAAATAACGTTGTTATATTTTAACCTTGTTTGATGAACGGGTGTTTGGAAAGACCGAACACCCGTTTTTCGCGTATGGATTTATGTTAGATTTAATGTAGCTGATTGTATGCGGACCCCGTTCCTTTGAATGGGGACAGATTTTTTGTCGCTTTCGCATACGGACACCGAATTCTTAAGAAAGTGGATGGCGGGAAAACTATGAAATACAGTTATTACCCCGGATGTACCTTGAAGAACAAGGCACAGGATCTTGACCGGTTCGCCAGAGCATCTGCAGCTGCACTCGGATTCGAACTCGTTGAGATCCCCGAATGGCAATGCTGCGGCGGAGTCTACCCCTTGGGAACTGATGAGATAGCAACTAAGCTCTCATCCGTCAGGGCTCTTAATTATGCCAAGGAGCAGCAGCAGGATCTCGTAACATTATGTTCCGCATGTCATCACGTGCTCAAGCGCGTAAATGACGACATGAAGAATGTCGGGGACATAAGGACAAGAGCAAACAACTATTGCGGATTTGAAGAACCTTATCAGGGTGAGACCCGGGTGCTTCACTTCCTTGAAGTGTTAAAAGACGTGATCGGATTTGATGAACTTGCAAAGAAGGTCGTTAATCCTCTTGAGGGCAGGAAGATCGGAGCTTATTACGGCTGCCTTACCCTTCGCCCGGGCAAGATCCTGGATTTTGACGATCCCGAGAATCCGAAGATCATGGAAGACTTCATCAGAGCTCTCGGCGCAGAACCTGTCATCTACTCCATGAGAAACGAGTGCTGCGGCGGATATGTCTCTCTTAAGGATCCCGAATTTACAAAGACAAGGACCAAGATGATCTTTGATGACAGCACGGGCTTCGGCGCTGACTGCCTTATCACCGCATGTCCTCTTTGTATGTATAACCTCAATAAATCCGAGGCTTCCTCGAAGGTTCCCGTGTATTATTTCACGGAGCTTCTGGCTGAAGCTTTGGGAGTAAAGGAGGAGGCGTAATCTATGGGTTTTACTAATGTGGAATCACAGGTTGAGCTTATTAAGGAGATCAGCGGAAGCGATCCTTATAAGTGCATGAAGTGCGGCAAGTGCACGGCGTCATGTCCTTCATATGATGAGATGGATATCAAGCCTCATCAGTTTGCCTCTTACATAATCAGGGGAGACATAGATGAGCTGCTCGAGTCAAAGGCGGCATTCAAGTGTCTCGCCTGTTTCGCCTGCATCGAGAGATGCCCGAGAGATGTTCAGCCCGGCCGTCTGGTCGATGCAGCCCGTCAGCTGCAGGAGCGCCAGAGAGGCGGAGATTATATGCAGCCTGAGGAAGTTCCGGAGCTTCTTGCAGAAGATCTTCCCCAGCAGCTTCTCGTAAGCGCATTCCGCAGGTACAGGAGGTAATAAATGCAGAAGATCGGTGTATTTGTCTGTCACTGCGGTACCAATATCGCTGCGACGGTAGATGTTAAAAAGGTAGTCGAACTCGTTCGTTACGAGCCCGGCGTCGTATACGCTGACGACTACATGTATATGTGTTCCGAGGCAGGCCAGGAGAAGATCATCGAGGCCATTAAGGAATACGGACTTACAGGTCTTGTTATCTGCTCATGCTCACCCCGTATGCACGAGAAGACATTCAGGGCATGTGCCGAGAAGGCGGGACTTAACCCTTACATGGTTGAAGTTGCCAACATCCGTGAGCAGTGCTCATGGATCCACAAGGATAAGGAAGAGGCTACAAAGAAGGCCGTTATCCTTGCAAGAGCAGCTATTGCCAAGGTAAATCTCAATACTCCTCTTAAGGAAGGCGAGAGCCCTGTTACAAAGAGAGCGCTCGTTATCGGAGGCGGTATTGCAGGTATCCAGACAGCTCTGGATATCGCTGATGCAGGTTATGAAGTTGACATCGTTGAGAAGGAGCCTTCAATCGGCGGCAGAATGAGCCAGTTCGATAAGACATTCCCGACCCTTGACTGTGCTTCATGTATCCTCACGCCTAAGATGGTTGAAGTTAACCAGCACCCGAATATCACACTTTACACATACAGTGAAGTTGAGAAGGTATCAGGTTATGTAGGCAACTTCGAGGTTGATATCAGAAAGAAAGCAAGATCCGTTGATGCTGACAAGTGTACAGGATGCGGTGAGTGCTCCGCTAAGTGCCCTCTCGGCAAGATCGGCAACATCCCGAGCGAGTTCGACAGAGGCCTTCGTAACAGACCTGCCATCTATATGCCTTTCGCTCAGGCTGTACCTGCTGTGCCTGTTATCGACCGTGAGAACTGCACATACTTCAAGACAGGCAAGTGCGGTGTCTGCGCCAAGATCTGTCCTTCCAAGGCAGTCGATTACGAGCAGCAGGATGAGATCGTTACGGTCAAGTACGGCGCGATAGTTGTTGCTACGGGCTTCGACATTATCAATCTTGATAAGTTCGGCGAGTACGCTTATAACGAGTCTCCCGATGTCATCACATCCATCGAGCTCGAGCGTCTCATGAATGCGGCAGGCCCTACGGGCGGTCATCTCGAGAGAATGAGCGACCACAAGCAGCCCAAGGATATCGTCTTCATCCAGTGCGTCGGTTCAAGATGCGACAGCGAAGAGAAGGGTAAGCCTTACTGCTCCAAGGTATGCTGCATGTACACGGCCAAGCACGCTATGCTCATCAAGGATCACTGGCCGGATACGAACATTACTGTCTTCTACATTGATGTAAGAACTCCGGGTAAGAACTTCGATGAGTTCTACAGAAGAGCTGTCGAGCAGTATCACGTTAATTACATCAAGGGTCAGGTAGGCAAGGTTATGCCTCAGCCTGACGGATCGCTCCTCGTTCAGGCAGCTGATCTTCTTGACGGCAAGCAGATCAGGATGAAGGCCGACATGGTCGTTCTTGCTGCCGCCATCGAGCCTAATCCCGATGTAAGAAAGATCGCTACTATGCTCACGGCAAGTATCGACAACAACAACTTCCTTACAGAAGCTCATGCTAAGCTTCGTCCCGTTGAGTCTCCTACGGCAGGTATCTTCCTGTCCGGTATGGCTCAGGGACCTAAGGATATCCCGGAGACGGTTTCCCAGGCAGGCGCCGCAGCCGTTAAGGTCATCGGTCTTCTTGCCAAGGATCACCTCAAGACCAATCCCTGCACAGCCCAGTGCGACACACTCCTTTGTAACGGATGTTCCACCTGTGCGAATGTATGTCCTTACGGCGCCATCACTTATGATGACGTTCAGGTCATGGATCACGGCTTGAGAGAGACCAGAAGAGTTGCTCAGGTCAACCTCGCTCTGTGCCAGGGCTGCGGTGCTTGTACATCCGCTTGTCCTTCCGGCGCGATGGATCTCCAGGGATTCTCCAACAGACAGATTACAACGGAGGTGGATGCTATATGCCGATGAACGAAGAGAACAAGGAATTCCGTCCGTTGATCGTAGCTTTTTGCTGCAACTGGTGTTCCTATGCAGGTGCTGACCTCGCAGGATCTTCAAGACTGTCGTATCCTGCCGATGTTAAGATCATCAGAGTCCCCTGTTCGGGACGTGTTAACCCGATGTTTATCTTAAGAGCATTCGAGAGAGGCGCTGACGGCGTTATCATCTGCGGATGCCATCCGGGTGACTGCCACTACTCCACAGGTAACTACTATGCCAGAAGAAGAATGGCTCTTCTTTTCTCCATGCTCGAGTACATCGGCGTAGAGAATGGCAGAACGAGAGTAGAGTGGTGTTCCGCCGCTGAAGGTGCTAAGTTCTCCAAGACCATGAATGAGTTCTGCGAGAAGATCAAGTCCTTGGGCGAGAATGTCAGATTGGGGGATCTACGATGCAAGAATTGATCAACAGATTAAAGGAACTGATCGCTGACGGCACAGTCGTAAGAGCGATCGGCTGGAAGAAGGGTGACATGCCCTATAATCCGGAACCCGCTTACTTCGAGAAGCCCGAAGATTTTGACAACTTCGTATACGACGGTTTCTGCGGAGCTAACCTGTCCAAGATGATGATCGAGGCAGCTAAGCTCGAGGGTAAGACGGCAGTATGCCTTAAGCCCTGTGATACTTACAGCTTCAACCAGCTTATAAGAGAGCACAGAGTTAACCGTGAGAACACATACATCATCGGTGTAGGCTGCAGAGGCAAGCTCGATATCGAGAAGGCCCGTAAGGCCGGAATCAAGGGCATCAAGTCCATCTCCGGCGTTGACATCGAGGGCGACGGAGATGTTGTCTTCGATACTATCTACGGCGAGAAGAAGATGGCTTACAAGGATCTCATGCTCGACCGCTGCCATGTCTGCAAGGGCAAGGATCACGTTATCTTCGACGAGGTCATCGGTGAGTCCAAGGACACTGCTGATGCCGACAGATTCGAGGAAGTTATCAAGATCGAGAAGATGACACCCGAAGAGAGATTTGCTTTCTTCAAGTCAGAACTCAGTAAGTGCATCCGCTGCAACGCATGCCGTAACGTATGTCCCGCATGCTCATGCAGAAAGTGCGTATTCGATAACACAAAGTTCGATTCACAGCAGAAGGCGAACGTCGACTCCTTCGAGGAGAAGATGTTCCACATCATCAGAGCTTTCCATGTAGCAGGAAGATGTACAGACTGCGGCGAGTGCAGCAGAGTATGTCCCGAGGGTATTCCTCTCCACCTGTTCAACAGAAAGTTCATCAAGGATATTGATACATTCTACGGAGAGTTCCAGGCAGGAAAAGATCCTGAGGCTCAGAGCCCTCTTACCGATTTCACCTTCGACGATCTGGAACCGAAGGATGCTGTAGGAAGGGGTGACAAGTAATGTATTCTATTGCAAAAGAAAACCTCAATTCTCTGTATGCCGCCATCGCCGGATCCTATGATCTGTTCATGCCC
>JAFXPN010000013.1 GCA_017527865.1 Clostridiales bacterium
ACTTCATGATCAGATCGTTGTGTTTTATCGATCTGTCAGCCGGTCTGTCATATGAATTGTTGACCAGAGATTCCCAGAGTTCTGAATCATACGGGTTATCTTCCGCAGGCTTTACGATATAATCTCCACAATGGGCTTCTACGGTTTGTTCCTGATAATCTGGTTCGCCGGTTATCATGGTGATGTTGTCGTATTGTTTTTCGGTGAGTCTGAGCATTCCGACAACACCTGTTTTCGGAGCATATTCTTTTATCCGGCGGTAATGCTTCTCGGCTGCTTTCCGGTTTTGAACTATACGCATAAACACTTCGGGAGTAATCCTCCAATACTCGTATTTGATAAGAAACTTACGAAGATACAGTCAATTGTAAATGTTAATGCAATACCTGTGTTTCTATAACAATGAATTATTAAACAGGCTATAATATGGCTATGGCACGTGTAGATACATTTACTCACATAGCATCCGATAGTACCGCACCTTTAGTTGTGCTTGTTGCTCATTCAGATAATGATGATGAGATTGAGCATCTAAGGACAGATATATATTTACAGAGTAAGACGAAGTTTTCTTCGCTCATCAAAAACAATATTGACTGGAATACGTCCCTCTCACCTTGGCCGTACGACAGAATAGCAAAGGGAGTAGGACCTTTTATTGGGAAGGCAGATGCATTTCTTAGGGAATTGGAAGAGGACGTTGCAAGAGAGATAGCGATGTCCAGAATTAATCCTAGTGCCGTATACATAGCAGGGTATTCACTTGCCGGCCTTTTTGCACTGTATTCTCTTTACAAAACTGATCTTTTTGATGGTGGCGCGTGTTGCTCTGGATCCTTATGGTATCCGGGTTTTGTAGACTTCGTAAAGAATAATGATTTCTGTAAGCTTCCCACGAGACTTTATATGTCTTTGGGCGATAAGGAGTCGCAGGTTAAAAACCCGATATTTGCTTCTGTTGAAGATAAGACCAAAGAGGTGTTGAAGTGCTATAAGCAGCAGGGAATAAATGTGAAGTTCGAAATGAATCCCGGTAATCATATGACGGATGTTGATAATAGAGTGGCTAAGGGAATTTCAAATCTGTTAACCGGTTGGCAGTAAGTGTCTGGGGATGCTTGAAGCGATCCCGGAAACATTCCCAGACGCCAAGTATCAACGCTGTACAGTGCACTTCTATAGGAATGACTTCACAGTCGTTCCGAGAGGCAAGGTCAGAGAGGTAATTGCTGTTCCAAGCTATTATGCATTGATTAACAAAATGAATAATGCTATATAATAAATTTGCAAAATTTACTGACTTATTTGTGGGACAAAGATGAAACAAAATAATGTGAGTATAGTGCTTTGGACAGCTGCGCTGGTGATCGCGCTGGGTATGGCAGTGTTCGGCTATATAAGCGGTGAAGCGCAGACGGTCTTCACTAAAGCCGTAAAAATTTGCATGGAGTGTATCGGCCTTGGATAAGAAACACGGATCAAAACTCCGTAAGATCGTTCAGATCTGCTGGGGCGTGTTAACTAATGCATATCTTAAGGGTTTTACTGCCGGAGGTTCAACGATATATACGGGACCGCTTAAGCACTTCTGTGTTCCCGGCATGAACTGCTATTCCTGTCCCGGCGCTCTCGGCGCGTGCCCGATCGGCGCTTTGCAGGCGGTGCTCAACTCAAGACACAGGAAGTTCCCGTTTTACGTTTTGGGATTCCTTATGACAATAGGCCTGTTCCTCGGACGTTTTGTCTGCGGCTGGCTGTGTCTGTTCGGACTCATACAGGAACTTCTGTATATGATCCCGACACCTAAGCTCAAGATGCCTGAGCGTTTGGATAAGGTCCTTCGTTACCTAAAGTATGTCATGCTTATTGTTATGGTGGTAGGTCTGCCGCTCCTGTATCGGAATGACTACGGATCATCCAAGCCTTTTTTCTGTGAATTCGTATGTCCTGTCGGCACGCTCGAGGGCGGTATACCCCTTGTGCTGATGAACGATCAGTTAAGACCTGCTCTCGGCGGGTTGTTCATTTTTAAGATGTCTGTCCTTGCAGTTTGCATACTGGCTTCGATCTTTATATACAGACCTTTCTGTAAATACCTGTGTCCTCTCGGGGCTTTTTACGCACTGTTCCAGAAGGTCAGTCTCGTTAAACTCGATGTAGATAAGTCTGCCTGCGTCAGCTGCGGTGCCTGCGCACGTAAATGCGCTATGAATGTAGACCCGAGCAAGACGCCGAACAGTACTGAGTGCATAAGATGCGGTGAGTGTATAAAGTCCTGCCCGAAGAATGCTCTTCGCTTTACTTGTGCGGGCAAAAAAGTAGGAACAACATGATCAGTTGTATCAGTAATAATCATTTAGGAAAGGAATGAAAAAATGAAAAAGAACGTTTTAAAGATCCGTTTGCTCGCATCAGTGCTCGCAGCCGCTCTTATGCTGACGGCCTGCAGTACATCATCGGGATCAAAGAGTGATCGCGATGATGATGACGATGATGAGGTTGTTGAAGAGACAGAAGAAGAGGAAACTGAACCGACCGAGACTCCGACTCCGACTCCGGAGCCTACAGACACTCCGACTCCTACTCCGGAACCGGAAACATGGTTCGATTCCCAGGGACTGAGCATCACCCCGCAGGGCGATTTCACCTATACGACCGAATGGATAATGTGGTCTGATGACTATTCGATCGGATCCAGAGAGCCCGGAACTTCCTTTGAGATGCCGGCCAATTTTACCATAACCGAGACGACTGACGGCGTTGCAGACGGTTATAAAAAGCTGATTGGAACTTATACTGACGACTGGGCTTCGTTCTTCTATTCATATACGCCGATCGTCTCTTATGACACAAGCCTCGGAAGCGTAAAGCCTTCAACCTGGATCAGCGCGTTTGACCGCTATACGGGTGTATCTTTTGAACCCGGAGACGTTACGATCCCGATCGAATATGAAGGAAAAACATATGATGTAATGTGTCAATTCGATTTTGATTACGATTACGATTATGACGAAGGTCATCTGGTAGATATCTTTACGTGTACGGTAATCTGTCCTGTCGACTATGACGGTACGGTCTTCCATATAGGATGCGGAAGAACATATTCTGCAGAACTTGGCGCTAATGATGATGAGCCGTATGAAAGTATCGATTATTCAAGCCCTTTGATGCTTGATGAATTCCCCTTCTACGGCAGTGAGTTCCCTCATGTATATTTCAGTTTGAGCAACGAATGACCGGCAGTAACGAATGATCTAAGGGGCTGTTCACAATTGGACGGCCCTTTTTTCTTTGTCTGCAGTAAATCCGGAAGTATCTTTTTATCTGAGATCATTGTTCCTATATGCCGTTAAGATATATAATAAGAGAATCAGATGAGGTGATAAAAATGGCGGAACAGGATCAAGTATTCAATAAGATTGCCGAAGCACTGCTGGTGGATTATTCCAGTGTTTACTATGTAAATGCGGTCACGAATGAGTACTTTTGGTATTCCGTCAATCCTGAGTTTCATTCGCTCAGTCTTGAACAGGGCGGCGACGATTTCTTCAAGAATATAATCCGTGACTGCAAGAAAGTCATTTATGAAGAGGATCAGCATATCTTCCTGAAGGATATTCAGAAGGATAATCTTCTTAATGCCATGAAAAAGGGCAGTATGCAGAATATTGAGTACCGTCTTATGATAAACGGTGTTCCTACATGGCATTCCCTTAGGATGATAAGAGGTCTTGACGAGAATGCAGACTATTTTATCTTAGGCGTTATCAATATTGACGAGGAATACCGGCGCAGAGCGATGGAAAAGGAGATCGCCCGTCAAAGAGAGGTATATAACCAGATCACCGCGAGCCTTGCAGGACAGTATGACACTCTCTATTACATCGATATAGAAACAAGCACATATGTTGAGATATCTTCGACTGATGAATATAAGAAACTCAATGTGCCTGCAACCGGCAAGGATTTCTTTGCCGAGAGCAGGAGGAGCATACGTAAATATGTGCATCCCGAAGATCAGGAGAGTGTCCTCAAACTCCATTATAAAGATGCAATGCTACTTAATCTTAAACACAGGAATTCGTTCTCGATGGCATACCGCCTTGTGGTGGATAATCAGGTAAAACACATCAGGCATACGGAGATCATGTCCGGTGATAAGAAGCATATCATCGTTTGTGTCGAGAATATTGATGAAGAGGTCAGGGCCAGTCTTGAGTTTAAGGAGACTAAAGAGAAGAGCGTCACGTATTCCCGGATAGCCGAGAGTCTTGCATCCCATTATGACCTGATATATTACATCGATGTTCAAACGCAGCATTATATTGAGTTTTCATCGCATAAGCTCTACGGGGAACTGGATATCAAAGAAGAAGGTGATGATTTCTTCAGAATAGCAGAGCAGAATGCCGAAAGGGTCATTCATCCTGAAGACAGGGACCGGATAATCGCTTTTGTCAACAGAGATAACTTTATCTCGCAGCTGGAAAACAACAGGTGTTTGGTTGAAGATTACCGTATGGTCGTTGACGGAGGCGAACCTCAATATACAAGAATGACAGTGAGTATGTCATCCGATAAGACACATTTCATAATGTGTATAGAGAACCGGCAGGAAGCTGTCAGGAAAGAAAAGGAATTGCTCCAGTCACTTTCGATGGCGAATGAGTTTGCCAGAAAAGACGGTCTTACAGGTACAAGAAATAAGACCGCATATCATGAATATGAAAAGGGACTTGAACAGGAGCTTTATGAGAATAAAGATCTGAAGTTCGGCATAGTAATATGCGATCTTAACGATCTGAAACTGATCAACGATACGCAGGGACACAAAGCGGGAGACGATTATATAAAGTCTGCCTGTAAACTCATCTGCCGTGTGTTTGCGCACAGTCCGGTGTTCAGAGTCGGAGGAGACGAATTCGCAGTAGTCCTTAAAGGTCAGGATTACGTTGAGCGCGGGAACCTTATGGATTCTTTCAGGAGGCAGATCGAGGAGAATATCAGGATAGGCAACGGTGCTTTAGTGGCTTCCGGTATGGCGGAATATCAGTCTGACAGTGACAGATCCGTCGATGATGTCTTTAAGCGTGCTGACAGCCGGATGTATGAAGATAAGGTACACATTAAGGAACTGAAGCTTCTCCTGGAGAGCCGTTCGCTCAAAGAAAAAGCTAACGTAAAGATGATCACGGATGAAAGAAAAAAGATGCTGGATTCCCTCTTCAAGTCTTATGATGTGGTAGCTGAAGGCACGTATGTTTACATATGTGACATGAAGTATGATTTTTCCAAGTGGTCGAAATCTGCCGTTGATACATACGGACTGCCTTCCGAGTATATGTACGGCGCCGGAGATATATGGGAAAACGTCATACATCCCGAAGACCGCGAAGCTTACCATAAGGGCATAGATGAGATCTTTACCGGCAACACTTCCAGTCATGACATGCAGTACCGTGCACGGAAAATAAACGGCGAATATGATGTCTGTACCTGCAGGGGAGTTGTTATCAGGGATCTGTTCGGAGAACCCGATTACTTTGTCGGAACCATCCGTAATCACGGAGCTCAGGGGCATATCGATACATTGACCGGGCTTAGAAACCAGTACGGATTCTTCGAGGATCTGGACAGCTGTATCAAACGCCAGACATCTATATATGTTCTGATGATCGGCATAAGCAAGTTCTCGGAGATAAACGAGGTTTACGGTTATCATTTCGGAAACAGGGTCCTCCAGCTCTATGCCAGAAAGTTTTTTGATACAACAGGGAATACCGGCAGCTGTTACAGACTTGACGGTACCAAGTTTGCCGTTATAAGCAATACCCTGTCATTGGATGATATTCAGGAAAGATACAGACAGTTCCGCAATTATTTCCGTGAGGAGTTTCAGGTCGACGGCAAGCGGATCCTGCTGGAGGTCAACTGCGGAGCGCTTAAGATCGACCGTTTCGAGTTTGATTCACAGACCGCATATGCCTGCCTGAATTTTGCTTACGAAGAATCCAAGACCCGTCATCAGGGTGAGATGATACTCTTCCATAATGATCTTAATGAAGACAACAGACAGAGGATAGAGAAGCTTCATGCCATCAGAGCTTCCATAAGACACGGATACAAAGGGTTCTATCTTCTTTACCAGCCTGTCGTGGATGCAAGGACGGAACAGCTGATCGGCGCAGAAGCGCTTCTGCGCTGGCAAAATGACACTTACGGCACCGTTCCTCCGGATCAATTCATACCTTTGCTTGAATCCGATCCGCTCTTTCCCGAATTGGGTGAATGGATAATGAAAGAGGCAGTCAGATCGGCAAAGAAGATCCTTAAGAAGAATCCGGAATTCGTGATCAACATCAATCTGTCTTATACACAGCTTGAGATGCCTAACTTTATCGATATGGTATTCCGTGTTCTCGACGAGACGGGATATCCGCCGGAACACCTGTGCTTGGAGGTAACGGAAAGATGCAGGCTTCTTGATATAGGACTTTTGAAGAATGTTGCCGCGAGCCTGAAATCAAGGGGAGTCCTGATCGCTCTTGATGATTTCGGAACAGGTTTTTCTTCTATCAGCATTGTTAAGGAACTTCCGTTTGACATAATCAAGATCGACAGGGGCTTCGTACAGAAGATAGAAGATAATGAGGTCGACAGGGAGCTGATGAGACATTTTGCGGATCTGGCCTCGCTGTTCGGCGCGAAGGTCTGTGTAGAAGGTATTGAGACAGAAGGAATGAAAGATATCCTTCAGCGTTTCCATGTGGAAAGCTTCCAGGGATACTATTACGCTAAGCCCCTTATGTTGAATAAGATACTTGAATGGGAAAATGATCCCGGATGATATAACAGCTCTTATATCTCTATTATCTTGAACCCGCAGCAGTTGACGATCTTAGTGCCTGATTCGTGATCATGGTAGAGCTTTACATTTCCGTATGAATCGTGGACGTGTCCGTGGAGCATGTATTCGGGACTGTATCTGTTGATAAGCTTGTTGAAGCATTCATATCCCTGATGAGAGAAGCTTCCTTTCATGTCGCCGTATCCTTTGGCAGGTGAGTGGGTCACAAGGATGTCAAAGCCTCCGTTGAGCATGATCGACGGGGTCATCTTCATTATCCGTCTGTTCATCTGGTCCTCTGTATAAAGATTGAGTGCACCGGGCTTGCTGCCGACGCTGCCTCCCAGTCCGAGAAAACGGACACCGTTATACTTGTAAACTTTGTTTTCTATGCAGACTGCGCCGAGAGGAGGTTTGGAAACGAGCCTGTCATCGTGATTGCCGCGCACGTATATCATGGGTACGTTTACCATTGTCATAAGGAAATCCAGATAATCAGCTCGCAGATCCCCGCAGGATACTATCAGCTCAACGCCTTCGACCCGTTCTTTCTTGAAGTGGTCATACAGCAAGCGGTCTTCAACGTCGGCGACAGCGAGGATCTTCATGCGATTAAGTTTCCATTCCCGTGGTGCCGTCGGTCTTCGCGATGACTTCGGGCGCTGTGCTCTTTGTGATTATGGGCATTCCGTTCGCTTTTACCGTGGCCTGCGCAAGATCGGTGAGTTCTTCAAAGTCCGGGAGGCTTCCGATAACATTGCCGTTGAGCCAGCTCATGTTGATTATCTGTTCGTTGGAAAGCCTGGGAGCTGACGCTGTCTTTATTAGGCCGTCCTGGCTTATAAGGTCTCCATCGAAAGGATTGAATATCTCGTTTGTTATGCTCTTGCGCAGAAGAGAGAGCAGTTTCTTGGAGCTTAACGGTAGTTTGTCGTCAGCAAATACATCGATAACTCCGGAACTCATTCCCCACCAGTAGTTGATGGCCGTGTCCTTGGCCTGCGAAGTCTCTTCGTCCCATGCTCCGTTCAGTACGGTCTGTACGATGAGTTCGTAATACTTTCCCCATTTCCATTCGGGATAGGCATAATTGATCACTTCGCCGTCCTTGCCGTAACTGAACAGTCCGAAGGCTCTGTCGTTCTTCTTGGGTCTTACGAGGTCGGGACCGGATATCAGAGTAAGACCGTTATTCCAGACATAATCATGCCATGAACTGTCCTTTAAACATGACCATGTCAGGTATATCTTGGCCTGCGGATCCACCATCTGTGCTCCTATGGCGAATGCGTTGATGTTGGCGACACAGCCTGCGATCGGGTAGTTGCTTACATAGCAGATGCGGTGATCATCGGTGAATGATGCGGCAAGTGCTCCGAGCAGGAACTTAGCTTCGTACATTCTTCCGTAATATGTTCGCAGAGCGCTGTGAGACAGATATACGGAGCAGTTCAGGAATTTAATGTCCGGATATTTGACTGCGGCGCGCAGCGCATTATCGATCTGGATGGGGGAGGTGGTGAATATCATGTCGATCCCGTCAGCATGGGCCTTCTCGACGACCTGGTCAAATTCCTCATCGGTTACGATGTTGGATGCGAAAGATGTCTCCACGACATCACCGAAGATCCTGTCTACTTCCTTACGGCCCTTCTCGTGACCGTTTATCCATCTCGAATCCGCAGGATCACCGTCGTATATGAACAGTATCTGCAAAGGCTTTGCTGCAGTGTATGTCTTCTTGATTATGTTGTCGATGATCGGTATCGGGATCTTCTTTTCCGTGACAGGCTCTTCCGAGAAAGCGATCTGATTTCCGTTAGCCCTGATTCTTATCTCTTTCCATATAAGGCTTAAGTTGTGTTTGATATCATCGATGACAGGGATCTTCATGTCATCGAATTTGTATATCTCGAGATATACCAGGAAGGCATCTCCCGGGGTTATAACGAAGCTCTTTCCGCCCGAAGCCGTATAGGCCTTGGAGAATGCGAGAAAAGCCGACTTTAGATCCATGACCGTTTCCTCGGGCCAGGGAGTGCCGTTAAGTTCCATGCCGAGCAACTCGGCAAGTCTTGAATAACTGCCGGGCTCGGTAAAAGTAATGCTGTAAATCGAAGTGCATTTATAGAATTCAAGGAATTCGTAGTATATCTTCACCTCGGGGTCTTCGGAGACGGGAGGGAGTACTCTTGTCACGTTGGCAAGTATGGTCGGCTGTTCGAGATACTTCAGTACCGAGACTCTCTTGTTGCCCTCGGACACGTAGAATTTGCCGAGGAATTCAATGACGGTGATCGCGTCCGAGATGCCTTCTTCGGTCTGGTAGTCGTAAAGGCTTATCCATTTGGCGGCAAATTCGGTATCGGGCGGCAGAAGGGGCATGAAATTCCTCGCGAAAGTGTCCTGTCTGCCCTTCGTAACGGTTCCGACGACAAGGTCGAGAGGGATCTCCCTTAATCCGACATTTTCCTCCTTCATGGTGGTCCTCGATTCAACCATGTAATCAAGAGCCGGAAGGTAAGGGTGGTGTCCCTGACTCAATGCTTTCTGATATTCCTTTGAAGCGAGTTTCTTCGCTTTCATGTATTCTTCCTGTGTAGTTACCATATATCTTCCTTAAGTCTGTTTTGTGTCTCCCTGATCCGTAATCATTATAACCTCGGGGGTGTTGTGACCCAATCTGCACCTTGACAAAAATAAGCAGTCCTTTGTGTCCGATTTGTGTGAATATACCATTAACAAAGCTCGTTAAACGGCCGCCGTATTTGATTAAAAAGAATTATAAATGATATAATCAAAATCAGTTTATTTCTTGAGAAAGGAAGACGTAATGATATGAAAATGATAAAGAAAATCGCAGCAGTGCTTTTGGCGGCCGTGATGTTCTGCGCAGTCGTGCCTGTTAAGAACAATATAGTCTCGGCAGATGATCTTCCTCTCGTCAGCCGCGATGAGAAGTTTCCGGTGTTTACGGAGGGGATCGATCAGTTCTTTAATCTCCTGTACTATAAGGCTCTCGGAAGAGAAACTGACCCGAACGGCAAATATGAATGGTACTGCCATCTTATCTATGACGGGTATACCGGAGCGGATATCGTAAGAGGATTCCTTCTTTCCCCCGAATTCATCAACAGGAATTGTACTGATGAGGAATTTGTAGAGGTTTTGTACCAGATATTCTTCTACAGGAGCGCTGATGCTGAGGGAATGACTCACTGGACGGGCGAACTTGCGAACGGCATGTCCAGACAGCAGGTCATCGAGGGATTCATCGCTACTCCCGAATGGACGGATCAGTGCCTTTTGTACGGCATTCCCGCAGGAAACGGAGTTCCTGCCACCATCAGGATCATGCAGACCAAGAGAAGCGAATCCTTTGTAAGCTGGCTTTATCTCGGAGCATTTTGCAGAGAGGCGGATGACGGAACAGTTGCCCAGGGAGCTCTTGCCCTTTGCAATTTTGAGAAGAGTTGCACGGAGCTTGCTCACGAATACTACTTCAGCGATGAGCTCAATAACCTGAGCAATATCGATTGGCTCACAAGAGTTTACCGCAATCTGCTCTCAAGAGAGCCTAACGGCGATTTCAATGACTGCCTTAACATGCTCAACAACGGCACGATCTCAAGAGAGTCGATCTTTACGATGTCTACTGAAGCAGGACAGTGGGCCCGTACCTGCACGGGATTCGGTCTTTTGAAATAACAGTTAATACAAGGATCTGAACATACAAAGACCCGATAAAACTCCGTCTTAAACGAGGCGGAGTTTTATGTTATCATTATCAATCGAGTTATAACTTAATGAGGTTGTGTTATATGAGTAAAGGCAAGTTGCCCTTTAAGTCTTTTCTTCGGTATGCCGTTTATCTGCTGATGGCTTTTATAATCGGTTTTCCGCATTTTGTCCTTGCAAGGTTCGCGATACCCGGGGCGGATGATTTCTCCAGCGCCAATGCGGTCTCTGTTTACAGGGCCAACCACAATGTCCTTGTTTCTGCGATAGCTTATGTCAGGGATGTTTACGTCACATGGCAGGGCAATTATACCGGCGAATTGCTCATGGGTCTCGAGCCGTCTGTCAGGGAGTCGTTTACGGGGATCAGGATCATCATGATCGCCGGAGTCGCTCTTTTCATAACGGCGGTAATCCTTCTTGTTTATACGGTACTCACAAAGTTCCTGGGAGTTTCATCCGGTAAGGCTTTTGCGGCGGGACTGCTAGCCGAGTTCATTGTCTTCAACATATCGCTTACGGGGGAGCTGTTTTCCTGGTTCACGGGCGCCGTCATCTATCTGATCCCGCTGATCGCTTTTCTGTTCTGTCTGTCATTCTCGATTATAAGTTACTATGACAGGAAGATCGTCTATGCCGTCCTTGCAGGAGTGTTAGGCGTCATAGGAGCAGGGGGCTCTCTTGAAGTCGTCGGCTTCGGATGCGCATCTTACCTTGTTCTCGTAGTGATCTATATTCTCGGTATCGGCGTTAAGAATCTTAAGGGAAGTATCAAGACGGTGCTCTTCCTTGTATTGCCGTTCGTGTTTACCGTAGCGGGAGCCCTGGTCAATGCGGCAGCTCCCGGAAATTTCGCCAGACATGATCTTATGGAGGAGAACGGAGCTCTTAATGTAGTCCCGGCTTTTACATCGAGCTGGTATAACCTGATGACACATATCGGAGGCCTGTTTACCGCTTATCTTCTTCCTGTTGTCCTGATGCTGGTATTCGTGATCTGCTTAAGTTCTGTCTCAAAGACAGTGATCTCCGGGAATGTCCTTGCCGGAGGTTTTGCGGGCGCCCTGTTTGTTGCTGTTGTAACGATATTCCCCGTAATACTCGGGTACAGCAGTTACAATATCGACGCATATCTGTCGGCCTCAAGGATCATCTATACATTTGACTTCGTAATCGTTATGGCCCTTTTGATACTTGCCGCAATGACGGCTCTCTACATAAAAGGGCTTCTTAAGCGCAACAACATTGATGTAAGACAACAGCTTTTAAGCTCTCTCATTCTCCTGATAGCGATCGCGCTTCTGTTCTCCGGAGAGGCGATCAAGAATTATCAGAACGGCATGTCCTATAAGATCATGGATGACCTCAAGAATGAGCGCATGCAGATCGCATCTGCGCAGATGGCCGGTATCTATGAGAAGGTCGCTTCTGCCGAAGAGGGTTCTGATGTTGTTCTTACGGAGCCGGTGCTTCCCGGAACCGTACTCTACATTCCTGTCTATATAGACCAGCCTGCTTATTTTGCAAATGCCGAAGTTGCAGATTACTATAACGTGAATTCATTTATTTTGTATTGGAGTTGATAAAGAATGGAAAAGAACATTAAAGACTTTCTTAAGCGAAAAGAAATTAACATCAGTGCCAAGACGTATTTTGTCGACGCGATGGGAGGAATGGCCCAGGGCCTGTTTGCATCTTTGCTCGTAGGTACGATACTGTCGACGATCGCGAAGTACATAGGTCTTATCGGAATACCGTTCTTTGAAACGTTGGCGCATTTCCTGTCGGAAGCGGGAAAGATGTCATCGTCGATATCCGGAGCCGCCATCGGTGTAGGTGTTGCAGCTGCCTTGAAGGCTCCCATGCTGGTTATGGCCTGCGCCGCCGCTGTCGGGTATTTTGCAAACGCCTATCCCGGATCCCCCTATGCTGCGGGCCCTCTGGGAGTATTCATTGCCGTCATCGTTGCTGTAGAATTCGGTAAAGCGGTCTCAAAGGAGACCAAGGTCGATATACTTGTTACACCGCTGGTAACCCTCGGGACGGGATATCTTATAGCTTATCTGACATGTCCTGCTATCGCGGTCGCGATGTTCTATCTCGGCAACTTCATAAATGCCGCGACATTGCTGCATCCGTTCCTTATGGGCATAGTTATCTCCGTTGTCGTCGGCATTATCCTTACATTGCCGATATCGAGCGCCGCTATATGCGCTTCCATAGGGATCGCAGGGATAGCGGGCGGAGCGGCCCTTGCCGGGTGCTGCGCGCAGATGGTCGGATTCGCTGCCGCATCGTTCAAAGATAACGGCTGGAGCGGAGTTGTGTCGCAGGGAATAGGAACATCGATGCTCCAGATGCCTAATATAGTGAGACACCCGCAGATCTGGATCCCGGCTACTCTGGCTTCGGCGATCACGGGCCCTCTTGCGACAGTCGTGTTCAATCTTGAATGCAGTAAGGTATCGGCAGGAATGGGAACCTGCGGACTCGTGGGCCCTATAGGATGCTTCTCCGATATGTCTGCGTCCGGGACTTTGGATGCGAAGGCATGGATCGGAATGCTGCTTGTGTGCATTGTCGCTCCGGCTGTGCTTTCATGGCTTTTCGCGACGGTTATGAGAAAGCTCGGATTTATAAAAGACGGAGACATGAAGCTCGACAAATAAATGCTATAATTATAAGAACTACTAAGGTTACGGGAGGAATTATCTATGTCGGTCAAGCAGATAAATGTTTTCCTTGAGAACCAGCCGGGCAGGCTTGCTGAAGTTACGGCGGCTCTTACCAAGGCCAATATCGATATCAGAGCTATCTATGTTACGGATTCGACTGCTTACGGAATGCTGCGCATGATAGTCGATGATCCCGAAGGGGCTAAGAATGTTCTGCAGCAGGTCGGATTTACGGTCAGCATCTCGCATGTGATCGCTGTTGCGCTTAAGGATGTTCCGGGACAGCTCGACAAGGTGCTTGCGATACTGTCTGAGAATAACATCCAGCTCGAGTATCTCTATGCATTCGTAGGACGTGCCTCGACCGAAGCCGTGGTGGTCTTCAGGGTGGATGACCGCGGCAGGACTCTTGAACTGTTCGAGAAACACAAGATACCTGTTCTTGACGAGCAGGAGGTTTACGGCATCTGATGTCAAATCCATATTCGATATACGGTGTAAGCGATGAGGCTGCTTCTCTCGGGAGCAGAACGGCTGAGACTGTCCGTTCCCGTTTTGAACAGATAGAGAAGATAAGAGAGACCAATCAGCTTCGCGTTATTGAAGCTTTCAGGAAGTACAAGTTTTCTGAGCCGCATCTCGGACTTACCACGGGATACGGCTACGATGATATCGGAAGAGAGAAGATAGAGCAGATCTTTGCCGATATCATGGGCGCGCAGAAGGCATATGTCAGGATACAGATAAGCTCGGGAACGCAAGCCATATCAGCAATGCTCTTCGGCATACTGAGACCGGGCGACCGGCTTTTGTCGGCAACCGGAAGACCTTATGATACGCTGGCGTCGACTTTGGGACTTACCGAGAAGACTTATGACGGATCGTTGAGAAATTACGGGATAGATTATGACGAGGTCGATCTTCTGCCGGACGGCACATTTGATACCGACAGTCTTCTGTCGAAGATCGATGAAAGGGTAAAGGTCGTCTTTATCCAAAAATCAAGAGGGTATACGGGCCGCCGCGCCTTAAGGCGCGATGATATCGAACCGGTGATCAAAGCCGTACACGGCATCAGACCGGATATCATCGTAGCGGTTGATAATTGCTACGGCGAGTTTACCGAGCCAGCTGAACCGTGTTCGTACGGAGCGGATATCTGCGCGGGGTCGCTGATAAAGAATCCGGGCGGCGGCATAGCTCCTTCGGGCGGCTATATAGCAGGCAGGGAGGATCTGGTCGAGAAGACTGCACGTCATCTGTCGGCACCGGGCCTGGGAAGCGAAGTCGGTCCTTCATTGGGCTTTAACCGGCAGATCGCCCAGGGGATCTTCATGGCTCCTCATGTTGTTGCGGAATGCCTTAAGGGCGCTGTCTTCGCCGCTGCTGCATTTGAACTTGCCGGGATAAAGACTTCCCCTTCGTATGATGAAGAACGGGGAGATATCGTCCAGACGATCATCTTCAACGATAAGGATAAGCTGATCGATTTCTGCGGGAAGGTTCAGAGCTGTTCTCCCGTGGATTCATTTGTGACTCCGGAACCGTGGGATATGCCCGGCTACGAGGATCAGGTCGTTATGGCGGCAGGAACGTTTACGTCGGGAGCAACGACGGAATTCTCCTGTGACGGTCCGATCAAACCTCCCTATATCGCTTATATGCAGGGCGGGCTTGTGTATGAACAGGTCAAGCTTGCCGTTATGAAGGCATTGTCTTAGACAACATGCGGTGATCCTATATGGCAGATAAAGATAACAGACAATGGTTTGAGAATAATGATAACGAGATGAAGCGGAGGCAGAAGAGCCGTACCGGCGGAAAGAAGCAAGGCAGCAAAGCTCCCAAGACTCCGGCTGATCCTTCGCGTAAGCAGCGTTCTGCAAAGAAGACAAATATGCCTTCGGCAGGACGTCCGCCTAAGCCGTCGTCTGCCAAACCGTCATCAAATAAACAGTCAGCGCCCAAGCCGTCTGCTCCCAAGGCGTCAGCTCCTAAGGCGCCGGCTCCTAATGCCGAGACTAAGCCGAAGAAGTCTCCTCAAAAGCAGCAGGTTCCGCAGAAGAAAGACAAGGTTCAGAGCAAGCCTTCCAAGCCGCAGCCTGCGGTTCCCCTCAAAGGTTCTGCCGAAGATAAGATAAAGGCAAAAGACAAAAAGCCGGATCAGAATGCGGTGCCCGATCAGATACGTAAAAGATCATCCAGACGAAGGGCTCTGGTCAATTCGGGCCTTGCGGTAGTCCTGGTCCTTGCGGGGCTTCTGGTGCTGGTATTCATCGTGCATCACCTTTTCGATTACTTTGCAGTTAAACCCAATCTCGAGTTCGTGACTAACGGCACGATAGAACACACCATCGGATCGAGGGCGATGATCGTAAGAGATGAGAATGTTGTCGGCACGGAACACGGCGGCGATTTTGTTACGCAGGCAGCGGAAGGGTCGCGTGTCGCAAGAGGGCAGGCTATCGCAATGGTTGTGCCTGCCGATATGCAGACAGTCGTGGAGAATCTGAGGAATACCCAGTCACAGATCTCCGATGTTCAGCAGGAACTCATCGCGGAAGGTGCAGCCGAGGGCGCCGATGTCATCTACAGTGATATCGATCAGTCGCTCGCGCCTATCATCAATATGATGAGACTTGATGCGATCGACGGGAATCTGTCTTCGCTGTCGTCATATGCTTCATCGATCTCGGTCCTTATGAGCCAGAGGGAGTCCGAACTTGCGGAACTTGACTTTGATGATGAGCGGCTCCGCACTTTGAGATCTGACGAGAGGGGTTACGAATCCCAGCTTCAGAACAGGGCTTCCGTTATCAATGCTCCGGAACCCGGTATCGTGTCATTCAAACTCGACGGACTAGAGACAGTGCTTAACTACGATGTCCTGCTTTCCGCTGATGCGGGCACAATAAGGGATTACATTAATGATGCCGTCGGTATCATTCCGTCAACTCTGACTGTTCAGGCCGGAGATAATGTTGCCAGGATCGCGAGTAATAACGACCAGTATATCGCATGTTTCCTCAACGAATCCGACGCGCCGATAACCGCTTTTGATGTCGGTTCGCATCACACGGTTATCGTCGGTTCCGAAGGCCTGTCCATAGGCAAATGCGTGGTTCAGAGAGTTACGCAGACTTCAAACGGGAATTATCTTGTAGTGTTCTCGACCACAAGATATGTCGAGGATCTTCTCGATATAAGATCCGTTGATATCGAGGTCGTAATCACGGAGACGCGCGGAATGAGAGTTCCTGTCTCAAGTCTTGTAAATCCTGATTACAGCCGCGGCGTGGCGTCATTGTATGTCAATGATCAGGGTTTCTGTTCAGAACTCGGCGTTCTTATAACCGACTATGACCGCGAGTTCGCGATCATTACGCCCATGGGTGACAGTTCTGCGCCCAATCTTCAGACAGTCTATATCACTAATCCGGAGTCAGTGGAGCCGGGAGATCAGGTGAGCTGAATGGTTATCGATCCCGTACTTGTCACAAAGCTTAAGGAGAACGCTGACAGGGTGCGTGCAAACATAGCGGATGCATGCGGTCAGGCGGGACGCGATCCGTCCGGTGTAACGCTTGTAGGCGTATCCAAGGTCTTTCCCGCCGAGTATGCTGCTGCCGCGGTTATGGGCGGTCTTAATGACCTGGGCGAGAACCGTGTGCAGGAACTGGTTCCCAAGATCGAATGCCTTGCCGTGAATAAACTTGATCCGCACTGGCATCTCATCGGCACACTTCAAAAGAATAAAGTCAAGTACATAACGGGGAAGACATATCTGATCCATTCCGTTGATTCAGTTGAGCTCGCTTCCGAGATAGCGCGGCGTTCTGTCGCATCCGGCATCGTAACGGATATCCTCCTTCAGGGCAATATATCAGGGGAGCAGAGCAAGCACGGTTTCGCGCCTGATGATCTTCCGGGCGCGGTCATGACCGTATGCGGCATGGAAGGCGTGCGTTTAAGGGGACTTATGACGATGGCGCCGATAGAGCATGCGGAGGGTGAGGCCAGACCCGTATTCGAGAAAACACGGGTGCTTTTCGAAAAGCTTAAGTCCGAGGTCAGCGACCCTCTTTGCTGGAATGTTCTCTCTATGGGCATGAGCGGGGATTATAAGGAAGCCATACTCGAGGGGAGCACCTGTGTCCGCATCGGAACCGCGATATTCGGTGACAGAACTGCCTTAAAGAATTGATTTTCATTTCAAATGTAACAGCGCGCAAGTGGTAATGTTACAGCGAAGTTTCTTTGTTTTTCCGTTGATTTACAGATCATCAAAACTTCTTGCGACCATGATTTTCAATTAGTATTATACGCTCATACTTTTTCTGCCACGCGGGTTTTGTGGTGATAAATAAAAAATTGGAGGAACGAAAAGTATGGGCAAGTTTTCCGAATTCATGAAAAAGTTTTATGATTACGAGGAAGTTGACGAAGGCAATGAGTATAACACTTATGATGTAGGCGAATACGAGGACGCAGGCGAGTCCGAGTATGATGCATATGATTCTTTCCAGGAGGAGATCCCTTATGCTCAGCCTGAGACACAGACTTACATTCAGCAGCCCGTTGCTGCTACAACACCCGTAAGATCTGCTTCCACAGCGACAGTCGTAATGCTTTCACCTTATGATATCAGAACTTCCCAGATCGTTTGCGATCACATCCGCGAAGGTCATATCGTTATCTGCAATCTTACACCCAATGCAAATAACCAGCGTGTAGTCGACTATATCTCCGGTGCTGTTTACTCCCTTGACGGCAAGATCGAACCCACACCCGTTAAGACAACATTCGTCTGCACACCCAGACTTGTTGAGCTCATCGTTGACAACGGCGCTGCAGAAGAAGGTGCTTCCAAGGTATCTGCTCTCTGATATAAGGAAAAATCCAGTGATTTACGGACCGGGATGCAAACTCCCGGTCTTTTTATGTTAGAATAGATTATCTTAACATTGCGAGGTCTCAATGAAGGATCAGGACAGAGAGTATGTATTTGCCGGGATAAACCGGATCTGCCAATCATTGATCTCCGAAGCGGAGGTCCTTTGCGAATTGATAGACGATGCAGGTGTATTCGATTCCGTTTCCCGACGCATAGCTTCTTTGGAAGATGAGGCTGATGATGTTAAGCATGAACTGAACTATTACTATCAGGAGAACAAGCTGTTTAAGGATCAGGAGGCTATGCTCCTTCTCGATCTGGCCGGTGCCGTTGAAGACTGTACGGATCTGGTCGATGATGTGTGTAAGACCTTTATCAGACTCAATATCACCGAGATCAAGGACAGCGTCGTATCGTGCTTTATAAGTGTCGGGACAGGCGCTGTCAAGATGACTGAACTTATGAACAGCGTTCGCCACAGGAATAAGGCCGATACACCCGTTAAAGACATCATAGAGCTCGATCATTATAAAGTCGAATACCGGAAGATCTATAATCTCAATATGAAGAGACTTTATGTCGACGGGGCGGATCCGCTGGAAGTCATGAGATGGACCGCGGTATATGATTCGTTTATGGAGCTTTTCGATGCGTATGAGCATGTGGCCGAGTCCTGCGGAAAGTATTGCATATTTTCCATCTGACCTTTTTGAGGGTGCTTTGTGAGAAGATTTGAAGTCACAGAAGAAGATAAGAACCTGATCGCCGAGGCGTATTCGGCGTTGGAGAAGGCGCGCGTTCCCGGTAATTTCTTCCATACTGTAGGGTGCTGTCTGAAGGCGAAGGACGGCACTTTATATCACGGCGTCAATTGTGACTGCATACACGGTTCATGTGCCGAATTTATTGCTGTGGGCGCGGCAGTTTCCGACGGCTGTCATGAGTTCGATACGATAGTGTCGGTCCATCCTGACGGCCCTGCAGGGCTTTTCTCTCCGTGCGGAAACTGCAGACAGATGCTCATGGAGTATTCGCCTGACATCAAGGTTATACTTGCAGATGAGAATAACGAGATCATAAAGACTACCGTGAGCGAACTTCTGCCGCTCGCGTGGACGAGACTTCCTACCGGCGATCTGATGCACTGATCGTCTCCTTTGGAATCTCTGTAAGACTTCGGATAAATGCGCATGAAGATGCGCACGTTCACACCTTTTCGGTGAAAATGCAGGCGCGAAATCACTGATATACTACGCATATCAGATAATCGTGTTCTTTCACAGAACACGATTAATGATGCTTTGATTAATCATTTTCAGTGAGAGGTGTCGGAATGAAGATCAAGAGCGTGACCTGTCCTAATTGCGGATCTTACCTTAAAGCGGAAGAATATGAAACCAGAGTCAAATGCGAATTTTGCGGTTCGCTGGTAATTGTAGAGGACTCAAGGAGTGAAGGCTATAACTACGAGATGGGTTCGGAACAGGCTAAACTTGATTCCGCAAAGAAACTGGCTTCAGATGTAAATGATCTTATCGGACCTTACTGTCATTATGAGCAGACACGCGCTGCGAAAACCGGGTGGGAAAATAAGATATCTTCTTCGACTAACAGCATCAATTTCTATGAGAATAACGGAAAGACGGTTATATATATTGCCTGCGGGTTCTTTGCTCTTATGATGCTGATAGTCTCTGTCAGTAACAGATTAAGCATCCCTCTGTTCCTTTTGATGGGAGCTATATCAGTATTATCTTTTCCTCTTATGGCATATATCTTTCTCGGAAATCTCAAAACGGCAAAAAAGAATCTTGCCGTGGCTTCTGAGAATGCGAAGACAGAGGATAATAAGCTTAAGGAATATGACCGTATCATAGATGAGCACAGATCAGTGAATCTTGCGCCTAAATACCGCAATGAAGAAGCAATGATCTTTATCAGGGATCATCTGCTGAGCCGTGAAGCGATCAATATGGAGCAGGCTGTGACGCAGTATGAGAGTTATCTTAAACAACAGGAGATAATAAGGCTGCAGCAGCAAACGATAAATCTGCAGCAGCAACAGCTTAATAACAAATCGACACAGCAAAGGACGGGAACTGTCTTATCAGGACCGGTCGGCGGGAGAAGGGTCGGTAACGGTACACCGATGCAGGGACACAGCCTGATCCTTCATATCTGCCTGCTGCTGTTCTGCGGGGTCGGTTTGATAACCATTCCTTACATAACGCTGAGCAAAAATCACTATTGGCATATTTGAGGAGACCTGACTGATGGAAAATAATAACTCTAATGAAAATAAGACAGTGATCGAGTACCTAGGCGGCAAAAAACTCTTCCTGATCATTGCGGGGATAATAATGGGTGTATTCCTGATATCATCCATAGTTACGGCAGTGACCAAGCCTAAGGTCAGCGGGACCGCGGCGACCGCCGCATCTTCCCCTGCATCCGAACAGGCGGCAACAAGTTCGGAAGAAACTGCAGTTCAGACTGCTGCCGAGACGGCCGCAGAAACCGAACAGACGGAATCTGAAACGGCTGAACAGTCAGAAACCGAATTAACTGAAGGATCGGACGGTGATAATGAACCGGAAGAAACAGAGACCGGAGAAACAGATGAGTCCGAACAGACTGAATCAGAGCAGCCGGAAAACAACGGTTCTGCCACGAGAGGTCAGCTGAATGCCGAAGCTTCCGCCGAACTGTACCTTACGATCATGCCGTTCTCGGAAAGCGGTCTCAGGGAACAATTGGATTTTGACGGATATGATGCTTCTGAGATCGATTATGCGATCGCGAATTGCGGAGCTGATTGGAATGAGCAGGCAGCCCGACAAGCGAGGATATACAGCATCGGAGTGTTGTCGCGGTCTGAGATGATCGAATGGCTGGAGGATGACGGATTCACGGCCGAACAGGCTGAATACGGTGCCACTGAGGCGGGGTATTGATACATTCGGGACATACCGGCGGCAGGTTGGTTGACAAAGGCTGATCCTGACTCTATTATATAATGGCAATTATATAAATGCACTAATATAATGGAGTGTGAGAATGGCGCGTAAGACTACTGTCGGCAAAGACGTTATCCTTGAAGCGGCACTGCAGATGCTGATCGCAGACGGATACGAATCCATTAATATAAGGACACTTGCGGAGAAGATCGGCTGCTCGTCGCAGCCGCTGGTGTGGCATTTCGATAATATGGAAGGGCTGCGCAAGGCCCTCGCAGTCTACGCAAGAGAATATGCCGTAAGCAAGGCTGATCCCGGAAAGAGGGAAGGGGCGGATGCATTCGAGTATATGGGCAGATCATATATAAGAATGGCTATGAAGGAGCCGAATCTGTTTAAGTTCCTGTATCTTGGCGGTTGTCCTCTTGATAAGCCGTTATCGCTTAATGATATCTCGAGTGAAGCTGATTCTGCGGCGATGATAGGAAGTATCAGTGCACAGACGGGTCTTGCTCCTGATAGGGTTATAAAGGTGATTCAGGATACGATAATGTATTCGCATGGCATCGCGACGATGATCGCGACTGGTGTTTTTAAAGCGTCTGAAAAGCAGGTTATGGCGATGATCAAGAGTGCGTCAGAAGCTTTCGTTCATCAGCAGAAAGCAGGTTTAAATGGATAAGAATAAGATGCCTTGGCTGCTGCCCGTACGTTCTGTATTATTTCTGCTTATATTTGTTATCGGTGCTGCGGTGACGGGCAAAGCTGTAGAGGATATAACGAATTGGTGGACGGTTGTTGTTACTGTTGTAAATGTGATAACTATCTCTTTGCTTGTTATTACTGCCAAGCGAAGCGGCGTGACTTATAAGGAACTCATTAACTATAAGAGGGGCGTTACCCGTGTACGTGGGGTGATCGGCATGATCGTTATCGTTTTTCTCTTGGGCATGGGCTGCATGTACCTTACGGCTTTCCTGCTGTACGGGACCGTAATGCCTGAACCCGCGGTGAAGATGGCGGCTCCGATTCCTGCAGTACTTGCGGTGATCAACTTCCTGCTGTTTCCGCTGACTGTGCCTTTTGCAGAGGACGGACTGTACTTAGGTTACGGCGTGAACCGGATCAGGAACGATAAGCTCGCGGTTATAATTCCTGCATTCTTCTTCGCTGTGCAGCACTGCTTCATTCCTGTGTTCTTTGATGTGAGGTACATACTGTACAGATTCTTCTCGTTCCTGCCGCTGACGCTCGTGCTGTGCCGGCATTACCGTAAGCACAGGAATCCGCTGCCTGTCATGATCGGACACGGTCTGATCGACATGAGCATGTCGGTGATGGTGCTCGTGATGTCTTTAAGTCCCGCTCTGTACGAATCAATGATTAACGCATAATTAACATAGGTCAATGCTATGGACTCCCCGCTTCTGTTATATTAACAACAGAAGATAAATGGAGGCCGATATGGACAAAGCGTATCTTATTCAGCAGTTGTCTGAACTTGCCGGATCTTATGAGCTCGATGTACCTGAGCAGATACTCGATCAGGTCATCAGCATCTCTAAGTTTAAAGTCTATAACAAAGGCGATGTACTCGCGCGTATAGGCGAGCCTTCAACGTATGCCGGTATCGTTATGAACGGCGTTGCAAGGTGTTTCTATGTCGACGGCGACGGGAATGATGTGACGAGGTTTTTCGCTGCGGAGGGAAACGCGTGCATGGACGACGGCCTTATAGGTAATCCCGCGTACGCTGCCATGTGGGAGGCACTTGAGGAGACGACGGTGATGCTTTTCGATGCGAAGAGAATGAAGGAACTTATCATGTCGTCGGAACAGATTAAGACGATCTGGATAGAGCTGCTCGAGAGCGGGATGCGATACAAGCTTTACAGGGAGAACGGGTTCCTCGTGGAGAATGCGACAGAGAGGTACTTAAGTTTCCGTAAGCGTTTCCCGAGTCTTATCGGGCGAGTGCCGCAGCAGTATATAGCGACGTATCTCGGGATCAAGCCGGAGTCGCTCAGCAGGATAAAGAATTCACTTAAAGAAGAGTCATAAGGAGGCAGATATGAAAGACGTATTGATCGGTACATGGGCATGGGGTCCCGGAATGAACGGAACCAGGATGGTGTTTGGCAACAAGCAGGATCCGCAGGCTCTTAAGGAGTCATTCGAGGAAGCGGTGAAGCTCGGCTTTCTTAACTGGGACACGGCAGCCGTGTACGGCATGGGTTCGTGTGAGAAGTTCCTGGGCGGACTTATCGCAGGTCACGATGAGATATTTATCTCGACCAAGTTTATGCCTTCAAAGAAATATAAGAAGGGTGCTCTCGTGAAGTCGTTTGAAGAGAGTATGTCGCGTCTTGGAAGAACCTATGCCGATCTGTTCTGGATACATGTTCCGAATGCGCTTGAGCAGAATCTTTCCGAGGCTGTTCCTCTTATGAAGGATGGCAGGATAAAGTCTTTAGGCGTGTCGAATGTTTCCCTGGCTCACATTAAGCTTGCGCAGGAGATCCTGGCAAAGGAAGGGCTGAAGCTCGGCGCTGTGCAGAATCACTTCAGTATTATCCGTAATGATCAGCAGCCGATAATCGATTACTGCAATGAGAACGGCATCAAGTACTACGCATACATGGTGCTTGAGCAGGGTGCGCTCGCGGGCCACTACAGCTACGACAATCCGTTCCCGGCGTTCTCCTTTAGAAGCTTCCTGTTCCCGAGAAAGAACTTTAAGAAGATAGAGGCACTTCTTGCATGCATGCGTGATGTCGCGTCGAAATATAGCATCGATCCTTCGCAGGTGCCGATCCTGTGGGTAATCGCGAAGGGTGCTAATCCCATAGTAGGTATTACGAAGCCTTCACATGCGAAGAAGCTTGCAGCTGCGATAGATGTTGAGTTAACGCCTGAAGAGGTTGATATGATTACGAAGGAAGCCGCCGCAACAGGGATCAGACAGCAGGGCAGCTGGGAGCCGCAATGACGCTTTGCTCGCTCGGGTCCTCGATGCTATCCCTTTGCTATAAACTCTGAATTGCTGAACAGCTCTGCGCTGTCGAATTCCGTTTTTGTCTTTGAGTCGTAGTATACATATGCGGGAGGCCGTTTGCCTACGAGCATGTTGGTCTCGTCTTTAAGTCTGTCATAGGAATCCCGTCTGCCGTTAAGAAGCCGGGTTACCGGACGTGTCAGTATCTCTGATACTGTCTCGACTTTGCCGCCTATGTCAAGACTTACGGATTTGCTGAACAGGCTCATTCCGACTGTCGGCACCGCAACGCAGGCTATGATCAGGATAACGAATTCGTAGCGTGAATGAAGCAGATCCGTTAAGAGCTCATATAATCCGAACAGGAATCCGCCGAAAGCCGCCAAAACAAGGATCCATGCAAGTACATCGACGACCCTGTGAAGTATAAGGCGCAAGATCCTTTTAAAACGGGATACAGGGAGGTAGCCGTCGGCTTTGCCTGTCTGACCGTTGACTGCGATCCTGTAATTGTCTCCTTTGTACTTATAGTTAAGGAACCAGACGGGATAAAGAGAGTAGGTCTGATCTATGTCGTAAGGTCTTACGCCGCAGGCTCCGATGCTGACAGAATCATATCCGTTAAGGGAAATTAACGCTGTCTCCTTGCCATAGCGTTCCATCCTTGTAAGGATACGGTCTGTGAGCTTGTCCGGCGTAAGGTTGAACTTCTGCGCGTAAAAGCCCTGAAGGAAAGATGCGTTGAAAGGCTCTTTCTCCGATGCATCAAAAGGTTCAATCGCTTCCATGAGCTCATCGGCGATCTCGGCGGAACCGTCAAAAGGAACGTTGTTGTATTTAACATCGAAGTCCGACATCAAAACATATTTGTCAGTGTGTCCGAGTTTGTTTTTGAATCCGTCTCCTCTGATACTCACTGCGCACCTGGAACTAACTGTCCAGAAGGGGACATAGATGCCTGTTATCTTCTCGAGGTTGTATTTGTTGTAGTAATCGCGTGGCACGTATCTGCGGGTCTTGGCGAACTCTACGAACTTCTCTTCCGCTTCTTCTCTGGTGATCTTAAACGGGATTATGTAGTCCGGTCTGAACTGGCGGGAAAGTCTTCGCGTGATAACGGCGGGAGAGCCGCAGAAAGTACAGAATGTCGAGACAGTATCGTTATCGGTGATCAGGACTGCTCCGCAGTTATCGCAGACTATCTCATTCTTATCGGCTTCTTCTTCGCCGGCATTGCCGTCATCAGCAGGCCGTATCTGTTCCAGGACTTCCAGCTTGACGGGACTGTAGGTGTTCTCGCAGAAACTGCAGGACATAAGTCCGATCCCGGGATTAAAGATCAGTTTTCCTCCGCACGAAGGGCACTTATGTGTTTGTGATGTGATAATATCCGAGTTATCCGGCACAACAGACGGGTGATCATTCATGTTTCTGCTGTTTCCTGTGTTTCTCCGAAGAGTTCCGCTGCTTTCTGTGCAGTCATCTCACGTTTGGCCAATGTCTTGTCAAACAGTTCTCTCGCCGTATCCGGGAACTTGTCATATATGACCTTCGTGCCTTCTTCCGTTATTCCTCCCTTGGTCGCAACTCTTGATACAATCTCATCAAACGATAATCCTTTTTGCAGCATAAGATCACCGGTTGCGCTCATCGTATTAAGGACCATCCTTATTATCTGTTCGCGTGGCAGTTCCGTATGTTCTTCGGCAGATGAACAGATAACATCAAAGACTGAAGCGATGAATCCCGGCATGCAGCTGACCAATTCAGATCCCATGCCGGCTTCCTTCTCGGGAAGCTCGATCACTTCGCCGATACAGGACAGCAGCGATTCCAGCTTCTGTCTGTCGTCATTGCTTACCAGATCATTGTAACAGACGATAGTTTGAGATCTTTCAATCTCGGCTGTAACGCTCGGAATGACTTTTGCTGTCCTGCAGTTAACGACCTCTTTGATAAGAGCGAAAGGAATGCTTCCGTTCAGTGTGACAAGCAATGCGTCTTTTTTGAGATGAGGACCGATATCCGATAAGACCGTTCTCATGTCCGAAGGCCTTACACAAACGAAAATGATATCTGACATCCGAGCCAGTTCGGAATTACTGCAGATAACGGCAGCATTCCGGGCTTCTTCGAGCTTTTCCTGTGTCCTGTTTGCGGCATAGAGATCACCGGGGCCGGTGATGCCTGACCTGAAAAACTTCCAAAGCAGCATTTTCCCCATGCTGCCGTATCCGATTATGCCAACCTTCATCAGTTTCTCTTATATTTGTCCAACTGTTTCTGTCTTATATACAAAGGATTATAACATAACAGGAATACGCCCTATCATGCACTGGAATGGTATAATGATTTAATGGAGATTATAAGAATAAATGAATGTATTCCTATGTGAATCAAATCGAATTAAGCGTTATCTGTCCCCAAAGATCGTTAACGTTGTTGTTGTTTTATTGGGAGTCTTAAAGTTAATTCTTTACGGCCTGGATAGTCTTTCTGTTGAGAACTCTGATTGGCAAGCTTATGAATTGACTGCTAATTATTCCTTTGGTTTTATCAAGAGAGCTTTATTGGGTACTATTGTCAGATTTATGGCGGATAATATGAGTTTGGGGTATTCTGATTCTGTTTATCTGTTTATGCTGCTGGAAGAGATCATTTTTACTATTATCATGTTTTCTCTGGCTTTATGCTTGGTTAATAAGTTTAAAGACCCTAATCTGAATCTTATTGTTCTTTTGTTTTTGTCGACCGATATTGTGGGTTTTTATTATTTTGACTGGGGAGAACCTGATATTCTGTTAATGTCCCTCACTGTTATAGCCTGTATTTTGATAATCAGGGATAAGGCCTTGTGGCTTGTTCCTCTGTTATCGGCTTTGTGTGTCTTGATTCACGAAGGGTATGTATCGATGTACTTTGGTTTGGTGATTGCTTTATTGTGTATTAAGTGGATCAGTGAGTCAGGAAAGAATAGAGCTCGCTTTTTTGTAACAATGATGATTACAGGGTTGTTGTGTACTTCTCTCTTTTTGTATTTCTATTTATATTCAGAAAAAGCATTTACTATTACTTCCCAAGAGTTTGTAGATTATTCGGTTGAAGCGCTCGGATCGACACTGACATCCGAAATGAATCTTTTAAGTGCATTTTGGAACATAGGTACACCTGCTTTTGCAATGTGGGAGAATGGAGTTCCGACTTTGGAATTTTGGTATAGGATGATAGTTGTTTTATTTGCAGCAGTCTTATGTCTTCCATTGGTGTTTTACAAATTCAGTATATGGAAAAGGATTATCATTAGCGAGAAGAATAAGTTTAATCGTTTTATATATCTGTTTTGTGCCTCATTTTTCATACTGACAATCCCTTTGATTGTTTTACATACTGATGAGGGTCGATGGTTCTATGACCTTGTTTTCCAGGAATTTATGCTGTTGTTCTGTATTTATATAATGGATCATAAAAACGTACGGTCTATAGTTTCCAATACGGTAAAATGCAATGCTTTGAATATGATCATACTCATTTTCTATTGTGTCTTTTTTATTAGGCCTAACAAGCAAGCTATTGATGATATGATAGCTGATGCGGCCAGCTTAATTCTTCATATTATCTATTCTTAAACTTGACTTTCAATGAAAAACCCGCAAACGTAGTGTTTACGGGCGTTCTTGTGGTGGAGGTGAGGAGAATCGAACTCCTGTCCGAAACCATATCCTCCGGGACATCTCCGGGTGCAGACAGTGTTTGTAAGATTCCCTTTGGACAGAACCCGCTGTCAGGTATGCCCGCCGGTAGCTTCATGGATACAACAGACGCTCAAAGCTTTGCGAATGAGGTTTCCCCGTTTAACCTCTCCCGGGTAAGGTCTGCCGGCATACGTCTTTCAAAGATGGCAGAAGGTCAAAGAAGACGGTAGCTTAGATCAAGCTGCTACAAGCATTTCAGAATCAGCAATTACTTGCTATTCCCGTTTTTTAAGGTGGCCAACGAGAATCCACCACCCGCTTTCCCGATATCAACGACCCCGTCGAAACCGGTGCACCCCCATTTAAAAGGTGAGATTTAAGCTATCACATATAAGTATTGACGTCAAGTTAATTAAAATCGTCGAAGCCTAAGTCCTTAGAGACATCGTAAGGCTGGAAAGGATCATTGTTGACGGCCTTGTCCCAGCGCTCCTTCTGTGCTGCTTCCTCTTCCTGCTGAGCGATGGCTGCCGCAGCCTGCTTAGCGATGTCGGCTGCTTCATAGGGATTGAGGACGGCTTCCATTCCGCAGTAGATGCATTTGATCTTGAAGTTGCCGGATCTTTGAGCATTGCGCCCGCAGTTAGGGCAATTCATTCCTTTGAGCATTACGCGTCCTGAAGCTTCGATGTTAAGTGCCTCGGTGATCGCTTCATCGAGCATCTCGTTTGTGTATCCGTTCTTCTGGAACATGATCCACATGGCATGAACCAGCGTCTCCAGAGTCTCGAGCCTCTTGCCTGTGCTCTCGGAAGTTATTGTGCCGTCTACCGACGAGATCGTATCGTAGCCTTCATATTCGTTGTTTGAACCTATCATGATTAATCTCCTTGATTATATCCTGCTTGTATTCTATCAATAATGCCCGCCGCAAAAAACTGCTATTGCCTGAGCGACTGCGACCATGTTGTCTTCGTTGACCAGTATTGCTTCATCATCGCTGTTTGATAAGAAGCCAAGACTGATCTGAAGAGATCTTACACTGTTTGCATAATTAAGACCCGTGTATTGGTTTGTTGCCCGTACCGCATTGACTTCGAGTCCTTCCGCTTCCGCAACTTCCTCAGCCAGATCGTTGGCGTAAGCAGGGGAGGTATCGGTGAAGCTGCCCGTATCGGGATAATATACCCTTACACCTGAAGACGCGGAGTCGCCCGCGGCATCTGCATGTATCCTAAGAAACAGATCGGCCTGCGCTTCCACAGCCTGCTCGGCTCTTTCCTGATTCGAGATGTTCACATCATCGGTATCTCTCGTGAGGATTACCTGTGCGCCGCATTGTTCAAGGTAATCGGCGATACGGAGAGAGTACTGTAAAGTGAGCTCATATTCCGGCGTTCCGGTTACGACACCCGTTGTCCCGCTCGTGCAGCGGGCTTTGGTGGCCGACAGCCAGGATGCGTATAATTCCTGTTCGTTGTCCGTTGTCTGCTGATGACCGGGATCTATTACGACAGTGAGCCCCGTGAGATCGGGATAGTCTGCCGCGAGAGGCACGTGAGTCGGCTCGGGTACAGGCGTAGCAGTAGGTTCGGGCGTTGGCGTGGGAGTGGCGGTCGCTTCGGTCTGTTCCGTTACGGCAGCGGTCTCAACCGTTTCCTGTAAAGACTCTCCCTCCGGCGCGAAAAGCTTATCCTTCACTCTCCAGAACATCACACCGCACCCTATGAGCAAAACGGCGGCGACAACACCTGCAATTGTGTTCGTTACGCTCTTCTTGAGCTTCTTCTTTGCAGGCGCGGGTGCAGTCTCATGCACCGGTTCCTGAACGGTCTTTGCGGGTTTTTCTGAGTTAAGTCCGTTTGATTCGTATGCCGAGATCAGCTTTATGATCATCTGTTCCTGCTGCTGCGGCGAAGCGCCTGCAAGGTGTGCCTGCAGCGATGCCCTTTGTTCGGGCGTCATACTGCGAATTATCTGTTCAAACTTGCGTTTAGATTCTTCTGATATCATCCTTCTTGCTCATCCGTAAAAAAAGTATGTTAAACTATCTTATGAAATTATACATTAAATCTTAAGATTCGGAGCGAAAATGGAAGATAGTCTTTATATTGTAATGCCCGCGTATAACGAAGAGGAGAATATCGAATCGGTCGTGAAGGAGTGGCATGAAGTCGTTGCAGGCATCGGTCCGGAGTCCAGACTTGTTATCGTGAACGACGGAAGTAAGGATCACACATATGAAAAGCTTCTGGAACTGAAGGATTCATATCCTCAGCTTGAACCTCTTACCAAACCTAATTCCGGACACGGCGCGACCGTTCTCTTTGCATATAATTACGCTGTTGAGAAGAAGGCGGACTATATATTCCAGACTGATTCCGACGGGCAGACCCTGCCTTCAGAGTTTCCGCCTTTCTGGGCTGACCGTAAGCTTTACGATGCTATCATCGGACACAGGAATCACAGGGAAGACGGCTTCTCGCGCAAAGTAGTCACTAAAGTCCTGAAGCTCGTTATAAGGCTTACTTTCGGTGTTACCGTTGTTGATGCGAACACTCCTTACAGGCTGATGCCGAGGGCGGTTCTTGAGAAGTATCTGCCGAAGATCCCCAAGGATTTCAACCTCTCGAATGTCATGCTTTCAGTCCTGCTCGTTAAGAACAAAGAGAATGTGAAGTTTGTGCCGATAACGTTCCGACCGAGACAGGGAGGAGTCAATTCCATCAACCTTAAGAAGATCTTCAAGATCGGCAGACAGGCTGTGAGGGATTTCAGGCGTCTCAACAGATCGATATAATATGGCGTTTAACAGGAACATCTACAATACCCGTTACGATATCGAGCAGAAGAATCTGCCCGCGCGTTTTTATGAGACTCCGAAGGACGTCATCGCGAGCATACTTGAACCCGGAAACGACACATTTTACAAGCTCTATAAGCTGTTGATAGAGAGGGCAGGCGAGCAGTTTCCATATTCAAAGGAGCAGTTTGCCACCCATTGTTTTAAGTATTCTGACGGCACTTTCGGCTGCTTTGTGACACTGCCTTCTCCCGAATCGGTGATGCTCTGCGCGCACATAGTCTATATCTTTAAACCGGATCTGAGCCTTCTCATGTATTTTACCGTCGAGACGGACGAATTCATCGGGAAAAAGAGTTATAAACTCTGTTCGGTATCTTCTTCCGGGAAACACACGGTACACGGCAGCTGTTCCGCCCAGGCATCGGTCATAATCGGAAAGATACGTCAGATCCTGGCTGATAAGCAGTAATCTCATGCAAAAGACCATAATTCTGAACGGAGTCCGGATCGATTATGAATTGACCCGCAAACGTGTAAGGAATCTTAACCTTCGCGTGGCAGGCGACGGAACGGTAAAAGTATCCTGCCCTTATCATGCGGGCAACGCCGAGGTTGAGCAGTTCCTGCGGTCCAATTCTGATTTCATCTTCCGGGCAGTCGAGAAGGTCAATGCCCGGATCGATAATGCGGCCCGGCCGAAGGAATACTCCGACGGTGAACAGGTCAATGTCTTTGGGGAGCGCTGTACCATGCATGTAAGCCGCGATTACACATTCCGCGGAGTTCGCTATGAGTATCCCGATGTCTATGTCAGGGCGCAGTCTCCCGAACAGGCCTGCCGCGCTTATGAGACCTGGCGCCGGCGTGCATTAAGGGACAAGATCGCCGAGATGCTCGGATATTATTATCCGATGTTCGCCGTAAAGGGTGTAGATCCGCCTTCAAAGGTTACATTCCGGACTATGTCATCCAGATGGGGAGTGTGCCAGCCTTCCACAGGGAAACTGACATTTAACTACAATCTGTTTGAGACTCCGGAAGAACTCATTGCTTACGTTGTCGTACATGAGTTGGCCCATTTTCTTGAGGCGAATCATTCGGAAAGATTCTGGGCGCATGTGGCAGATGTAATGCCTGATTATAAGATAAGAAGAAAGGCTCTGGGTGATTACTGATGTATAAGCTCTGTATATTTGATCTGGACGGAACCGTACTTAATACGATCGGAGGGCTGACGCATGCTCTTAATGCTGCGCTGGCGAAGAACGGACTTCCGGAGAAGTCGCGTGAAGAAGTGACGCTTATGATAGGTAACGGGACAAGGAAACTCATCGAGCGCGCGGTCAGCGGCTTGCCCGGAGGAGATGAGCTTTTCGCGAAGGTGCTGGCCGATTACAGGGAATTCTATGATGCGAATTACTCTTACGACACTTATCCTTATGACGGTATTCCCGGTATGCTGAAGGCGCTCAATGATTCCGGTGTTAAGTGCGCAGTGGTTACCAACAAGCCGGATCTTCCCGCCAAAGGACTCATAAAGGAGAACTTCGGGGAACTTATAGCCGTAACTTACGGAAATGTTCCCGATGTGCCTGTCAAGCCGGATCCGACGTTTGTATTCAGGGTTATGGATGAGCTCGGTCTTGAACCTTCCGATTGCTGCTATATAGGCGATTCCGATGTGGATATAAAGACTGCCCGTAATGCCGGTATCGATGCGGTCAGTGTTGACTGGGGATTCAGAACTCATGAGTTTTTGCTCAAGTCAGGGGCGCAGATCATTTTCTCAGAGCCTTCAGAGCTTCTTCGATATCTTCTTGATGATCCTACGATATCCGCGATCCTGTGATATACTTGTACGATTGAAAAAGTACAACAGGCAGGGGTGTATATCGATATGACCGTGAAGCGTACAATCGCATTGATCTTTACAGCGGTATTTGCGTCGCTTGTCTGCCTGTCTTTTTTTACGGGACTTCACAGTGTTCCGGATATGACAGACGGCTTTGAACCTGTGGCCATGCTCCCTGAGATCGATCAGGGCTTTACTTATACTCAGCAGATAGATCCTCAGAAGGACGGTCTTAAAGCCGTTTATTTTATATTCGGCCGTTATAATACCCAGAGCCGTCCTACTCTGTTCGTGACAATGAGGGATGATCAGGGGAATCTGATAGAGGAATGGCAGATCAATGCAGATGTCATACGTGATAATTATTACCATGCTATCGAACTGTCCGAACCGATAAAAGACAGCGCGGGGAAGACATATTATATCGATCTTACATCGGATGCCCTTTACGGGGACGGGCTCACGGTCTTCTGTAATCCCGATGGTACCGGCTGTTCTTCGGACGGCGTTGACTTCGGTCAGACCATGTGTTACCGCATGAGCTTTGAATCTCCGGCGGCGACTCCTTCCGCGATTCTGTACTTCGTAATATGCCTTGTCATCATCCTGGGGATCGGGACAGCGGCATTTATCCTTCACGATTCTGAATGGACGGTCAGGCTCTTCAAGTCGATGGCCCCGGTATTTCTTCTTGCTTATATGTTCCTGATCCATTCGCCGGTGGAATTCTTCCTTATGAATGCCGGAGAGTTTGAATTTATCCTGAGCGACTTTGCTTTGGGATTTATATCGGCGGCGGTCGTGCTTAGCACCGGTATATCTGCCGTTATCGCATTGCTGCCGGGCAAGGCGTTTGATATCGTATACGGTCTTGTCATGGGGACGGATCTTGCGATGTATGTTCAGCTTAATTTCCTTAACGGAAGTCTTGGGCTGATGGACGGAAGCGATTTGAATCTCACGACGGCAGGCATAGCCGTCAATGCGGCAATATGGGCTGTGCTCATTATATTGCCTGCAGTACTGATGATCGTTATTCGTGACAAAAGAACACATAGGGCGGTGATCTTTCTGAGCCTTGCGCTCCTTGCCATGCAGCTTGCGAGCCTTACGGCAACCCTGCTCCAGTCCCCGAAGAGCGCTTTTTCAAGATTCGACTATGAGCAGTATTATCTGTCGGCAAATGACCAGTTCAAAGTATCGGCAAACAACAACATAATCGTCATCCTTCTCGATGCATACAGCAATTCATATCTGGAAGAATGTCTTGAGACATACCCCGAGGTCGCTGATGTGCTGAAGGATTTTACCTATTATAGTAATGCCGACTGCCATTATGAGAGTTCGGTGTATTCGGTAAACTACATGTGCTCCGGAACCGAGTTCGATCCTTCGATCACTCTTAATGAATGGTTCTCATACGCATGGGACAATGAAAGAAATAATAATTTTTACGCAAGGCTCGCAGAGCAGGGATACCGTTTCAACCTGTATTCGAACGAGTTTACCTTTATGAACAACGAGGCCAGGTACGATGCTCTCGGAAAGATATCGAATATGGAAGTCATGGATTGTGAATATGTGGTCCACGATGACGTTGTCAGAAGGATGCTGTTAAGATCGAGTGCATACAGGTTCTGTCCGTTGTTCCTTAAGGAGCATTTCTATTTTACGGGTGATGATTTCACGGGAGCTCTCGATGTTCTGAGCAGCGACGACAGTATGGCTGTTAATACCCATGTGATCCTGGGCAATGCCGAATACTATGACAAGCTCCTGACATCGGGCCTTCAGGCAGACAGCTCTTCCAATTATTTCATACTGCAGCATATGTACGGGATACACTCTCCTTTGAGCACAGATGCCCAATGCCGTAATGCCGATGCCCCGACTCTTCTTGAGACACAGAGAGGGTGCTGGCTGCTCGTGGAGGAGTATCTTAATCAGTTGAAGGAACTCGGCGTTTATGATAATTCGACGATCATAATCACGGCTGATCACGGAAAGCCGTGGGGATATGAGGATGCGCAGCCGATCTTCTTCATAAAGCCTTTCGGGCAGGTGCAGGATGAGTTTAACGTGACCGATGCTCCCATATCGACTACGGATATGATGCCTACTGTTGCATATCTTGCGGGAGGCGAATATGAAGACCTCGGCACGACGATCTTCGAGCATACCGACGGAGAACAGCGCGAGAGGACCTACTATCTGAGATGCTATGATGACGATTTCCCGGATGTGCCCAAGGTGTTCAGCACGGGAATGTCCGATCTGAACTGTTTCTATGCTTATACGTATACGGGAGACATCTCCGATCTTCGGGAAGTAGGAGACAACGGTCCTACAGAACGGATACCGTGGACGGACACTTTCTATTGATATGAGTTATCTGGTCCGTTTTTTCAGTCTGATCATGGACCGGTGCTATGACATGGCCGGGAATTACGGCATGGCCATAATACTGTTTACTTTTATAAGCAAACTCATCATCCTGCCGGTCACCTTATGGACCTACTTTAATTCCATTAAGATGGTGAAGATCCAGCCTGATATCAATATGCTGAAGGTAAAGTACTACGGTCAGAATGATGTTATCGCCGAGAAACAGACGGAACTTCAGAAGAAAGCGGGGTATCATCCTCTCCTGTCAACGGTACCGCTCGTCATACAGCTGTTCCTGCTGATGGGCGTAGTCGAGGTTATAAAGGCCGGCATAGCGGAAGGCATTATCGACATGTCTTTCGGTCCCGTGGATCTCGGAATGATCCCGCGGGAACAGGGAATAACGTATATCTGGGTTCCCTTTGTTGCGGGATTGACATCGTTTATACTGTGCCTTGTCCAGGATAAGTTCGATATCCTTCAGTCACAGCAGTCGACGGGCAATAAGATCTTTACCATGGCTGTCTCTGTAGGACTGTCACTGTATCTGGGTTTCTTTGTTTACATCGGCACGGCGCTCTATTGGGTAGCGGGCAATTGCTTTGCGGTGCTCCAGCTGTTCATCTTAAACGGGATCGTGAGACCGAAGCGGTTTGTGGATCAGGAAGCGCTGAGTAAAAGCCGTGAGGAACTCGATTCCATTAAGCGGTCGGGGAAACGCAAGGGAGAAGGATTCTTTTCCCCTGTAAAAAGACGCGAGCGCGCTGATTACAAGAGGTTCTTCAAGGTCGTCAATAAACACATCGTATTCTATTCCGAATCGAACGGTTTTTATAAGTATTTCAGGGGATATATAGATTATCTCCTCCTGCATACCAAGCTTACGATCCATTACATTACTTCGGATCCTGATGACGGCATATTCGTGAAGGCACAGTCGGAACCGCGTATCAGGCCGTACTATATCGGCGAGAACAGGCTCATTACCCTTATGATGAAGATGGATGCCGATATGGTCGTAATGACTATGCCGGATCTCGGGAAATATCATATCAAGAGGTCATACGTCAGGAAGGATACGGAATACGTATTTGTACAGCACGGAATGGGATCCAACAACCTTACCTTCCGTCAGGGGGCGACAGACAACTTCGATACCGTATTCTGCGTTGGCGAACATCAGTATGATGAGGAGGTCGAGGCTCAAAAGCTGTATGATCTCCCGGAACGCAAGATCCTTAAGATCGGTTATCCCCTGATCGATGACATGCGCGCTGATCATGAGATGAAGACCGCTTCCGGACAGATAAAGGGACACGCAAGGCCACTGATACTGATAGCGCCGTCGTGGCAGAAGGACAACATCATCGATCTTTGCCTTGACGATATCCTTCAGTCCCTGAAAGACGGTGATTATGACGTTATCGTGCGTCCTCACCCTCAGGAGGTCAGGATAAAGGCTGAGAAGATGCAAAGTCTGACGGATAAGTATAAGGATGCGTCCAATATCGAGATCCAGACGGATTTTTCTTCCAACAATCCCGTGATGGAGGCGGATGTTCTCATTACCGATTGGTCAGACATCGCCTGTGAATATGCATTTACTACCATGAGGCCGGTACTCTATATAAATACGCCGATGAAGGTTATGAATCCGGAATGGGAAAAACTGCCAGTCGTACCCATTAACATCTACCTGCGTGATAAGATCGGCATGAATCTCGATACCGGTGACCTGTCGAGAACAAGAGAGACTGTAGATCATCTTCTTGCTCACAGTGATGAATACAGAAAAACAATAGGTGATATGTATGACAGATTCGTTTATAATCACGGGAGCTCTGCCGAAGAAGGAGCGCGGTATATCATAAGCTCCCTGCAGGAAAAGATCGTAGGCAGAAAGAAAGAGGAAAAGAGGTAAGACAATGCTGTATAAAGATCTTTATATTGATCCTTCCGTTATGACTTATATGATCCAGGCGATCGCGGGCATAGTGATCGCAGTCGGAGCAGTGGCCGCCGTGTTTATCCGGAAGGCTAAGAAGAAGGTAAGCAATAAGCTCGGAATAGACGAGAACAGGAATAAGGAAGTCGAATCAGACGATATACTTGAAGTGACTGAAGATAAGCCGGAGTAAGGCTTTACGCTTAGAGTGTTTGGATCCTTTATATGAAGATAAAGACAAGATGTGCTGATTACGATAAGGTCATGGATCTTCCTTCGTGGGAACATAAGAAGCCCAAGAAGCCGTCCAAGGTGCTTGTCGCAGTTGCGCGCACGGCTCTTCGGGGCGAGCTTAAGAAGGTCGGTTTTACCTGTGAGAAGATCGACATGGACAAGGCAGGGAAAGGCCCCTGGATGATCCTCATGAACCACTGCAGCTTCACGGATCTTTCGATCGCCTTTGAAGTCCTTAAGGACCGTCCTTTCAGCATCGTATGCACATCCGATGCGCTTGTGGGAAAAGAATGGCTTATGAGGACACTGGGATCGATCCCGACACGTAAATTCGTATCGGATATGTCCCTGATATCAGATATCGATCACGCACTCAATGTAAATAAGGCGAGTGTCCTTATGTACCCTGAGGCAGGTTATTCCCTGGACGGAACTGCGACGAAGATACCGTCGAGGATCGGCATCCTTCTCAAGAAACTTAAGCATCCGGTGGTCATGATCACGACATACGGCGCATTTGCGCGCGATCCTCTGTACAATAATCTACAGAAGCGTGATGTTAAAGTCTCCTGCACGATGAAATGCCTCTTTACGCCCGAAGAACTCGAGAATACCAAGGTAAGGCAGATAGATGCGGTAATTAATGAGGCTTTCAGCCTGGATTATTTTAAGTGGCAGCAGGACAGCGGCGTGAAGATAACAGAGCCGTGGCGCGCTGACGGACTTAACAGGATACTTTACAAATGTCCTCACTGCATGACGGAGGGAAAGACCGTCGGCAAAGGTATCAGTCTTAAATGCAGCGAATGCGGTGCCGAATATGAGCTCGATACATCAGGCCGGCTTAAGGGCATCAATGTTGAACCCGCATTTACACATATTCCTGACTGGTTCGCATGGGAACGGGAGCAGGTCAGGGAAGAGATCCAAAACGGCACTTATGCTCTGGATGTTCCTTGTGACATAGCGATACTCAAGGATTCCAAAGCGCTTTATATGGTCGGTACCGGAAGGCTTCATCACGGCGTCAGCGGATTCGTTCTCGACGGATGCGAAGGAAAACTGCATTACGAACAGTCTCCGGCGGCATCCTACAGCGTCAACTCGGATTACTTCTGGTATGAGATCGGCGATATAGTTTCCATCGGCACTAATGACTGCCTTTACTATTGTTTCCCCAAGGAGGGAGACATAGTGGCAAAGACACGTCTTGCGGCAGAGGAACTTTATAAGCTGTCAAAGCATCCTTGCTCTTAATTCATCTCCGGACAAAGGTGACAGAAGAGCAGGAGCGATGTCAAATACGGTCTTGCACCCGTAATCACCCTTTTCGAAAAGCCTGTAAGCAGCGCGTGCGTAAGCGAGTATTACAGAAGCAGTAAACTCGGGATTGGAGTCTAGTTTAAGGCTGTACTCGATGATGTGCTTGTGACAGTCGTTCTCTCCCGTGACTCCCGAACGGAATACAAAGCCGCCGTGATTGAGACCGGAGTGATTGGCATTGAACTCTTCTTCGGATATGAAATGAACAGTTGTATCGTAATCTGCAAAGTAATTGGGCATTTCCTTGATGGTCTTCTCAATCAAAGCCTTGTCAGCGCCTTCCTCTGCGACTACGAAGCATTCCCTTGTGTGCTTCTGTCTTGTTGAAAGCTCGGGATTGGAACCTGATCTTACTGCTTCGAGCGCAGACTCAACGGGGATCGTGTACTGCTTGCCGTTCTTGACACCGGGGATCCTTCTGATCGCATCCGAATGACCCTGGGATACACCCTTGCCCCAGAATGTATAGTCCTTTCCGGAAGGAAGGATGGAGTTGGAGTAAAGTCTCTGAAGGGAGAACATTCCGGGATCCCAGCCTGCGGAGATGATTGATACTTTGTTTGCTGCTCTTGAAGCTTCATCTACAGCCTTGAAGTGCTCCGGAATCTTAGCATGTGTATCGAACGAGTCGATAACATTGTAAAGTGCTGCATATTCGGGGGTGGTGACGGGAAGATCCGTAGCCGAGCCTCCGCAGTTGATCATGACATCGAATTCCAAAGTCCTGTCCTTAAGCTCGCTGACTGAATATACGGGGACGCCTTCAGCCTTTATCTTGAGGGAAGCGGGATCTCTTCTTGTGAAAATACCTGCAAGTTTCATGTCGGGGCACTTGTTGATCTCACTCTCGATGCCTCTTGCGAGATTTCCGTAACCTATGATTCCAACCCTGATAGCCATAATTTCGCCTCCGTTATGTAGAAAAATACGGTTAATTATAAAATATTGTTTTCTGTTTTTAAATATTTTGATCCCGAAAATGTTGTAAAATGTAATTGATATACGAAGGAGGTGATCTTCATGTCGATCAAGATTATAACCATATCAAGACAGTTCGGAAGCGGCGGAAGGACTATAGCAAAGACTCTCGCACAGAAGCTCGGCTACGATTACTATGATAAGGAGATCATCGAGAATGTTGCCGAGATGACCGGTTTCTCAAAGGAAGTTGTTGCAACAAAAGGCGAGGAGGCTCCCGGCAAGAGCATATTCTCTTACGGCTTCGAGGCTCAGGCCGTTCCCGGCATCATGAACGGGATGACCGTAAATGACTATATCTGGACAGTCCAGAGAAAGGTGATCAAGGATATCGCGGATTCGGGCAAACCCTGCGTTATCGTCGGCCGTTCTGCGGATTATATCCTTAAAGACTACGACTCGGTGCTTAACGTATATATCTGCGCTGACATGCAATTCCGCAAAGACCGTATAGTAAGGCTTTACGGGGAGAGCGAGAAGAAGCCCGAGAAGAGGCTTGAGGAGAAGGATAAGAAGAGAGCAGCCAATCATAAGCACTTCACGGATCTGGAATGGGGATATGCTCCTAACTATGATCTCTGTCTTAATTCAGCCTCTCTGGGTATAGACAAATGCGTTGAGATAATCTCCGATCTGGTCCAAAAGGGCTGAACGCAGGCAGATAGTATCATTTCTTATTGACACATCCTTGCGCGTCGTGTAAAAATTAATTTTTGTGAGGGCTGTCCCAGGCTTTGCGGACAGCTCTTTTTACGGGAGGGTGTTTATGGTCATTAAGATACTTATGTTGGTAGTCTTCTTCGCGGTGCTAATTGCCGTCGGAGTGTTAAGCCGCAAGCAGGCGCGCAATGTTGAAGGATTTGTTCTGGGAGGACGTTCGGTAGGTCCGTGGCTCACGGCATTCGCATATGGAACAAGTTACTTCTCAGCCGTTATCTTCATAGGTTATGCAGGTCAGTTCGGATGGAAGTTCGGAGTTGCGTCCACCTGGATCGGTATCGGCAACGCGGTGATCGGATCCCTTCTTGCATGGGTTATCCTGGGCAGGAGAACGAGGCTCATGACTCACAAGCTCGATTCCTCGACAATGCCGGAGTTCTTCTCCAAGAGATATGATTCCAGGTCCCTCCGCATCGGGTCATCGATAATCATCTTTGTTTTCCTGATCCCTTACACGGCTTCTCTTTACAACGGTCTGTCGAGACTGTTCGAGATGGCCTTTAACATCGACTATAAGTACTGCATAGTGGCTATGGCTGTCCTTACCGGCATTTATGTTATCGTCGGCGGATATATGGCAACTGCGATCAATGATTTCATCCAGGGCGTCATCATGCTCATAGGCATCACAGCGGTAGTCCTTGCCGTCCTCAATCTTCACGGCGGCTTTACGGGTTCAATGATGGAACTGGCAAAGATCCCCGGAGATTTTCCCGAGTATAACGGCGCATATACATCTTTCGTCGGTCCTTTGCCTCTCGATCTTCTGGGTGTTGTTATCCTTACATCCCTCGGTACATGGGGACTTCCCCAGATGGTCCAGAAATTCTATGCGATCAAGCATGAGGATGCCATCAGGAAGGGAACCATAATATCCACATTCTTTGCCATCGTGGTTGCAGGCGGATGCTATTTCTTAGGCGGGTTCGGAAGACTTTTCCTGACGCAGGAACAGGTCGATGCAATGGGTTTTGACGCCATCGTTCCCGCGATGCTCGCGAACCTTCCCGATTTCCTTATCGCCGTTGTAGTCATACTGGTATTGTCGGCTTCCATGTCTACACTGTCGTCACTCGTACTTACATCGAGTTCTACTCTGACCCTTGACTTTATATCAGGAACCGTTGTCAAGAAGATGAGCGAGCAGGCTAAGATGATCTGGCTGCGTGTGCTGGTCGTTGTGTTTATCGTGATCTCTTCAGTGATCGCGCTTATCCAGTACAGTTCCAACGTTACGTTTATCGCTCAGCTCATGGGTGTATCGTGGGGCGCGCTCGCCGGCGCTTTCCTGGCACCATTCCTTTTCTCTCTTTATTGGAAAAGGACCACTAAGGCTTCGTGCTGGGTATGCTTTATATTCGGTTCCGTGCTGCTGGTGGCAAATATGCTTGTCCGCCCGCAATTTCCCGAGATCCTGAGATCTCCCATAAATTGCGGTGCCTTTGCGATGCTTGCGGGATTCATCATCGTTCCTTTGGTCAGCGTTATTACGAAGAAACCCGATGACAAGCTTATCGACAATGCATTCTCCAGCTATGAACGTCCCGTTACCGTCATGTCCAAGAGCATATTAAAGGAAGACGAAGAATGAAATACGATGTGATCATTATCGGCGCCGGACCCGGAGGGATATTCTCGGCTTATGAGTTGATGAAGATCGCTCCTGAACTCAAGGTCTTGCTCCTTGAAGCAGGCAAGCCGCTCGAAGAACGCAAGTGCCCGATCGACGGTAAGAAGATAAAGTCATGCATCAACTGCAAGTCGTGTGCGGTTATGCGCGGATTCGGAGGCGCCGGTGCGTTTTCCGACGGCAAGTACAATATAACGAATGACTTCGGCGGAACTTTATATGAGCATATCGGCAAAGAGACCGCTCTTGAACTCATGGAATATGTAGACAAGATCAATCTTGCGAACGGCGGTGAAGGGACTAAGCTCTATTCCACTGCAGGCACTTCGTTCAAGAAGATCTGCCTTGAGAACCGGCTTCATCTGCTCGATGCATCGGTAAGGCATCTCGGAACCGACAAGAATTATGAGGTCCTTGGGCATCTTTATGAGCAGCTCAAGGATAAGATCGATATCAGGTTCAACAGCAATGCCGACGCTCTGACTGTCAATGAGGACGGTACATATACGGTCAATTCAGGCGATGACTGTTTTACCTCTTCCAAGGTTATCGTTTCCGTGGGACGGTCGGGCAGCAAGTGGATGGAGAACATCTGCAGGAGCCTTGATATAGAGACTTTCTCCAACCGTGTCGATATCGGCGTCCGGGTGGAGCTTCCCGCGGTAGTTTTCTCTCATCTGACTTCCGAATTATATGAGTCGAAGATAGTTTACCGTACGGAGAAGTTTGAGGACCGTGTGAGGACTTTCTGCATGAATCCCAACGGTTATGTCGTCAATGAGAATACGAACGGCATCGTTACTGTGAACGGACACAGCTTCGATTCTCCGGAACTGCAGTCGGATAACACTAATTTTGCTCTTCTCGTTGCCAAGCATTTTTCTCAGCCTTTTAAGGACAGTAACGGATACGGAGAATCAATCGCCAGACTTTCCAATATGCTCGGCGGCGGTGTAATAGTTCAAAGGTTCGGCGACCTTATGAGGGGAAGAAGGTCCAACGAAGAACGCATTGCCGAATCCACCGTGCGTCCGACATTACAGGCGACCCCGGGTGATCTGTCACTGGTGCTTCCCAAGAGGATACTCGACGGGATCATTGAGATGATCTATGCGCTCGATAAGATCGCGCCCGGAACTGCAAATGATGATACGCTGCTCTATGGCGTTGAAGTAAAGTTCTATAACATGGAAGTTGCGATCGATGAGCATCTTATGACGAAGTATCCGGGTCTTTACATCATCGGTGACGGTTCGGGTGTTACACATTCCCTTGCTCACGCATCGGCGAGCGGTGTCTATGTCGCAAGGCATATGACAGGTAATACCGATCAATAGCGGGTTTTGATGATCCGATAAAAACAGCTTGTTGATAACTGCCTGGGGTGGTACAATTAACGGGCTGAACAAGGGGCATTAGCTCAGCTGGGAGAGCGCTACGCTGGCAGCGTAGAGGTCACGGGTTCGAGCCCCGTATGCTCCACCAAATATATTTGGATGTTGCAAAAAGCCAATGATTTCAGTGCTTATATGATTTTGGAACAGTCAATATAAAGAGTTTTGCGACAAATAACGTCCATTAAAAGCGACTAGAGAAATGCTCTAGTCGTTTTTAGTTTGCCTTAGAATTATAATAATTTGATTTTTAACCTAGAATATCTTTCTTAGGTCGTTGAAATCTGTAAAACCAAAATAATTCTTAATCGCAACTGTTTGTTCAGTTTCTCCCCATTCTTTTATCATATACTTTTGAAAATCAGTATTATATGGTGAAGCTTTTAAGATGCTTAGGAAAGTTTCTAGTTTTCTTTCTTCTGGGAAATTAGGATGGGAGATATTCTGGAATATATTATTGGCCTTGGTTACATCTTCTTCAGATGGGAACCATATATTCTTTCCCGCGTTTCTCAATGAATAAGCCATGGTAAAAACAACACTTTGATACTCTTGGAAGACAAGTTGATACAAGTCATCGAGTCTTATTCTTCCATATATTTCATTTTGCTGATACGGAGTAATACCTACCAGTGTGTTTACCGCTTTAGGAAACATATTTATCAATGAAGAATAGGCGTTGTTTTGGTTATTAGTTATTGTGCCTAATACTACAGTTATTACTGACTCTAAAATCGTGGTCACATACTTGTATCCTTCTTCGTAATGAAACTCCTTTAATGAATCATGTGTAACATCCCATATTCCTTCTGCTATTAATATGTCTATGGCTTTACCAATTACAATGTCTAGGTATTTGTCATATATCCATGGAAAGAAGTTTAAGAATGTCAGCAAATTATTTACTTTTCTTGAACACTCTTCCATCAACGCATCTGTACAATCAGATGCAACAGTTCTGAACTTCATCAAATAACTATTGAATTGATCCATATCTGAAGAAATAACAAGGGTCTCATTTTCGATTTGAAACTCGCGTTGTTTCCCCTCAATCGTAACCCATTTTTCGTTTGCAGAAGTAATATTAACCGTTTCGATGATTGGTGATTCTTTAGTCTTATTTATATAATTTACTACTTCAACTGCTTTATCTAATTTTTCTTTCGAGATTAATCGTATATCTATAGATGCATTATTAATTACAAATCTAACAATCCACCTATTGTTATCAATGCCTACCCATAAATCCGAAAATTTAACAATTCTACCTTGCATACCGCCAGTTGTACCATTGGATGCTATAAAGCTAGCTGTGGCTTTATAGCCACCTTGCATTGTATAAATAATGACGTAATCATCATATACTTCAACTTTGGTGCACAAATCACTTTGGAATGTATATCGACATTTTTTCTGCCTTCCATGAGCTTTATCAATATGCCAATTCGCATATTCTATTACTTGCATAAAACGTATTGAATCTCGCTCGAGAAAAGGCCAAGTTAACCATTTACCATAAGCTCGTGAAACAGCTACTCCATTAATTAGACCTTTAGGTGCATTCATTAGCTCAATAGGATCAAGTTCTGAAAACGGATATTCAGAGTTATAATAGCATCCTTTTACAATTCTTCGCTCGAGTATAGATCTATCAGTAACAGCGAAGTATTCCTTTTGTTGACTGGTAAAATAAAATGTTTGAATAACAGAATAATTACTATAATTACTAGTAGTAGAAACAGAAGTGTTATTGTTGGATTGGACTTGTGAATCTGCCTTAATAGGTATATTGAAGCTAGTTCCACACTCCTTACAGAATTTTGCTGTTTCAGGATTTTCCTTGTTGCACTTTTTACAAATCATAGGATAACTCCTTATTTGGAAATATTGAACTCCCTGATCATTTGTTGAAAAACATATGACCAGGGTTGCACGTTATAGTTTGGATTTGAAAGAGTATAATTCTTATCTAAGGAGATAAGTAATCCAAAATAACTCTATCAACAGAGTCGCTCCTCCACAAGCAATACCGGTGATAGCAAAGTTTTTACCGCCTTTTTTGGTACCAAGTGAGATTGATCCAAGAACAATTCCTGTTATTCCTCCCAAGAGCGAAATAAGTGGATTCAATAAAAATAATAAGATACTACCTATGCTTGTAAACATTGAAGCTAATGCTAATCCTTTACTTTCAGGTACAGGTTGAGGGGGCATGTTAAACTGTGAGTTAAAATTGTTAAAACCTTCGTTGTTCATAATAAAGACCTCCGTAAAATAAAAAGTGTGCAGCCGGAGCTACACACCGAAAACCGTCAGCTCCGATTGCTGCGACACAACTCATTCTACAGAAGAATGAAGGAGTCCGACGTTTTTACCAAAACATCGTCTTCTGTAGAACTATGCAGTTGTGTCGCACCACTATTTTACGACACACAAATAGAAATGTCTTTAATCACAAAGATTGTTTACAAACCATTAATAGCTTCTTTTAATTGCAAATGTAAATATCTTTAATGCTAGATTGGAATACCTGTAGTTGCCGTTCATTATTCATTAACAATGAGAGACTTTTATTGTTGTACAAACTGATACCTCATCAAAATAGGGCGTATTGCCGATATATATGAAGGGGTCTTTTTTATGACCGTAATACATTTTCCGTTTACGCAGATCAAGGAATCTGCCAAGATCAAAGAACTCAAGGACAGATTCAGTTCGCTTCTTGATAATCTTCCCGGCATGGCGTTTACGAAAGATGCCCAAACAGGTGTTTATCTTGCCTGTTGAAACGGACACCCTGATCCGTGTCCTGGGTGAGTTGATCTACGAGGCAGAGGAGAACCTGACCATTTAACGGCTGATCCCGGAAGCGCTGTTCGGTTGACATATCCTGTGGCCTGAAGTAGTATTTGTTGATATTGAAATAAAGAAGGAGGACGCGTCATGGACGGCACAGATTCTGCCCAATCGGCATATCGAAGTACGCAGGTGAAGACTGATTCAGGACGCTCCTTGATCTAAGCTTTATGCATTTTTACCGGGCCGCCTGAATAGTTTCCTTGTTTGGATAAATTCCAATGAAGGAGGTGCGCGATGGCGGCACAGGATGTTATGGTCGGGAAGACGATCCCTGCTCTTCTCGAAGGTAAAAAATACCAGACACTTAAGGATATTCTCACAACGATGGAACCGTCGGATATCGTGGCGGTCTTTGAAGATATGGATGAGGAGAAGATACCTCTTTTGTTCAGGCTGCTCCCGAAGGAAACAGGCGCGGAGGTGTTTGCCGAACTCGATCCCGACTGGCAGGAGCTCCTGATCAAGGGCTTCTCCGATACCGAGCTTCATGAGGTCGTTAACGAACTTTATGTCGACGATGCGGCTGATCTTGTGGACGAGATGCCTGCGAATGTCGTTAAGAGGATACTCGCCCAGGCAGATCCCGAGATGCGCAAGGAGATCAATGAGATATTGAGATTCCCCGATAACTCCGCGGGTTCCGTCATGACCACCGAGTATGTTTCTTTAAGGCCCAGGATGACAGTTGCCGAGGCCATAATCAGGATCAGAAGGACCGGTGTGGACAAGGAGACCATCTATACCTGTTATGTGACTGAGGAAAGAAAACTTCTGGGCGTCGTATCCGTAAAAGACCTTCTGCTTGCTCCTGATGACGATACCGCCGTGTGTGACATAATGGATGAGAATGTAATCTCCGTTAGTACGCTGACTGACCAGGAAGAAGTTGCCCAGATGTTCTCAAAGTATAATTTCCTGGCGCTGCCTGTCGTTGACAGCGGCGGACGGATGGTCGGCATCATCACATTCGATGACGCTATGGATATCCTCGAGGAGGAGACCACGGAGGATATCGAGAAGATGGCCGGTATGCTTCCGTCAGAGAAGACATATCTTAAGTCATCTGCATTGGACCTTTTCCGCAACAGGATCCCCTGGCTTGCTCTGCTTATGGTGTCGGCGACTTTTACCGGAATGATCATAACGGGATTTGAAAGCGCGCTTGCAGCGCAGGTCGTTCTTACTGCATTTATCCCGATGCTGATGGACACCGGAGGAAATTCCGGATCGCAGGCTTCGGTCACCGTCATAAGAGCTTTGAGCCTCGGCGAACTCGAATTCAGGGATGTTCCAAAGGTCATATGGAAAGAGATACAGACTTCCGTCCTTTGCGGCGTGAGCCTTGCGTTCATTTGCTTTGCAAAGATCATGCTCTTTGACCGCCTTGTGCTCGGAAATACTGATATAACTGTCATGACTGCCTTTGTTGTGTGCTTTACCATGGCGGTTACGGTTCTTATAGCTAAGCTCGTAGGATGTACGCTTCCCATGATAGCAAAGAGGATAGGATTCGACCCTGCCGTTATGGCGAGCCCTTTTATAACAACGATAGTCGATGCTCTGTCACTTCTCATATATTTCGGCATAGCGAATGCTTTCCTCTTCTAGAAAAGAGTATGTCGGTTCTTCAAATTGACAAGCACAAGGCTTGAAACTTATAATCTCTACCGTAAAAAATAAGTAAATATATATATCGGAGGCTTTATATGGGATATACAATATCGCAGAAGATCATCAAGGACCATCTTCTTTCCGGTCAGATGAACGTCGGTGAGGAGATCGCTTTAAGGATCGATCAGACTTTGACACAGGATTCAACCGGCACCATGGCTTACCTGCAGTTTGAAGCGCTCGGTATCGATCAGGTGAAGACAAAGCTGTCCGTAGCTTATATCGATCACAATATGCTTCAGTCGGGATTCGAGAATGCCGATGACCATAAGTACATTCAGACAGTAACAAACAAGCACGGCATCAGATTCAGCCGTCCCGGCAACGGTGTCTGCCATCAGGTTCACATCGAGAGATTCGGTGTTCCGGGCCAGACATTGCTCGGTTCTGACTCGCACACACCGACATGTGGCGGTATCGGAATGCTCGCTATCGGCGCAGGAGGACTCGATGTTGCAGTCGCGATGGGCGGCGGTCCTTACTACATCACGATGCCTAAGATGGTAAGAGTTACGTTGAAGAATAAGCTCGCTCCCTGGACAACAGCAAAGGACATCATCCTTGAGGTTCTCCGCATCATGTCCGTTAAGGGCGGTGTAGGAAAGATCGTAGAGTACGCAGGCGACGGACTTGAGTATCTCACAGTCCCTGAGAGAGCTACGATCACAAACATGGGTGCCGAGCTCGGTGCTACAACATCCGTTTTCCCTTCTGATGAAGTTACTAAGGCTTTCCTTAAGGCTCAGGGAAGAGAAGAGGTATGGACAGAACTCAAGGCTGATGATGATGTGGTCTATGATGAGGAGATCGAGATCGATCTTTCCACACTCGTACCTCTCGTTGCCAAGCCGCACATGCCCGACCAGGTTGTAACCGTTAAGGAGATCGAAGGCCTTAAGGTTGACCAGTGCTGCATCGGTTCCTGCACAAACTCTTCACTTTACGACATGCTCAAGGTTGCTAAGATCCTTAAGGACCACACAGTTCACCCTGATGTTTCTCTTGTTATCGCTCCCGGATCCAAGCAGGTATTCAATATGCTTGCCGAGTGCGGCGCGCTGGCTGACATGATCGAGGCGGGCGCACGTATCATCGAGTGCGGATGCGGACCTTGTATCGGTATGGGACAGTCTCCTAAGACTAACGCCGTATCCTTGAGAACAAACAACAGAAACTTCTACGGAAGATCCGGAACCAAGTCTGCTTCCATCTATCTCGTAAGCCCTGAAGTGGCGGCCGTTGCAGCCATCACGGGAGTTGTTACCAACCCCGCAGACTTCGGTGAGCCCCCGGTAGTATCCATGCCTGATTCCTTCAAGGTCAACGACAACATGGTTATCCTGCCTTCAGCAACACCCGATGACGTTGAAGTAGTAAGAGGACCTAACATCAAGCCTTTCCCGGCTCACCACAAGCTTGCTGATACAGTTGAGGGCAAGACATTGATCAAGGTCGAGGACAATATCACGACAGACCACATCATGCCTTCGAACGCTAAGCTCCTGCCGTTCAGATCCAATATCCCCTATCTTGCAGACTACTGTCTCACACCTTGTGATGAGAAGTTCCCTGAAAGAGCTAAGGAGAATAACGGCGGATTCATCATCGGCGGACAGAACTACGGTCAGGGTTCTTCAAGAGAGCACGCTGCGCTTGCTCCGCTTCAGCTCGGAGTTAAGGGCGTTATAGCACTCTCGTTCGCAAGGATACATATGGCTAACCTCATCAACAACGGTATCCTTCCTCTCACATTCAAGGATGCTGCTGACTACGATAAGATCAACATGCTCGACGATCTCGTTATCGAGAATGCAAGAGAGCAGGTTGAGGCTGCCGCCACCGGTAAGACTGTTACGATCACAAACAAGACTCAGGGTTACTCATTCGAGACTGAGCTCGTTATCTCCGACAGACAGAAGGATATGCTGCTTGCCGGCGGACTTCTTAATTACACCAAGGAGAATGCCTGATGGCTGAAATGAACAACGAAGAATTAATAACCAAGCTCGCCAGAGTTGCGGGCAAGAAGGCTAAGATCGAGCCCGAACTCTACGGCAGATATAACGTTAAGCGCGGACTGCGCAACAACGACGGGACTGGTGTTCTCGTAGGCCTTACCGAAGTCGGTGAGGTAATGAGTTACCTTATGGACGACGGCGACAGGATGCCGATCGACGGAAGACTGTATTATCAGGGTTACGAAGTAACAGATCTTGTAAACGGCTTCTATAAGAAGAGGTTCGGTTATGAGGAGATCGCGTTCCTGCTCATAACGGGGGATCTTCCCACTGAGTCGGAACTTAAGGATTTCAGAGCTCTTTTGTCTTCCAAGAGACCTCTGCCTGCGGGTTTTACCGAGGACATGATACTCAAGGCTCCGAGCCCGGACGTTATGAACAAGCTTGCAAGATCCGTTCTTGCTTCCTATTCATATGACCCCAACCCGGATTCGCTTGAGGTAAGCAACGTTATGCGCCAGTGCATCGAGCTTATCGCCAGGTTCCCGGTAATGATCGCATACGGTTACATGGCAAGACTTCACTATGTCGAACACAAGAGCCTTTTCCTTCACGATCCTGTTCCTGAATACAGCACGGCGCAGAACATCCTGCACCTGATAAGGCCGGACGGTAAGTTTACGGAACTCGAGGCCCGCGTTCTCGACCTCGCTCTCGTGCTCCACGCTGAACACGGCGGCGGCAACAACTCTTCTTTCGTAACACATGCCGTATCTTCTACAGGTACAGATACATATTCCGCTATCGCCGCTGCAGTAGGATCGCTCAAGGGACCTCAGCACGGCGGTGCTTCCAACAAGGCTTATGCCATGATGTGTGACCTGCGCGAAAAGGTGAGTGACATCACGGACGAGGCTGAGGTAAGGGAGTATCTTGCCAAGATCATTAAGAAGGAAGCATTCGATAAGTCCGGTCTTATATACGGTATCGGTCATGCTGTCTATACTCTTTCCGATCCCAGAACAAGACTTCTCAAGATGTATGCCGAGGAGCTTGCCAGGGAGACCGGCAAGGACGACATATTTGCATTGTACACAATGGTCGAGAGAGTCGCTCCTGAGGTCTTCCACGAGGTTAAGAAATCAGACAAGATCATGTGTGCAAACGTAGACTATTATGCGGGCTTTGTTTATTCGATGCTCGGTATACCTCCCGAATTGTTCACTCCTATCTTTGCCTGTGCAAGGATCGCGGGATGGAGCGCACACCGCATCGAGGAAGTTGTCACCGGCGGACGTATCATGAGACCTGCTTACAAGTGCGTAAGCAAGCGCCGGGAGTATATATCACTGGATAACCGTCAAGGTTTGATCTGATATAAGAAAGATACTATACACTGTTGCCATACATCATTCATTTCATGGGATGATGTATGGTAATTTTATGTTATACTTATCATAATTATTTGAAAACGAGGAGTACGTATATGGCTGAGAACGAGAATGTCGAACAGATAACACAGGGAGTAACCGAAGACGTAACCGATAAGAAGTGTCCCAATTGCGGCGCTACGGTAACTTATGATCCCGCAACATTATCGATGACATGTGATTTTTGCGGATTTCATAAAGAATTGCCGAAGCCCGGAGAAACTTCTACAGCAACTCAGGAGATAGATTTTAATTCGGCTAAGCTCCGTTCCACCAAAGACTGGGGCGCGCAGAAGAAGAATATCATCTGTAAGAACTGCGGCGGCTCGGCAATGTATGATATGAACGATACGGCAGGAACGTGTCCTTTCTGCGGATCGACAGCGGTTATGCCTGTTGATGATGACGAGGATGTTATGGCACCCGGCGGAGTTGTCCCCTTCGAGATCTCACAGGAGAAGGCAGCAGAGCTGTTTAAGACATGGCTCAAGAAGAAGCTTTTCGCGCCGAGTGCTGCAAAGAAGAGCTGCGAGGCGAAGGAATTCAAGGGCATATATCTTCCTTACTGGACATATGATGCGCAGACGACTTCTTCCTATTCCGCCCGTTACGGCAAGGATTATAAGGACAAAGACGGCAATACCAAGACAAGATGGTATAACTGCCACGGCATCTATGAAGAATTCATCGATGATGAAGTTGTCTATGCCAGTACAAAGACTAAGGACGAGAATATCAAAGCCGTGTCGAGCTTCGATTTTAAGAAGCTTCGCGATTATGATCCCCAGTTCATCGCCGGATTTGCAGCTGAGAGATATTCACTCGGACTTGATGACGGATGGACTCAGGCACAGAGTTCTATCAATTCCAAGCTTAAGAGTCATGTCAGCGACAAGGTAAGATCAAAGTATAATGCCGACCGCGTAAGTGATGTAAAACTGTCGACAACCTACGATAACATTACGTTCAAGTATCTGCTTGCTCCTATCTGGATATCGAATTTCAAGTTCAATGACAAGATCTTTAATTTTGTCGTTAACGGTCAGACAGGAAGGATCGCCGGCAAGTCACCCGTATCTGCGCTCAGGGTCGTTGTCGCGATCATCATCACCATTGCGGTACTTGCTTTGTTGTTCTACTTCTTCGGAGGGTAAACACTTTGCGGAAACGCTTGAATCAAGCCGGGCATAGTCCCGGCTTTTTTTGTGTTATTATTTATCTGTTATGGGTGAGAAGATAAAGAAGAAAGAATTGATATATTTCTTTGTGTGGATGGCTTTTACTGCCGCACTCTTTATATGGTCACACTTTTTATTAAGGACGGACAGTGTAACTTTTGACAGTTCGTATCAGTATTTCTTAAATCTGCACGGCTGGAAGGAAATGTTCGCTCTCATCCTGATCGACTACAGTCCGCCGCTCTATTCCATTCTCCTCAAGAGTTATTCGACTTTGTTCGGGACCGGGCTTGTGAGCCTGAGGATCTTCTCTACGGCGCTTCTTTCTCTTAATTTCCTGTTTGCCCTTTTCCCTCTGAGACGGCTGATGGGGGATGCATGCGCTCTGGTCGCTTCTGTTCTGTTCCTTACCTCGAGCTATAATATCTACTTCGGTCTTGAGACCCGTCCCACGCTGCTTGCTTATGTGCTTACGACGGGAATGATCATTTATTCGCTTCTTTCTTTCTTCGGCGATAAAAGGTCTGACACGGTCCTCTTTACGATACTTGCCCTGATGTCGATGTATACCCATTACGTGTCGCTCGTTACGGCATTTTGTGTCTACGGAACGGGAGTCATAGTATCACTTCTCATAAGGAAGAAAGATGTGACCAGAAAGTTCCTGATAAGCGGCATCACGGTTGCGGTACTCTATGTTCCGTGGTTGCTGGTTCTTTTAAGCCAGTTCGGAAGCGCTTCGGACAATTACTGGAAATTTCAGAACTCCTTGTTTTACGGACTGAGTATCGCGCTTTTCGGAAGTGTGAGCAATAACCTGTTTCAGCCCGTGGAACTGCTTACGCTCATGCTGATCATATTCCTGCCTCTCATAGACCTTATCTTAATGATCGATAAGAGTAAGTTAAGATCTGCCCGCCGTGTTACAGACATCATCGGGATCCCGCAGATCAGGGAGAAGTGTCCGCATATAGTCAGACTCGTCTATCTGCTGTTGTCGCTTCTGCTGTCCGTCACGGCGTTTTATCTCATTACGAGATTTGTCCTTCCTATCTTTACCGAGAGGTATTTCTACATCTATACGGGCGGCGCGATCGTATTCATTGCGGGTCTGGCTACTCTTTGCAAAGGAAAGAAGATACCTGCTTTGATCCTTTGTGCGCTCGTATCCGTTACATTTGTCTGTAATTCGATCCATCTGTCGAGAGTCATGGAACTGCGCAACGAGATCGAGGTCGATGAGAAGATCGATTCTTTGTCTTCGGGAAATCCGGCATTCCTTCATTTCCATGAACACGGCCTTGAACTTATGGGTTACAATTTCCCTGAATCGAGACATTTTATCTCCGATGATACTTATACGGTTATGAATACCTTAGACGTGTTCGGAGTCGATCTGTGTTATATCGGAGATGTTGATGAGGTCTGGGATTATACCGATGAGGTCTATATATTCTGTGAATATAATCTTATGTTTACCGAGAATCCCGATCCTGCGGAATACTACAGGAGTTTTTTTGACGACAGGGAAGGATTGGAGATCGAGATCGTCGATGACTATGTTCCTGCATACTGTGTGGCTTATATGACGGACTATAACTATGTGTTAAGAGCGACGAAGGCAGGATGATATGGCAGAGAAGATAAAGAAGAACGACTTATGCTTCCTGGGGCTCGGAACTCTGTTTTCCGCGGTGCTTCTCGTATGGTTCCTTTTGATATGCACTGAGGATAGTATCTCGTACGATAATTCATATCAGTATTTCCTTAATCTTCATTCGTGGAAGGAGATGTTCAGTCTTATCCTCGTGGATTACAGTCCGCCTCTTTACTCAGTCGTTTTGAAACTGTTCTCGATGGTGTTCGGAACGGGACTTGTCACTGTACGCGTGCTGAGCCTTATATTGTTGTGCTCGCTGTTCTTCTTCGCGCTTTTCCCGTTAAGACGTCTTATGGGCAGCGGATGCGCTCTGACGGCGGCGGTCCTTTTTCTTGCATCTTCTTATAATTTCTATTTCGGTGTTGCGATAAGACCGACGATACTGGCTTATGTGCTCACGACAGGCATGTTCATATATGCTGCTCTTGCATTCTTCTCGGATAAGAAGTCTGACCTGACAGTATTTACCGTACTGTCAATTCTTTGCATGTATACGCACAATGTCTCGCTTATTGCCGCTTTCTGCATATACGCTTCTTCTTTGGTGACCGCTCTGGTCCGCAGGCGCATGGATGTCTTTAAGAGATTTCTTATAAGCGGCATCACGGTTGCAGTGCTGTATATACCGTGGCTTATAGTTCTTATAACTCAGACGGGCAATGTATCGGATCACTTCTGGGTCAGCAATGATTCATTGCCGTACGGGCTGTATCTGGCACTGATGGGCTATGTCGGAAACCTTGCGAATGATGTGCTGTCCCTGCCTTCGGTAATGCTCATTATTCTTCTTCCGTTCATCAACATCTTCCTTCTTCTCGGTAAAGATGATCTTAAGAATGCAAAGGGATTCGCAGACCTTCTTCCCGTAAAGAAGATGAAGACGGGATGGCCCGGTCTTCACAAACTGCTCTATCTGCTACTCACGGTCTGCCTGTCTGTCTCGGTTTTCTACCTTGTTACTGAATTTGTAGCCCCCATATTCGCCAGAAGGTATTTCTTTATTTTCTCGGGCGCGGGAATAGTGATCCTCAGCAGTCTTGCCACTCTTTGTAAGAACAGGAAGGTGCCCGCGGTACTGCTGTCGGTTTTTGCCGTGTTTACGTTTGTTTTTAATACTTATGAGGAAAGAAAGATCATAGATATGAGCGACCGGGATCTTATGATCGCTGATATTAACGGGATGACAGGAAGTGAACCCGGTTTTATCGATCTTTATGAAGAGACGCTTGGCGTGACCTCGTATTACTTCAGAGATTCAAAGCACTATGTGACGGAAGATACTTTCACCGTGCTGCCTGACTTTGATGTATTCGGAACGGATACGGTATATATGGAGAACGGTGACGATCTTTGGGACTATACTGACGAAGTGCTTCTTTTCAGCGCTATTGATTTTGAGTATTACGATACTGACCCGGTGGAATATTATCTTTATTACTTTAAAACTCCGCAGGATGTTGAGCTGAGCTATATTGGGCATTATAATCTGCCTTACACAAATGAGATCGGTTACGGCATTTATGATATCGATCTCTATCGTGTTTGCAGGAAGAGGTAATTTATGCATAAAGAGTTTGTGATGGGGAATGAAGCGATAGGCAAAGCCTGCATGGCAGCAGGCGTACAAGTCGTTGCAGGTTACCCGGGTACACCTTCCACAGAGGTCCTCGAGACTATAGCAAAAGAGAATGACGGCAGTATCTATGTCGAGTGGTCTGTTAATGAGAAGGCCGCTCTCGAAGTTGCCGCAGGTGCATCTTATTCAGGTGCCAGAACACTCGTTACCATGAAGCAGGTAGGACTTAATGTTGCTTCCGATCCTCTCATGAGCCTCGAGTATATCGGTGTCGAGGGCGGTATGGTGGTTCTCGTTGCCGATGACCCGGGCCCGATCTCATCGCAGACGGAGCAGGATACGAGAACTTTCGCCGAGTATTCGAAGCTGCCGTGTTTTGATCCTTCTGATGCGAAGGAAGCATACGATATGATCTTCGAGGCTTACGAGCTGTCGGAGAAGTATAAGACTCCTGTGTTCATGCGTCCGACCACGCGTGTGTGTCACTCATATCAGAGCATAGACGTGCGTGATTATGCGGAATACGAGGACCACAGACCTGACGGCTTCGTTAAGGATTCATCCCGCTGGGTCATCTTCCCGAAGCTGTCTTATGTCAACCATGCGAAGATTGAAGAACGTAATGCAGGCCTTTCTGACGAGTTCTCTTCGAATGTACGTAATGCTGTTACTGCCGGTACTGTCCGTAAGGGCATCGTCGCTCAGGGTATCTCTTATGCCAATGTGAAGGACATACTTGATGAAGCTTCTGCACAGGGCAGGGACGTGCCCTCGCTTCTTAAGATAAGTACGCCGTTTCCGTTTCCGGAGAAGCTCGCATGTGATTTCCTTAAGAGTGTTGACGAAGTGCTCGTGATAGAGGAGCTCGATCCGTATATAGAGAGGCATCTCGTTTATGTGTGCGGCAGAGCGGGACTTAATGTAAGTATCAAAGGAAAGATAACGGGGGACGTCGCGCCTTCAGGCGAGAACCTTCCCGATCTTGTACAGAAATATATAAGCGGATTCATGGGCTGGGAGAGCGCTTCTTCAGATGCTGTTAAGACTCCCGAGCTTCCTGTTCGTCCGCCGGTGCTGTGTGCGGGTTGCCCCCACAGAGCTTCTTTCTATGCCGTTAAGAAGGCGATGAAGGGTAAAGAGACCATTTTCGCAGGAGATATCGGCTGCTACACGTTAGGAAATGCGATGCCTCTCGATATGGTAGACACCTGCCTTTGTATGGGTGCAGGACTCGGTATCGCACAGGGTGTCGGCAGAGTTAAGCCCGATACCAAGTGTTTCGCTTTTGTAGGTGATTCCACATTCTTCGCCTCTGCAATAACCGGTGTCGTAAATGCTGTCTATAACCAGGCTGACATGACGCTGATAGTTCTCGATAACTCAACTACAGCCATGACGGGACACCAGCCTCACCCCGGAACGGGTCACACCATGATGGGTGAGTTCACGGATAAGATCGATATAGAGAATATTCTGCGCGGCATCGGTGTGGGGACTGTTGTAAGGCAGGATCCGTTCAAGCTTGATGAAGCTGTTGAGACTGTTAAGAGAGTCGCGGATGAGCCCGGTGTGAAGGCTATTATTTTCGAGGCGCCGTGTGCCGTGCTGTTTAAGCCCGAGACACCGTATGAGATTGACCTTGATAAGTGCGTTGACTGCAAGATGTGTATCCGCGAGATCGGCTGCCCCGGTGTCGTTCTGAAGGACGGCCGCGTGGCAATCGATGAGGCCCTGTGTAACGGATGCGGCCTGTGCTCACAGATCTGTCCATGCGGTGCCATAGGAAAGGCGGTGAAGGAATGAGTACCACCAATATCATTCTGTGCGGTGTCGGAGGCCAGGGAACAGTCCTCGCGAGCAAGCTCACGGCAGCAGCATCCATGGCGAAAAACCTTGATGTCAGATCCGCCGAGACTATCGGTATGGCACAGCGCGGAGGAAGCGTTATGAGTTACCTTCGCATCGGTGAGTGCGCCTCGCCTCTGATCAAGAGCGGATGCGCTGATATAATCATCGGGTTCGAGCCCGCGGAGACCGTACGCGTCCTGAATTATCTTAAGAATGGCGGTACCGTTATCACTTCGGACCGTGCGATGATGCCCGTCACGGCTGCACTTCAGGGTTCTGATTACGAGGGAGCCAAGATGACTGATTTTCTGAAGTCTCTCGAGGGAGACCGCATAGGCAAGCTTGTTATCGTCAACACAGATGAGGCGCTTCGTGATCTCGGCTCGGCGAAAGTATTAAACATGGTGCTTCTCGGTGCCGCCGCGAGGGGAGGATTCCTTGGCGAAGTCGGTATTGAAGATATAAAGGAAGCACTGGTAAAGAAGGTTAAACCGCAGTTCCATGAGCTTAACTTCAAGGCTTTGGAATATGCAAGTGTATAAGGAGGATCTGTATGAAGATCAATGACGTTCAGTTGGAACAGGTAAACAGCAGGATTCAGGCGCTGGTAAAGGCAGGAAGCTTCTATGGTAAGAAGCTCGAGGAGGCCGGTATCAAGGGCGTAAACTCGGCAGAGGACTTCGAGAAACTTCCTTTCTCTGAGAAGAATGACCTTCGTGAAGCATATCCTCTCGGACTTATGACTGCCCCCGAGGATCAGATAGTACGTATTCATTCTTCTTCAGGAACTACGGGACTTCCCGTAATCATTCCTTATACAGCGAAGGATGTGGACGACTGGGCCATCCAGTTTAAGCGCTGCTATGAGATGGCGGGCATAACCAACATGGACAGGATCCATATAACTCCCGGATACGGCCTGTGGACTGCAGGTATCGGATTCCAGCTCGGAGCCGAGAAGCTCGGAGCCATGTGTATCCCGATGGGACCCGGCAATACTGACAAGCAACTTCAGTTCATGATGGATATGAAGTCCACTGTTCTGTGTGCCACATCTTCCTATGCTCTGCTTCTTGCAGAAGAGATAGAGAAGAGAGGAATCAAGGACAAGATCTGCCTTAAGAAGGGAGTTATCGGTTCCGAGAGATGGGGCGACAAGATGCGTGAGAGGATCCATAATGAACTCGGCATCGAGCTTTATGATATCTACGGCCTCACAGAGATATACGGTCCCGGTATCGGAATCAACTGCCCGGGCGAGAAGTATATGCATTACTGGGATGATTATATCTATCTTGAGATTATCGACCCTGTTACGCTGAAGCCTCTGCCGGACGGCGAGTGGGGTGAGATAGTAATCACCACTCTCGTTAAGGAGGGAGCTCCTCTTATCCGTTACAGGACTCATGACCTGTCCAGGATCATCCCCGAGCCGTGCAAGTGCGGTTCGAAGTTCCCCCGTATCGATGTCATTAAGGGCAGAACTGATGACATGATGAAGATCAAGGGCGTCAATGTATTCCCGGCTCAGATCGAGGAGATTCTGAAGACATTCCCCGAGTGCTCTTCCGAGTATCAGATCCGCATATCACACCTCGACGGACGTGATACGATGAGAATCTATGTCGAGACTTCGGGCGAGTATGACTTTAATGAACTCGGCGAGAAAATTGCCGTTGCCGTTAAGTCCAAGATCGGATTCACGCCTATCGTTAAGGTTGTCGAGATCGGACTGCTGCCAAGATCCGAGAAGAAGTCAAAGAGGGTTATAGACGAGAGGTTTGACTGATAACACGGGTTCGGGCAGAGATGGACGGATTGCTTGGAAGAAAAAACGGGAAGATTAGGCTGCTTATCATAGCGGCCGGATTGATACTGGTGTATCTCTTATCCGTTACGGTCGTACCTGATCTTAAGATCTGGACTAAGCGGATCGCTTACGGAGATCCCTCGGATACGACTGCAAAGACCCTTGAAGAAGGGGCAGTTTATGAATCACTGTTCCAGATGCCTTTTGATAAGTGCAGCGGTTTCTCTGTCGATCTTTCCGGTGCTGACTCGAACCGTGTTATTTTTCTCGATGTCCTGTGCGAGCTGACAGACTCACAGGGGAATGTGGCGGGAAGAGGTAATATAACCTCATGTTACGACAATGAAGTGACATTTCCTTATGCTGATGTCGTGAGATCGGAAAACTATACTTTAAGGATTACGGTCAACCGGGTCGGGACAGATCCGCAGAAGGATGACGTCCTTCCGCAGATACTTCTCGATAAAGCGACAGGCAGCCCGACTTTCACCTTGAGCGGCCGTAATGACGGTGCTCCTCATAAAGGTATCTTTGCGGCGCTCTACGGACTTTGCGCATTGATGGTATTGGGAGCGTGGTATTTTAAAGACAGGATCCGTGACCGCAAGGCTCTTTCTTACGAGATAATACTCTGGTCCGTCGTTGTGTTTGAGGCATTGTTCCTCATTTCCCAGTATTCGGACCTTGCCTCGATAACGAAGAGTGCTGTGAAAATGACAGATGCGTTCTCTCACGGAAGGATCCTCAGTTATATGGATTACGCATATGAGGATGAGCTCCTTAACGGAGATGCGCTTCTCCGATCCGGTACGCCTCAGATGATGTTCGTGTCGGATTATAACTTCGTATCAATATTCATCGTTTCTGTATTGCTCCTTCCTTTTTATAAGACCCTCGGTCCGTTTATGACGGAAGGCGCATTGCTTAAGACACTTGTTCTGATCCTGTCGGTATTCATGATCGCGCTTGTATTCCTCGCTGCCAAGCTCATTGCGGATGCGGCGCGGACTTCTGTTGACGATGACGGTTATGTTGATGAGGTAAGAACTTTCTTCCTGTTCAATCCGATAGTCCTGTTTGTTACTGCCGTGTTCGGACAGATCGATATTATAAGCATATGCCTTATGGCAGCTGCGGTCTCTTTCTATCTTAAGGGGAAGTGTAAGACATTTTCGCTGATAATGTCGTTCGCGGCCGCCGTGAAGATCCTTCCCGTGATGATATGCATTCCGCTTATCCTTCTTGCGAACAAGAAGGTACGGGATATTCTTCTGAACCTTTTGCTGGTGATATCCGTACCTGCGCTTACTTCGCTCCTGTTCGGAACAAGCCGGGGTTATCAGGCAATACACAGTATGAACGCTGATCTGTATTCGTATAAGGACCGTCTGACCTCGGCATCTGTCGGCAACGGATTGTCTCTGTTCATTCTGTTCTTTATCATCATTTGCGCCATATGCTTCTATGTTAAGGTTGATGATAATGACAGGCCGAAGAAGCTGTATATGACAATGTGGGTCATATTTGCCCAGTGGTCCGTATTCTCGGTATTTGTCATGTGGCATCCCCAGTGGCTGATCCCGTTGGCAATGTCAGCTGCGTTCCTTATCCCTTTTATGCGAAAGGAGTACGGCATACATATCTATAATGCCGCTTTGCAGGTATTGTTTATGGTGATTTCCTTCTATCACGGCCTTCAGCTTTCATCCATGCTCGGAAACGGTCTGTTCGGAGGCGATGCGGGATATTATTACGAAGGTCTTGAGGTGAATGAGATGATCCCCGATATCTCTTTTGCCTATAAATGTCTGTTAACGGCATTTGCCGCCATATTGATACTGATGACAGCTTTCTTTTATAAGAATATGCGCCAAGGCGTTGTTTATTCGAAGGATACAGGTGCAGCGGTAAGCTGCGGCAGGGTATATGCGGTCGTTCAGATACTGCTGCTCTATGTATTCCTGTTGTTCCTGTTCTGGTGTTACTTCTATATCGGATAAGACAAAACCCGGACAGAAAGTCCGGGTTTTTAAGTGGTGACCCCAACGAGAATCGAACTCGTGATTGCGCCTTGAGAGGGCGCCGTCTTAGCCGCTTGACCATGGGGCCGATTAAGCGCTTGAGTATATTAACACAGCAGTCTTTAAATATCAAGCGATGATATTATTTAATATGGCGGGTGTTTAAGATATAATTATCGGATAAACTTACCGACGAAAGAAAAACGGATTGAACGAGTATAAATACATAAGGATACACGGCGCGAGGGAGAATAACCTCAAGAACATAGATCTCGATATACCGCGGGATAAGCTTGTCGTGCTGACCGGTCTGTCGGGATCGGGAAAGAGTTCGATCGCTTTCGATACCATATATGCCGAAGGTCAGAGACGTTATGTCGAGTCCCTTTCATCCTATGCGAGAATGTTATTAGGCCAGATGGAAAAGCCCGATGTAGACAGCATCGAAGGCTTGTCGCCAGCGATAGCCATAGATCAGAAGACGACCAGCCATAACCCCCGTTCGACGGTCGGAACAGTTACAGAGATATATGATTACATGAGGCTTCTATACGCGCGTGTAGGCCAGCCGGTCTGCTGGAAGTGCGGTAAGCCTATAACATCACAGAGCATCGATCAGATAGCGGATAAACTGAAACTCTACCCCGAAGGCACGAGACTTATCATAATGGCTCCCGTTATCAGAGGAAAGAAGGGAGAGTTCGGTAAGAAACTCGAGGAGTACCGCAGATCCGGTTATGTGCGCGCGAGGATCGACGGGTCCATGTACGATCTCGGCGAAGAGCTCGATTTTATCAAACTCGACAAGAATCAGAAACATAATATAGACGTTGTGATCGACCGCATGGTGATAAAAGAGAACAGTACCACGAGGCTGTATGATTCTTGTGAGACGGCGCTGAAGCTTGCGGACGGGCTCCTGACCGTAGAGGCTCAGGTCGTTACCGAAGTTGATGAGGAGACAGGCGAGAAGCATTATGATGTTACTGAGGAGCTGTTCTCCCAGAATCTGTCATGTCCCGACTGCGGTATCTCATACGGAGAGATCACACCAAGGAGCTTCTCGTTTAACAATGCTTACGGGGCCTGTGCCGAGTGCTCCGGTATAGGATCTCTCATAAGTGTCGATCCCGAACTGTGCATAAACGATCCCAAACTGTCGCTGAACGAAGGCGCCATAACCGCCGGCGGCTGGAATTTCAATGATCTTAAGAGCTGGGGAAGGTGCTTCATAGAAGCGTTGTCCGAGAAATACGGATTCTCTCTCGATACACCGTACGATAAGCTTCCGAAGAGGATAAAAGACATAATCATGTACGGCAACGGCGGCGTTAAGATGAAGATCGATACGAGAAACAGCGTTTACAGAAGATCGGGCGATTATTATGCGGCATGGGAAGGCCTTGTGCCGAGCATCATGAGAAGATACCGGGAAGCTTACGGAGAAGAGGCAAAAGCGCACTATGAGCAGTACATGAGCGTTGATGTCTGTCCTTCGTGCGGCGGAGCGAGACTTCGCAAAGAGAGCCTGTCTATATATATAGATAAGACAAATATCAGTGATCTTACCGCTAAGTCTGTCAAGGACGAGATACAGTTCTTTTCGAAGATCAAGTTCAGCAAGAGAAATTCAGCGATAGCAGCTCCGATCTTAAGAGAGATCAGGGCGAGACTGCAGTTCCTGTCTGATGTCGGGCTCGAGTATATGACATTAAGCCGCCCTGCAATGACATTGTCGGGAGGAGAGGCTCAGAGGATAAGGCTTGCCACCCAAATAGGATCCGGCCTTCAGGGGGTGCTCTATATATTGGATGAACCTTCGATCGGACTTCACCAGCGGGACAACGAGAAACTTCTCGGTACGCTCTGTAAATTAAGAGACCTCGGTAATTCGGTGATCGTCGTGGAGCACGATGAAGACACGATGAGGGCGGCAGATCATATCGTGGATATAGGACCTCTCGCAGGCGTTCTGGGCGGACAGGTCGTGGCGCAGGGCACTGCGGATGAGATATCTGAGGTCCCGGGATCGATAACGGGACAGTACTTAAGCGGCAGGAAGTTCATTCCGGTCCCTTCGAACAGAAGACCTTTTGATCCGGACAATGTTTTGAGCATAAAGGGAGCATCCGTAAATAATCTCAAGAATATCGATGTTGATATCCCTCTCGGTCTGTTTACATGCATTACCGGCGTGTCGGGATCCGGAAAATCGTCCCTTGTCAACTCGACGATCGTGCCGGTGCTGTCTCACGAACTCAACGGAGCCCGCAAGCAGAAGGTGAAATGCAGCGATATAAAGGGTTACAGTAAGCTCGACAAGATCATAGTCATCGACCAGTCTCCGATAGGAAGGACACCGAGGAGTAATCCTGCGACATATATCGGCGTGTTTGATCTTATCAGAAACTTATATGCAAATACGCCTGATGCGAAGATGCGGGGATATAAGAACGGACGGTTCAGCTTTAATGTGAAGGGCGGACGGTGTGAGGCCTGCAACGGTGACGGCGTCAATAAGATCGAGATGCATTTCCTTGCTGATGTCTATGTAAAATGTGATGTCTGCAAGGGCAAACGCTATAACCGTGAGACACTTGAGGTTAAGTACAAGGATAAGAATATATCCGATGTCCTCGATATGACCGTCGATGAAGCGTGTGATTTCTTTGCAGCCGTGCCTAATATTTACCGCAAAGTAAGAACGCTTAAAGAGGTCGGACTGGGTTATATTAAGTTGGGTCAGCCCTCGACGGAACTGTCGGGCGGTGAGGCGCAGAGGGTAAAGCTTGCAGCCGAGCTGTCGAGAAGGTCCACGGGAAAGACACTGTATGTTCTTGACGAGCCTACTACGGGTCTTCATGTGGCGGATGTGCATAAGCTTGTTGACATATTGGAGCGTCTTACCGAGAATAACAATACCGTACTGGTCATCGAGCATAATCTCGATGTGATAAAGACAGCTGATTATATAATCGATCTGGGTCCCGAGAGCGGTGATGACGGAGGACGGGTAATAGCGGCCGGAACACCTGAACAGGTTGCCAAGGTCAAAGGGTCTTATACGGGGCAGTTTATCAAACCGCTCCTTGATAAGGCGAAGAAGAACGGTCAATACAGGGAACTGTCGGCATTTATAGACAGTGACAAGCTCGAACTGGAAGCGCTCGAGATATCGACAGGCCCTAAGGTAAGAAGGAAAGCAAAGGAACACGGAGTCTGACCATAAGATATGTGTCAGGATCCGGCTGATGAATAAGGATTGAGACAGGAAGGGGAATATTGATAAATGCCTTTATGTTCAGTTTGTAAGACAAGACAGGCTATAGTATTCACGAGCCGTTATGAGAACGGAAGAAGGATAGACGACGGATACTGTATGAAGTGCGCCTATGAGTCCGGTTTTGCCGGAATAACCGATATGTTTCAGGCGGCGGGCATCAACAGCGATAACATCGACGAGATGGCTGACAAAGTAGAGGATATGCTGGGTAAGGCAGGTCCTGCAGGAAACCCTGAAGATTTCCTCAAGGCTCTTGTCAATGATGACCTCGACGGATTCGACGGACTCGATGATCTTGACGGATACAACGAAGATATCGACGCAGACGCCGGCGGTGACGGATTCGACTTCATAGATGATGATCAGAGTAATGTCGGTGTTGCTGATATCGGTGCATCGGATTCGGATCTTCCGCCTGAGGATTCTTACGGAACCCGTCCGGGCAGCAGTGCAGATAAGGAAGGCCGTGAAGACCGTTCCGGCACGGGGAACCCCGCCAATCCCTTCAGTAATTTCATGGATTCGCTGTTCGGTCAGTCAGGCCGCGATCAGTCAGAGTCCGATCATGGCAGCTCGGGAAAGCGCCGCGGCAAGGGAAAAAATCAGAACAGAAGGCTCAAGTTCCTTTCGGAATTCGGAACAAATCTTACAGAGCGCGCCAAGGAAGGCAAGATAGACAGGATATTGGGACGTGACGTCGAGATAGACCGCGTCGTTCAGATCCTTAACCGCCGCACCAAGAATAATCCGGTTCTGATCGGTGAACCCGGAGTCGGAAAGACGGCTATCGCTCAGGGACTTGCAAACAAGATCGTTGAAGGCGAGGTTCCGGAGAAACTTCAGAATATGCAGATCTGGCAGCTCGATCTTCCTGCAATGGTAGCAGGAACCCAATTCAGGGGAATGTTCGAGAACAGGATCAAGGGCGTTATCAATGAAGCCATTAAAGAAGAGAATATCATCCTGGTAATTGATGAACTTCATTCGATCATGGGCGCCGGAGATTCGGAAGGATCCACTAATGCGGCTAATATCCTTAAGCCTGCTCTTGCCAGAGGAGAGCTTCGCATCATCGGTTCCACTACAACAGCCGAATACAAGAAGATCGAGAAAGACTCTGCTTTGGAACGCCGTTTCCAGAAGGTTGTCGTTGATGAGCCTTCCGAGGAGGTTGCGGTCGACATACTGATGGGGATCAAGGATTATTATGAGAAGCATCATAATGTGACTTATTCCGAGGATGTTATCCGGTTTGCGGTGCATTCGTCGAAGCGATACATAACCGACCGTTATCTTCCGGATAAAGCCATCGATCTTATAGACGAGGCCGGGTCCCGCGCTAATCTCGACAATGTAAAGCTCGTTAAGTTCAAGAAAGCGGAAGAGACGCTCAATAAGTGCAATCAGGAATATTCCGCGATGGTAGAGAAGATGGAGAGCCTTACTATGTCCGAGCGTGAGCAGCATTATGCAAAGGTTGCCGAACTCCGCGTGGCTTCCGAGAAGGCTCAGCAGGAATATGATGCCCTCAAGAGTGAGATCAAGCCTGATCCCATTACCGTCGAGGATATCGCTAAGGTCGTAGAGATGTGGACAGGAATTCCCTGTAAGTCGATATCGGAGACGGAGACGGAGAAGCTCATTCATCTTGAGGAAAGACTTCATGAGCGCGTCGTCGGACAGGAGAAGGCCGTAAGCGCAGTGGCACAGGCTGTGCGCCGCAACCGTTCCGGCTTTACGAAGAAGAATAAGCCTGCGTCATTCATATTCGTCGGTCCTACGGGCGTAGGTAAGACCGAACTCGTTAAAGCTTTAACAGAGGTTATGTTCGGTACAGAAGAAGCTCTTATCAGGATCGACATGTCCGAATACATGGAGCCTCATTCTGTGAGTAAGCTCATAGGATCTCCTCCGGGATATGTCGGACACGAGGATTCCGGACAGCTGACGGAACAGGTAAGACACAAGCCTTACTGCGTCATACTTTTCGATGAGATCGAGAAGGCGCATCCCGATGTGTTCAATCTGCTGCTGCAGCTTCTTGATGAAGGAAGGCTTACCGACAGCCACGGCAGACATGTTAACTTCGAGAATGCGATTATAATCATGACCAGCAATGCGGGCAATTCCGCAAAGGCTCCGACTATCGGTTTCTTCTCCGGCACCGAGGAAGCTCTGGAAGCAAAGGTGTCTTCTGCCTTGAAGGAGACGTTCAGGCCTGAATTCCTCAACCGTGTCGATGAGACTATAATCTTCAGCGAGCTTACCCCTGATGAGATACGCCGTATCGTCGACATCATGATGAAGGAAGTATTCTCCGTTCTGTCCGACAAGGGTATCTCGGGCAGTATTACCGACCGGGCTGCCGACAGGCTTGCCAAGGCGGGATATGATCCGAAGTATGGAGCGAGACCGTTAAGAAGAGAGATAAGAAAGCAGATCGAAGACAAACTCTCGGATATGACACTTGACGGAAGCCTTAATGCTGTAACGGATATCGTTATCGATTATAATGAAGGTGATGACGGAATGACCTTCATCACTACCAAAAAGAAGAGTACCCGCAAGAGGACAGCCGCAGCGAAGGCTGAATGATAATATCTGCAGAACAGGAGGTCGCTTATGCCGGATTCCGCAACCCCCAGAAAGATGACCGAAACTGAGCTTGTCTCCTTCTTTGACGAAGCCGTAAATAACGGATATATCTATAATCTATATCAGCCCAAGATCAATCAGGTGACGGGAAGGATGATCGGAGCCGAGGCTCTGATGCGCTTGAAGCATCCGCTGTACGGCATGCAGATGCCTTCTGATTTCATCCCTGTGTTTGAGAAGAATGACCTGGTCTTCAGTGCGGATCTGGTCGTATGCGAGAACGTCTGCAAGTTCTTAAGAAAATGTCTTGATCACGGGATCCCGCTGGTTCCTGTATCGGTCAACATGTCGCGTTATGATGTTTATAATCACGACTATGTCGAACAGGTTGAGTGTATTCGTAAGGAATACGATATTCCCGCCCAATACATTCATATAGAGATAACAGAGTCTTCTGCCATAGGCGGAATGGAACTCATGACTGAGGTTATAGACAAATTCCATGAATTGGGTTTTAAGGTCGAGATGGATGACTTCGGAAGCGGCTATTCTTCTCTTAATGTCTTGAAGGATCTTAATGTCGATGTCATGAAGCTCGATATGAACTTTTTGACGGGTGATATCGGAGGCCGCGGAGGCGCGATCATAAGCTCTGTCGTTCAGATGGCTAAATGGCTTAACACGCCTGTTATTGCAGAGGGGATCGAGACGAATGAGCAGGCGGATTACATGAAGAGTATCGGATGCAATTACATTCAGGGATACCTGTACTCGAAGCCTGTCGAAGAAGATGAATTTATCGAGAAGCTTAAGAAGCTTGATCACGAACGCCTGACAGCCTCTACAGAACTTGTATATTCGATAAAGTCCGGAAGGTTCTGGGATCCACAGTCGATCGATACTCTTCTTTTTAATCATATGGTAGGTCCTGCCTGTATATTCACTTTGAAGGGAAAGAAGATCGAATTCGTCCGCGTTAATGATAAGTATATTAAAGAAATCGGCATGAACCTTACCGCAAAGGAGATGCTGGGTCTTGATCTTCTGGACTCGCTTGATGAACAGAACGGAAAGAAGCTGATAGACGCTCTTAACAAGGCGATCCTTACTGAAGAAGAGGTTGGATGTGAAGTATGGCGTACGGTCTGCTCGAAGATCTGCGGTGAAGAGAAGGTGCTTGTCAGAAGCGACATCAGGATGATAGGCCGAGCGGACGATCAGTTTCTGTTTTATGCGATGGTTCGGAATATTACAGCCGAGCGTAAGCTTTTTGATGAGATAGCCGACAGTGAGAAAAAGTTCAGGATGGCGAGCGAGAACAATAACACGTATGCGTGGGAGTACGAGATATCAACTCACAGGATGCGGCCTTGCTTCAGGTGTATGCGTGACCTCGGAGTTCCGCCTTTGGTGGAGAATTATCCGCAGCCCCTGTTTGATAACGGGTTGTTCCCTCCGGAATGCTACGATATGTATATGGACTGGATGCGTCAGCTTGAAGAAGGCGTGGAGCATCTTGAGGCAGTCATCCCGCTTACACCGGACAGGATTCCGTTCCGTGTTATGTATACGACGGAGTTAGATGAGAATGGCCGTCCTCTTAAAGCATACGGTTCTGCAACTCAGGTGATCGATGACGCCAACGGAAAGTAATATCTGCATCAGATACCTGTCTTCTTGATTTAATAGTGTTGTTGTCTTATAATTCAATGGCTTTACGGCAAGCGATCCATTAGCTCAGTCGGAAGAGCACTTGACTTTTAATCAAGGGGCCTCGGGTTCAAGCCCCGAATGGATCACCAAACAAAACCCCCGGAGCATCAGCTCCGGGGGTTTTTATTATAAAGTTATATCAGGACTTTATAAGACCGTCAGTCCTTGCCTGAAGATGCTCTGCCTACTTCAGCTCCGGCGTCAGCCATGCCGACAGCCTGGGATACTATGGGTGAGAGGATAACTGCGAGCAGGTAGGAAGCGATCAGTGTGGGAAGGAGAAGCTTTGCCCAGCTGCCGAGCCACATTACAGGGAACGGAGGCATATTGGCAAGTGCTTCGGCGGGAGCGTGAGAGCGCCCCATAAGTACGCCGACCAGGCTGCAGACTAAGCTGACAATGAGCGTATTACCGACTGACAGCGGGATCGAGTTGAGCAATGTGAACTTGAAGGAAGGCGGATTAGCGCCTGCTTTGGCTGCGAGGTTTCTGCCCATCTTGCCCAAGGGTACGACAAAGGCAACGATGATGCCGACAGTAACTGACAGCAGGATGTTGGAGATGTAGCGTATCGCTACCGGCTGGGCCTCAGCTGCCTGGGGACTGATCTTAGGGATCAGGAATGCAACGAGAATACCCATGGCCAGTGAGATGATGATAGCCATAATAAGGCCCATTGTACGTTCTTTTTTCTTCATGTCTTTTACCTTCCTTTCAATTTTGGGTTCTTCATAATTGATCAATATCCTGCAGTCGGACTTGGGGAATGTGCAGCAAGGGTGGATGTATCCTGCGACCTTGTCGTACTCTCTTCTCCGTTCGACTCTCCCGGGGGTGTAGACCTCGCCGGAAGCTAATCTTGAGCGGCAGAAACCGCATTCACCGGAACGGCATTTGCTCGGCGCTTCGATGCCTGCGCGCTCCAGTGCAACGAGCAGCGGCTCATCTGCGCGAGCGGGGATCTTACGCTCGATCTCGTCGTTCATGATGACTGTTAATTCAAATGTCTTATCCTTAAATTCTGAAGTAAAAGCTTCGTCGCGTGCGCCCAGTCTGTACTGACCGTAAGCGTCGAGCCTTACGAACTTCTTCTTAAGTCCGAGTTTGCTGCATTCGCCCTCCGCATAGTCGTACATTCCCTGCGATCCGCAGACGAATACGGAATAAGAAGAGGGAGCGTACTTCGCGATCAATTCGGAAGTTATGAATCCGTGCTCGTAGCCGGTTTTCTCTTCATCGGACAATACGTGGACGACTTTTAACTTACCGCCGGCAGCCTTCTCCAGAGAATCTAGCTCATCCTTAAACAGGATCTCTTCTTCGGTACGGCTGCCGTAGAGAAGGATAAGATTAAAGTCTTCGGTTCCGTCAGCGATCGCGGAAGCGAGCGACATGAAAGGTGCGATACCTGAGCCTCCCGCAAGACCGATAACAGTAGAAGCATCGCGGATAGGCTCGTACTCGAAGAAGCCTGCGGGCTCCGAGATATCGAGCGTAGTGCCGACCTTAAATTCGGAATTAATATATGAAGAAGCAAAACCGTCCTTCATACTCTTAACGACTATCTGATACTTGCCCTCGAGCGCAAGCTTCGGTGAAGAGCACAGGGAATAGGGGCGTGTCAGAACTGAATCGCCGATCTTAAGCTTCAGTGAGATATAGTGACCTGCACGGAAGTAAGCAAGCTTGGTTGTTCCGCGAGAAGTATCGGGAGCCAATGTATAGACCTTCGCGCCATTAAACTCCTTAATATCAGCGACCTTAACGTGCTGAACCTTCGGGTGAAGATTACGCGCCAGAACGTTCGCATTGAACTCATACTTGGGCTCCGTATCGGGCGCCTCGTTGATGACCTTCCGGCGGCGCGGGATTATCTCATCAAATCTATCGATGGAGATGCCTTCAAGGTATTCTTTGTCAGCCATTATTTTGCACCTCCTGACATTACATATCCCAGGATCTGGAATCCGATTCTGTTGCCGGTCGTATATGTAGGGAAGTAGCCGGACAGACCGGAACCGTGAGCTCCTACAAAGAACAGACCGGGGATCGTGGGCTCCATGCCGTTCGTGACAGTCCTTGAACTCATTCCGTCCCACTTCTCTGAAGCATATCCGTAGACAGTTCCCTGAGGAGTGCCCATATAACGCGCGAACGTGACCGGGCTTGCGATCTCGATCTCCTCGATATGTTCGCGGATCTTGTATCCCATGATCCTCTCGAGATTGTCGATCATCTGATCTGCGATCTCGCGCTTGATCTTCACATAATCTTCTTCCTTAACATCAGCCCACGCATCGTCCGTGTAGGAGATTGTCAGGATCATCATCGTTGTGCCCTTGGGCGAACAGTCGGGGTTAGCGATGTTCAGACAGCATACATCGAGCGCATACTCGTCCATCTGCCTTTTCACCGACGCATCGTAGATAGTCTTGGAATCTTTGGTAGTGCTGATAAAGAGCGTGTAGTCCTCGATACCGATCTCCTCGGGAGGAGCATCGAGACCCAGCGAGACACTGAAAGCTCTGAAACCATACTTTCTGGCATTGATCTTCTTCTTCTCGAACTGTGACACGAGCGACTTATCATCGAGAAGCTTAAAGTAAACCGTCTCGGGAAAAGCATTGGAAGCCAATGCCGTACACTCGAATATACGTCCGTCATCGACCTGCACGCCGCACACTGCGCCGTTCCTGGTAAGAACCTTCGTCACTTCCGTCTCGAAAAGGAACTTACACCCGAGCTCAGACGCACGGTCAACGATGGCAACAGAGAGCTGATGAGATCTCATCTTCGGAACATAAGCCCCGTTTACAAAGTAGCCGTATACCATGAGCAGATAGCGTGATGCGTCAACTGTGTTGATATCTGTGCCCTGATAAGGCCAGTAGGCTGACATGATGTCAATACACTTATCGCTCATGCCGAGTGCCCGGAAGAATTCTCCTGCGCTCAGCCCCATGATCTTCATGAAGTTGGGATGTTCCCTGCGAAGGACTTCGAAGTCGGGGTTGCCTCTTGTTGAACCCCAGTAATCAAGTCCTGCGGCCATATCCTCATATGCCATGAAGAACTTGTTCATAGGCTCGATATCGTCAGGACAGATCTCCTTGATCAGTTCCATGACTTTGTCTTTACCGTGAGGGAAGGTAACGTCGATCTCTCGGATGCCGTTCTTCTCGACTATGTATCTGAACGCATCCTTGATAGGGATCATATCGACTTTGATGCCCAGCTCGTCAAAGAGCTTACCGAGTTCACCCCTGATATCGCCTTCGCCGAAGTCAGGGATCTCGTGAAGGGAAGCATCAAATTCGAATCTGCCTCTTACAAAGCTCGTTGCAGCGCCTCCCGGAAGATTGTGCTTCTCGATAACAAGGGTCTTAAGTCCCATCCTCGAAGCTCTGCATGCGGTCATCAGTCCGCCGTTTCCTGCGCCGATGACCACAAGATCATATTTATCAGGCACCGGACCACCTCCGTTTCTATGTAAAATGGATATTACTATTATACAAATTAATTTATATTTATAAACATAATGATCGCGATAAAAATAAAAAAACTTCCGGGATCAACCGGAAGCTTCATACTGTATTATGGCTGGGGTGGCAGGATTTGAACCTACGAATACGGGAGTCAAAGACCCGTGCCTTACCCCTTGGCGACACCCCAGTATAAGGGTAAAAAGGTGGGGTGGGATATGGGACTCGAACCCATGACATCCAGTGCCACAAACTGGCGCTCTAACCAACTGAACTAATCCCACCATATCGGCTTTTGTCAGCTTTACGATTATATGGGGAAGACCATGTAAAGTCAAGTTTCCTTTTCGTTTGTTAAGTGCGATACTTATGTTATGTACAGGATAGACTACAGGCTTAGGGGAAATGAGCTTTTCGCGATGGAGACGGATCGGCTGAGACTGTCGGTGCTGAAACGCTCGTGCGCCAAGCAGGTTACGGATTATCTCGTGCGCAACAGGGAATTCCATAAGAAATGGTCCCAGACCCATGATGAGAGATATTTTACCGAGCGCGTTCAGAAGGACTATCTTTCTTATGATACAGGCGAATACCGTCACGGCCGTCTTATACCGCTCTATCTGACGCGTAAAGACGAGCCGGAAAAGATATTGGGACGTGTCACATTCTTCAATTTTGCTTACGGCGGCATGATGAGCTGCAGCGTCGGGTATCACCTTGATGAGAAAGAGACCGGAAAAGGGTATATGACCGAGGCCTTGAACGAATCATGCAGGATGCTCATGGAAACGATGAATATTCACAGGATCGAGGCGTTTATACTTCCGGATAATGAAAGATCGCTCCGGCTTATAAGGAGATGCGGGTTTATTCATGAGGGAAGAAGAATCTCATATATGCATATAAACGGCAAATGGGAGGATCATGAGGCGTTTTATCTTCTGAATAAATAAAAATATTTGAAGAATCGAAAAATAGTATATAATTAATTGTAGATTGTTAACGGAGGCTCGTACCGTGATTAATACTAAGATTAAGAGAATCGTTTGCATTGTATGTGCTTTGTCTGCAATGACTGCCTTGTCAGCTTGTAAAAAAGAAGCAGAAGTAACTGAGACGACTTTTGCGGAGATTACTCCCACTCCGATCCCCGTAGAGACCACGACGACTCCCACTACAACTCTGGCGGTCTATTCGGGACCGTTGCCTTCGAGTGATATAGCCGTTACATGGCAGGAGACTACACTCGATACGCCTGTTATCATGTATGCAGCCGTTTCTGAAGGTGAATTCTTAAGAGTCCGTAAAGGACCTTCCACAGAATATGATATAGTCGGAACACTTACCCGCAATCAGCAGGTGCAGATATCTGCCGTCACTGATTCCGAGTGGTATAAGACGGTTGACGGATTCTATATCTCTTCCACTTATCTTGCACAGAACCCGGCAGTCTGATAAAGTATTGGACTTTTTGCAGGACTTGTTGTATTATAGTTAGGTGCTTTTAAGAAACCTGTCTTAAAGACGCCGATATGCGGGTGTAGTTCAATGGTAGAACTTCAGCCTTCCAAGCTGACCACGTGGGTTCGATTCCCATCACCCGCTCCAGGTAATAACGGATACTCTCATGAGTGTCCGTTTTTGTTTTCTTTTTGTTTATTTGTTGCCTTTCTATTTTTATTATAAAATAAAGGGTATGAATAAATTGTTCGGACTGACGATCGGCGGATTGAAACACAAGATATTGAATCTTGTGATGGTCATTTTCTTTGTCACGCTTATCTGTGGGATCGGGTTGTTTGTGTTCCACTCTAAGGCACTGAAAACGGTTGTATCATTGGCAAGACACGAATCGCAGACCGCGATAAATGAGATATCCACCGAGACAATGCACGAGGTAATGGAGAACTCCCTGACCAAGGTCAACGGACTTCAGGCATATGTAGCCAATGACATGTTCGATGACACTATGTGTGATGTTCTTACATTGCAGAGTCTGGCAACAGGACTGTTTGAACACAGAGAGAATTTTGAGCCGTATCCCTATCATGCGCCGAGGATGATAGATGACGGAACATATACTGCTCAGGCGTTAAGCGAGGAAGGTGTCAATATCAATGATTCCGTATATCTTCCGATCGCTGCGCACATGAGCGATACGATGGTTGCCATGTGCAACAATTCAATCTACATGAATAACTGCTATATCGGCCTTGAAGACGGAACGATCCTTTGTGTGGATGATCTGTCAGCTAATAAATTTGATGCAGACGGAAATGTTACTGATTTTCCTGTCCGTGACAGATTCTGGTATGAGGAAGCAAAGGAGACGGGCAGCCTCTATTTTTCCGGGGTGATGTATGATATGTACACGGGAAAGCCCTGTGTTGCCTGTGCGGCCCCGGTATATGCCCACGGTGAACTCATAGGTGTCGTCGGTATGGACCTGTTCCTTGATGATATGGAGGAATATGTCAATGAGTCTGCTTCGGAAGGCGGATTCATAACCATCATCAATGACCGCGGGCAAGTTGTGTTTGCTCCGGAAGGCAACGGCGTGTTTGAGATAAGAACGAGCGACGAGGCAGAGGACCTCCGTAATTCCGAAGAGCGTGAACTTGCGGATTTTGTATCTATGGCATTAAGGAGTCCCACAGGGTTAAGGACTCTTAATATCGGCGGAGTTGACTATTATGCGGCAGCAACCCCCATGGACCGTATCGGATGGATAGTGGTCACCATTGTATCAAAGGAAGTTGCCGAACGTTCAACCACGGTTATGCTTTCCGAATATGACAACATAAACGATGAAGCTACCCGTATGTACAATGAACGGACTGCCCAGTTCAGGCTAGTATTTGTTGTTCTCATTATCTTGATCATGGCATTCGGAGTGACATCAACACTGCTGCAGTCCGATAAGATAGTAAAGCCCATCGAAGCCATGACTGCTGCCATAGTCGGAAGCACCAACGGAAACCGCTTTGAGATGAAAGACCAATACCGTACAGGTGATGAGATAGAGATACTTGCCGAATCGTTCGATGATCTTTCCAGAAAGACCCATAAGTATATAGAAGAGATAACTGCCATCACGAGTGAGAAGGAGAGGATCGGGACCGAACTTGCCCTTGCAAATCAGATCCAGACTTCGATGCTCCCGCACGATTTTCCTCCTTTCCCTGACAGGAAAGAGTTTGATATCTATGCGATGATGGATCCTGCCAGAGAAGTCGGAGGAGATTTCTACGATTTCTTCTTTATTGATGAAGATCATCTTTGCTTGGTTATAGCTGATGTGTCGGGCAAGGGAGTACCTGCTGCCCTGTTTATGATGAATGCAAAGACGATGATAAGGAGTTATGCGGTCAGCGGTAAATCTGTCTCGGAGATAATCCAAAAGACTAACGAGTCGATATGCCAGAATAATCAGGCTGAGATGTTCGTCACGGTGTGGATCGGAATCCTGGATGTGAGGACCGGGATCATTAAAACTTCCAATGCGGGACACGAATATCCGATCTTAAGAAGATCAGGAGAAAACTTCAGCATCCTGAAGGAGAAGCACGGACTTCCCGTAGGAGCTATGGAAGACATGGTCTACCGTGAGTATGAGATCAAACTCGGCAAAGATGACGTGCTCTTCCTTTATACAGACGGCGTGCCGGAAGCCGCAAATGCTGAAGATAAGCTTTTCGGAGATGAAAGAATGATCAAGGCCCTTGATGAGGAGCCGGAAGCTTCAGTTGAGGATATACTGCGCAATGTCAGGGCGGCGGTGGAAAGATTTGCCGGTGAGGCAGAACAGTTTGATGACCTTACGATGATGTGCATCAAGTATTACGGGAATAATGATAACAGAAAAGAATAATCAGGAGGAAACAACATGAAAAGCGAGATCATTACTATCGACAACATCGGCAATGGCAGAAAAGAAGCGCTTAAGATCACTGAGGATATGGGAAATCAGGCAGGTCTTGATTATGCCCAAAGTTTAAGGCTCCGTCTTCTTTGTGAAGAACTGATCGGAATGCTTCGCGGAATTGCCGGTGAGATCAAGGCCGATTATTATATCGAATGCGAGCAGAAGGAGTTCAAACTTCATCTGTCAGGGGAAGTCGTTCTCGACAAACAGATTCACGATAAACTCGTCAATGCTTCTTCCGAAGGAAAGAATTCCGCAGCGAAGGGATTTACCGGAAAGCTGCGCGAGATGATAGGGACTCTTCTTCTTCCGGGAACCATCACTCACACCATGATCTCCGGGTTCTCGATGGGACTTGTCACCATGGGTGATCCTTCTTCTGTCACGGAAGGTTATCTGGGGATGGAGAATTACCTGTGGTCAATGCAGAAGTATGTTTCCGAAGTTAAGGATTCCGGCGATGAAGTAGTTTGGGATGAGCTTGAGAAGTCTATCATCGTAAATGCTGCCGATGAAGTTCAGGTCGCCATAAAGAACCCGAATGTCGAGATGATCGTAAGCAAGGCTTTTTAATACACAGACTCTGTAATAAAGGGAATCTTAATATGAGCAGAAGATTAACAGCCAGGGGCAATATGAATGACCGTATGGATATCGCCCTTAATAAATTCAGATCCCGCATGACATCATATCCGCCGGGAATGTGTCCGCTTGTGATGTACCGCAGCATTCTTCAGATGTCGATGAATCAGTCATGCGGAAAATGCATTCCCTGCCGTGACGGATTAGGTCAGGCAGAGAAGATCCTTAAGACCATTATCGACGGCGATGCACAGATGGATGCGCTTGATAAGCTTAGGGATATGTGCACCATGATATCCCGTACCGCTGACTGCGCAGTCGGTGTTGTTGCCGCTAATACGATAATCGACAGTCTTGATGAATTTCCGGATGAGTACGAGAGTCATATTAAGACAAAACGCTGCATTGAGAATGTTAATCAGACGGTCCCCTGCATTACATTATGTCCTGCTCATGTTGACGTACCCGGTTATGTTGCACTCATAAAGGAAGGCGATTATGCGGGTGCGATCAACATTATAAGAGACCGTAATCCGCTTCCCACAGCATGCGCTATGGTATGCGAACATCCGTGTGAGAGAAAGTGCAGAAGATCAATCATCGATCATCCTATCAATATCAGAGGACTGAAGAAGTTCGCAGTCGATCAGATTACCGCTGATCAGGTCAAGACTCCTGAACCTAATGTTGCTACAGGTAAGAAGATCGCTGTCGTAGGCGGTGGCCCTTCAGGTCTTACTGCTGCTTATTTCCTTTGTCTTATGGGACACACTGTCGAGATCTTTGATGAGCATGAGAAGCTTGGAGGAATGCTTAGGTATGGTATTCCTGAATACAGACTTCCCAAAGTAAGACTTGATGAAGATATTAAGGCAATACTTAATGCAGGTGATATCACAGTTCATACCAATACGAAGATTGGTGAAGATATCACAGTTGAGCAGCTTGATGAACAGTTTGATGCTGTTTATCTCGGTCTGGGAGCACAGATTGGCAACAGGATACCGGTAGATAATGCGGACTGTGAGAATGTTATCCCGGCAGCCGATTTCCTTCAGGCGGTAGCGAGAGGGGAAGCTCCTGATTTTAAGGATAAGACGATAGCTTTGATCGGCGGCGGTAATGTCGCGATGGATGCGGCGCGAACAGCAGTTCGTCTCGGAGCTGATTCAGTAAATGTATTCACCCGTAAAAGAGATGACTATACGGCTTTGGATTCTGAAATCGAGAGTGCGATGCAGGAAGGAATCCGTTTTACCACTCTTCTGAGCTTCCTTCATCTTGAACCGGACAAGGAACATCCTGGTAAGATATCCGCAGTATGGCTTCAGCCTGAGATCGTCGGAGAATACGACTGGTCAGGTTTTGTAAAGACTGAGCACTCTGTAACTAAGTACCCTTACAGATTCAAGTGTGATTATCTTATCCTCGGTGTAGGACAAAGATGCGATGTAAAGCCCTTTGAGGAAGCGGGTGTTCCTACTGAGAGGGGAAGGATCCTTGCAGATACAGCATGCATGATCGAAGGAAAGGATAAGTTCTTCTCCGGCGGTGACTGCGTTACCGGTCCTTCCACCGCTATCAATGCTATAGCGGCGGGTCAGGTAGCAGCTTATAACATCGATGAATTCCTGGGCTATCATCATAAGATTGACTGTGATTCAAAGGCTCCGACGCCTATGCCGAATAAGTGCATACCGACAGGCAGAGCCGAGATCGAGGAGAGGCCTGCCTATGAGCGTAAGAATGACTTTATCCACGTCGAGGAGCAGATGACTCCCGAAGAAGCCGAAAGGGAATCCTCAAGATGCTTAAGATGTGATTTCTACGGCTCGGGATGTATGGTAGGAGGACGTGCACCATGGTAAATATCAAAGTCAACGGCACCGATCTTTGCGTGAGCGATGATCTTTCCATACTGGATGCGTGCCGCAGTAACGGTATAGATATTCCTACGCTTTGTTATCTCAAGGGTGTGAGTGATGTCGGATCGTGCAGGATGTGTATGGTGCAGATAGAAGGTTACGATCACCTTTTCGCGGCGTGCCGGACGATGGTGAAGGACAAAATGGTGATAACCACCGATTCCGATCTGATAATCGAGTACAGGAAAAGAATGCTCGAACTCATATTGTCGAACCATGTCGTCGACTGCATGAACTGCGGTAGGAACGGCATCTGTCAGCTTCAGTCGCTGTGTAATGAATATGATATCAAGGAGTCTCCGTTTGAGGGAACCAGGATCAATATCGAGGATAAGCTTCCGCTTCTCGACAGCAATCCGTATCTTACTTACGATCCCTCGAAGTGCATCCATTGCCACCGTTGTGTCAAGGCGTGCAATGAATCGGCCGTTAACGGCACTTTGCAGAACGGCAGGAGCGGATTGTTCAAGACTGTAGAGGCTCCGTTTGGTCCCGAATGGAAATCGACAGCCTGTGAATCCTGCGGTAACTGTGCTGCAGCTTGTCCCACCGGTGCGATGACATTAAAACGCAGAAAGAATTACAGGGAGTGGGAGACAAAGAAGATCCTTACGACCTGTCCTCACTGCGCTACCGGCTGCCAGTATTATCTTGTGGTCAAAGGAGATAAGATCGTTGATACCGAGGCTTACGACGGACCTTCCAACCATGGCCTCCTGTGTGTAAAGGGAAGGAGCGGAAGCTTTGATTTTGTCGGTTCTCCCGACCGTATAAAGACGCCTCTTATCAAGAATAAGGAGACGGGTGAATTCGAACCTGCAACCTGGGAAGAGGCGATATCCTATACGGCAAAGAGACTCATGGAAGTCAAGGAAAAGTATGGTGAAGAGTCTCTTGCGGGATTTGCCTGTTCCAGATCTGCCAATGAAGACATATATATGGTCCAGAAGATGGTAAGAACGTGCTTCGGCAACAATAATACCGATAACTGCGCGCGCGTCTGTCACTCTGCGACTGTAGCCGGACTGGCCAGGACTTTAGGATCGGGCGCGATGACAAATCCTATCTACGATATTACTCACGATGTCGATGTTATCCTGCTCGTCGGATCTAATCCCGAGGAAGCGCATCCCGTTACGGGAATGCAGATAAGACAGGCTGTTAAGAAAGGAGCCAGACTTATTGTTGTTGATCCCAGGGATATAGGGCTTACCAAGAGTGCGGATATTCACCTGAAACTGCGTCCCGGCACCAACGTTGCGTTTGCTAACGGGATGATGCATGTGATCATCGAAGAGGGTCTTACCGACGGAAAGTACATTGAGGAGAATTCCGAGGGATTCGAGACTCTTAAGGAACTCGTTAAGGACTATACCCCTGAGAAGGTCGGTGAGATATGCCATATCGATCCCGATATGCTCCGTGAAGCTGCGCGTATGTATGCGAAGGCCGATAAGGCTCCGATAATCTACTGCTTAGGTGTTACCGAGCATTCAACAGGTACAGAGGGCGTAATGAGTTTGTCCAACCTGGCTGTGATTACCGGCAAGATCGGTCGTTCCGGATGCGGCGTTAATCCATTAAGAGGGCAGAATAATGTTCAGGGAGCCTGCGATATGGGCGCATTGCCTACGGATTATCCCGGATACCAGAAGGTCGATAATGATGAGGTCCGGGCAAAATTCGAGAAGGCGTGGAATATAAAGCTTAATCCGAAGCCCGGTCTCAAAGCGACGGAAGTATTCCCGGCAGCGATCAACGGCGATATCAAGGGCCTTTATATCTGCGGAGAGGATCCGATGGTCACTGACCCGGATACCGCGCATATTGAGAAAGCTCTGACCAGCCTTGATTTCTTTGTAATCCAGGAACTGTTCATGACTAAGACGGCACGGCTGGCGGATGTTATCTTACCCGGTACCGCTTATGCCGAGAAAGAGGGAACATTTACCAATACCGAGCGAAGAGTACAGAGGATAAGAACAGCAGTTCCTCCTCCGGGACAGGCACGCCTTGATACAGATATCATCATAGATCTTATGAACGCCATGGGATATCCTCAGCCTCATCTTACTGCTTCCCAGATCATGGATGAGATAGCTTCGGTAACTCCGAGCTTTGCAGGAATATCGTTTGAAAGACTCGATAACGGAGAGACGCTTCAGTGGCCCTGCAAAGACAAGACGTCAAAGGGCACTCCCATAATGCATGTCGGACATCCCGCCAGGGGAAGGGCTTTGCTCTATCCTGCCGAATATAAGGCTTCGATGGAATTGCCGGATGACGAGTATCCGTTTATTCTGACGACAGGAAGGATTCTTTATCAATATAATGCCGGAGCCATGACATTGAGATCAAAAGGTCTTAGTGAGATCGCAGGCGAAGGCTTTATAGAAGTTAATTTCAAGGATGCGGACCGTCTTGGTATAAAGAACGGGGAAAAGATATTTGTAGAGAGCCGGAGAGGCAAGATCACTGCCACAGCCCGGGTAGGACGTAAAGTTTCCCAGGGTGAGACATGGATGCCTTTCCATTTCCCGGATTCTCCCGTAAATGCTCTGACGAACGCTGCTCTCGACGAATTTGCGCGCATACCCGAGTACAAAGTTTGTGCGGTCAATATAGGAAAACTCGAAGATGGAAATTGAGCAGGCCGCGGAATCGCTCTATAAAGCGTTCTCTCTGATCGGTCAGACCGATACGGCCGCGATCGGGGCAGTCCGCGGAAGGATCATTGCAGAGGATATCGCGTCGCCGATAAACGTCCCGTCTTTTCCGAAGGCTGCAATGGACGGATATGCCGTTTCCTCTGAGGATATAAGAGCGGCTTCTTCACAAACGCCGGTCACCCTTAAGGTGATCGGCTGTCTGTTTGCGGGTGACCGTATCCCTGACAGTATCAAGTCCGAAGACTTAAGAAGCGGATGCGCCGTGAGGATAATGACAGGGGCTCAGGTTCCCGCCGGCTTTGACACGGTTATCAAACAGGAAGATACCGATTACGGAGAAGAAGAAGTCAGGATCTTCAAATCTCAGACACCCTATGTCAATTACTGCAAAGTCGGAGAAGATGTCCGTGAAAGTGCATTGATCGCTTCAAAGGGAGATCTGTTGGACCGGTCCCGCATCAGCGTGCTGGCCAGCACAGGCGTATCAAAGGTCAGCGTTTACAGGAAGCTTGATATATCAGTAATATCGACCGGTTCCGAGATAGTTGATGCGGGTTCTCCTCTGGGAGAAAGCCAGATATATAACAACATTGCTTATATGCTTCAGGCAGCTCTTGATAAGCCTGCATTTAACTGCAGTATAACAACGGTGGCAGACGATGAGGAGCTGATAGCAAAGAGCATAGTATCTGCTGCCTGTGATTCGGACATCGTTATCACAACAGGCGGTGTATCGGTCGGAAAGAAAGACCATCTGCCTGAGGTGTTGAAAGATATCGGTGCGCATATACTGTTTGATCATGTGAACATCAAACCGGGTTCACTGACTATCGGCGCTGTTTACAAAGACAAACCGTTGCTTTGCCTTTCCGGAAACCCCTACGCTGCGACTGCTAGTTTTGATATGTATTTCGGACATATAGTCAGATCTCTGACATCATGTACCGGCTATATCCCGGTATCCGGGACGGCAGTCCTTGAATCGGACTTCAACAAACCGTCAAACGTCAGAAGACTTGTCAGGGCTAATAGTTCTTCCGGAAAAGTTACGATCATCAAGGGCAATCAGATGTCTTCTGTGATGTCAGCGTTCATAGGCGCTGACTGTTATGTGGATTTCCCGAAGGGATCTCATATCAGTAAAGGTGATACGGTCAATATAATGCGTATTCCGGAGGCCCTGCTTTGAACGGTACGGTTAAATATTCGGTAGGAATACTCGCGGGCGGCAACAGCACGCGGATGGGCAGGAATAAAGCTCTGCTCGAATTCGAATCGAAGACTTTCCTTACGCGGATCATCGAAGAATTCAAGGATCATGAGATCATCATATCCGGGTCTTATGATGGAGAATACAATATTCCCGGCATAAAAGAAGTTTCTGATGAGAATAAGGATTACGGTCCTGTTGAGGGTATCAGACAGATCCTCAACAATTCATCGGAAGAATACGTGTTCATCTGCGCCTGCGATATGCCTTTTATCAAGGATGAACTTGCCTCATATATATCGGAATTCATATCATCCGATTACGATTGTTATGTGCTCACGGAAGAGGGGAGCATGCATCCTTTATGCGCGATCTATTCGAAGAAGATACTTCCCGTTATAGAGCGGATTATCGCTGAAGACGAACACAGGATAAGATCTATCCTAGATAATACGAGGACGAAGTATATTGAGCTCGGAAAGACTTCTTTTGACAGGAAGCTGATAAGGAATGTCAATACCAAGGATGAGTATAAAGCACTGTCACTGCCTGTGATCTTTGCCGTGTCGGGATACAAGGACAGCGGCAAGACCTGGCTTATCACTGAGCTCATAAATGAATTCATTAAAGAGGATTATACCGTAGGAGTTATTAAACATGACGGTCACGATGCTATAGCCGAAGTTCCGGGCACCGATACCGCTGGATTTGCGGAAACCGGAGCCTTGAGAACGGCCGTGTTCTCTGATTCGAAGTATGTGATAAGCTCGGCAGGAACATCATCCGTCGAGGATCTTATCAGATATATGAAACAGGGAGAGAATGCGCCTGATATCATAATACTTGAGGGATTTAAGACGTCTTCTTACCCGAAGGTCCTGATGGTAAACGAAGATCAGCCGATGCCGGCTGCCGTGAATGTCATAATGAAAGTTTCCTGCGGTAATGAGATCCCGGGTCTTCACAATCGTGACGACATTGATAGGATCTTCTGTTCGATAAAGAAATTCTTCGATCTTTAAGAGGTTTCAATGAAACTCATAAAAACTACTGAAGCAGTCGGGCACGTGCTGTGCCATGACATTACGCAGATAATCCCCGGCGTAGCGAAGGGGCCTGCTTTTCGAAAAGGGCATGTGGTAACGGAAGAAGATATCCCCGTATTGCTGTCCATCGGCAAGGAACACCTTTATGTGTGGGAGATGAATGATGACGTGCTCCACGAAGATGAGGCTGCGCAGGTTTTGAAAGACCTGTGTGTCGGTGATGATCCGATGTTCTCGGCATCAGAACCTTCTGAAGGCAAGATCGAGATCTTCGCGGCAGAGGACGGACTTCTTAAGATAGACCGGATGAAGCTTAAGGCTGTAAACTCCATGGGACAGATGATGATCGCTTCCGTACACGGGGATTTTCCTGTGCGTAAGGGTGACAAGCTTGCGGGTACCCGCATAATCCCTCTTGTTATAGAGAAGTCAAAGATGGAGGAGATCCGTGCTGTCTGCGCAGGCGGCAGCATCATGAGACTGCTGCCGTTCAAGAAGGTCCGTTACGGCATCGTGACGACAGGTTCCGAAGTTTCCAAAGGTCTGATAGAGGATAAGTTCGGTCCGGTCTTAAGATCCAAGATGAACGAATACGGGTGTATTGAGGACGGACAGGTGATACTGCCGGATGACGGGGAGAAGATCACGGAAGCCATAAAGGAATTCGCGGTCAGCAGGAAATGTGATGTTGTTCTTGTGAGCGGCGGTATGAGTGTTGATCCTGACGACCGTACTCCCGGAGCCATCAAAGCTGCAGGCGCCGAAGTGATTTCTTACGGTGCGCCGGTATTGCCGGGTGCGATGTTCCTGCTGTCATATCTTAAGAACGGTGACCGGGAAGTCCCCGTGATGGGACTTCCAGGGTGCATAATGTTTGCGGGAAGGACGATCTTTGATCTTGTGCTTCCGCGTATTCTTGCCGGTGAGAAACTTACCGCAGATGATCTTGCGGCGTACGGGGAGGGCGGACTTTGTCTTAACTGCAAGCCTTGTCACTTCCCGAATTGCGGCTTCGGTAAAAACTAACAGGAGATGAAGATGAGCGACATTAATCTTTTCAGTCATTTAAATGAGAACGGTGAGGCATCCATGGTGGATGTATCCGGCAAAGATGTAACTTTAAGATATGCATCAGCCAAGGGGAAGATCTTCATGAGTGAAGAATGCCTGAGGCTTCTTGTGGGAGGACAGATCCCTAAGGGTGATGTGTTTTCCACTGCAAGGATCGCCGGAATCCAGGCTGCGAAGAGGACATCTGAACTGATCCCTCTGTGTCATGTTCTGTTACTTGAACATGTGAAGATCGATTTTACAACAGACGCCGAACAATCCTTTGTAGAGGCTTCCTGCGAGGTTCGCCTCACGGGGAAGACCGGTGCCGAGATGGAAGCGCTGACCGGCGTTTCCGTTGCGCTTCTGACTGTCTATGATATGTGCAAGGCAGTCGATAAGAAAATGGTAATGACCGATATCCGTCTGGTCGAGAAGGACGGCGGAAGATCAGGTCATTACATAAGAGAATAAGAATTGAGGGAAATAATGAAGAGAAAAATAATTGCAGCATTACTTAGTCTGAGTATGGGCCTGAGCCTTGTGGCCTGCGCTGATACGGGATCTGTTGATGAGTCCGCGGCAGAACCTGTAACACTTACCGTTCTTGCCGCCGCATCCCTTACGGATGTTATGGGTGAGATCGAGACCTCTTATGAGACAAGTCATCCGAATGTAGATCTTGTATTCTCATTTGCAAGTTCCGGAGATCTTCAGGCTCAGATCGAGAACGGCGCACCCGCGGATGTATTTATCTCGGCTGCCGCAAAGCAGATGAATGCGCTTAATGAGGAAGGTCTTATGAACAGTGACAGCATTATAGATCTTCTTCAGAACAAAGTAGTTCTTATCGTTCCTGCTGACAGCACGATCGGACTTGCTTCATTTGAAGATGTATTGAGCGACGAGGTAACCATGATCGGTCTTGGCGAGCCTGAATCTGTTCCAGCGGGCAAGTATGCCCAGCAGATATTTGAAACTCTCGGCATATGGGAAAACGTGCAGGCAAGGGCAAACTTCGGAACTGATGTAAGAACGGTTCTTTCCTGGGTTGAGGCAGGTGAGGTTTCATGCGGTGTTGTCTACGCTACAGATGCTTTCACGACTGATCTTGTCACCATTGTTGCCGAGGCTCCGGAAGGTTCCTGTGACGATGTTATCTATCCTGCAGGTATCGCAGCAGCTTCGGCAAATGCCGATGCTTCTGCCGAATTCATCGCTTACCTTCAGGGCGCTGATGCGGCCGCATCATTCGAATCCTACGGGTTCACAATGGTTGGATGAGAAATGGATCTTTCTCCTTTATGGATAACACTTAAAGTCTCATTTGCGGCGACGGTCTTCGTTTTCATAACGGGGATCGCCGCCGCATGGGGCGTTAACAATCTTAAGAGGGGCAAGGCGGTGATCGATGCCGTCTTATCTCTTCCGTTGGTTCTGCCTCCTACGGTTGTAGGTTTCATATTGCTTATAGCGTTAGGTTCAAATTCTCCTATCGGCAAACTGTGTGAGACGTTCGGAACAAGACTGGTATTTACATGGCAGGGCGCTGCGATCGCTTCTGCATTTGTTTCTTTCCCTGTAATGTACCGCGGAATAAGGGGAGCCCTGGAACAGGTGGATATTAATATGATACAGGCCGGAAGGACTTTGGGAATGAAGGAATTCACCATCCTCCGTAAGGTCATGCTGCCTGTGGCGGCCCCCGGCATCATCGCATCCGTGGTCTTGTCTTTTGCAAGATGTCTCGGAGAATTCGGTGCAACTTTGATGGTCGCAGGCAATCTGCCGGGTAAGACGCAGACCATGTCGATCGCGGTCTATACGGCCATGCAGAGTTCGAACCGTGAACTCGCTTTCAAGTGGGTATTGATCATAGTATTCTATTCGCTGTTTATCCTTGTCGTGATGAACAGCTTAGCCTCGATAAAAGGAGGCAGGACTAAATGAATACGCTCAAAGTTGATATAACAAAGAAACTCGGCAAAATTACTTTGAGGAGCAGATTCGAAGTATCCGGCGACAGGTTTGCTCTGCTCGGTTCCTCCGGGTCCGGAAAGACGATGACATTAAAATGCATCGCAGGCATCGAAAAGCCTGATTCCGGTCTTATTGCATTAGGAGATAAGGTGCTCTTCGACAGTTCACGGAAGATTAATCTGCCTGCAAGAAAGAGAAATGTCGGGTATCTGTTCCAGGATTATGCTCTGTTTCCCAATATGACGGCATTTGATAACATAAATATCATAAGCGGCGACAGGCTTAAGACCATGGAGCTGCTGGAGAGGTTTAACATTGCCGACGTTGCGGATCACAAGCCTTCGCAGATGTCCGGCGGTCAGTGCCAGAGAACTGCACTTGCGAGGATGATCGCGTCGGATCCGGAGATAATACTGCTGGATGAGCCGTTCTCAGCCCTCGATAATTATATGAGCACGATTATCGAACGTGAGATAATGGATCTGCTTGAGACATTCGACGGCCCTTCCGTGCTTGTCTCGCATGACCGGAATGAAGTATACCGTATGTGTGATACCATAGGTGTCATGGATATGGGAGAACTCACAGAAGTCAAGCCCAGGGATGAGTTCTTTGATGATCCGACTTCGGTAGTGGCCGCAAGGCTTACAGGGTGTAAGAACATTTCCGCCGTTGATGATTCGGGATTTGCGTCCGATTGGGGAATAAGGGTTACTTTGCCGGCCGGTTCAACGTGCAGGTATATAGGATACCGCGCGCATTATCTTGAGAGAGTCGGTAAGGAGATGAACGGCGAGGCAAATGTATTTGATGCCAAGGTTGAACGGGTTATTGAAGATACATTCGAGACAGCCGTTTGCTTCAGACAAAGAGACAATGATTCCTCTTCTCCGGATTCTCTCCTTACATGGATGATCCGTAAGGAAGATGTTGATGAGATGGTCAAAGCGTCTTCTTCAGGCAATCTGTTCCTGAAGATAGATCCCGGTCATCTGATGCTGCTTGAAAGGTAGAAATATGCTGGTTGACGGATTCGGAAGACAGATCAGATATCTGCGCATATCGTTGACGGATAAGTGCAACCTTCGCTGCCGGTATTGTGTGCCGGAGGAAGGCGTTGTGATCAAACCTCATATTGATCTGCTGACACTGGAAGAAGTGGAACGGACTGCTGCCGTTCTTACAGGACTCGGCATAGAGAAGATAAGATTCACGGGCGGCGAGCCTCTTGTACGCCGCGGCGCGGTGTCTGTTATCCGATCGGTTGCTTCTCTGCCGTCAAAACCTTCTGTCGGGCTTACCACAAACGGTGTCCTGCTGAATGAGAATCTCCATGACTTAATGTCCTGCGGACTATCAGGTATAAATATCAGTCTCGATACGTTGAGAGACGATGTCTACGGGAAGATCACAGGTTTTCCCGTGTTGCCTCAAGTCCTTTCTGCAGTTCATGCCTGTATAGATTCGGGAATCACCCTTAAGATAAATGCGGTACCGATGAAGGGCATTAATGAGGAGGATATCCCGGCGCTTGCACAGTTCTCGAGGGATAATGACATGGCTGTCAGGTTTATAGAGCTGATGCCTATGGGGTGCGCATCGGCATTTACAGGAATCCCGAATGACGAGGTGATGAAGATGCTGTGTGACAGATTCGGAAGCCCGGCCGCGCTGACTGCAGTTCCGGAAGACGGTCCCGCATCATATGTGCAGTTCCAAGGCTTTAAAGGACGCGTCGGCTTTATAAGTCCCCTGACTCACAGATTCTGCGGGTCGTGTGACAGGATCAGATTAACATGCGACGGCAGATTGAAATTATGTCTTGCTTCGCCTGTTTCACTTGATCTACGGTCCTTGTTAAGATCCGGCGCTTCCGATGAAGATATCGCTGCTGCGGTTGCCGGAGCGCTGAAGGATAAACCCGCGGGACATGAATTCATAAATAAGAAATGTGATCAGAATATGATAGGTATAGGAGGCTGATATGGGAAAAGTCATTGCGGTTTGCATCAGTGAGAGGAAAGGAACAGTTAAGACCCCGGTCAAGAGTGCGGAGATCATAAAGGACTTCGGACTCAAAGGAGATGCCCATGCGGGATTGGGAAGACAAGTGAGTCTTCTTTCCTATGAGAAGTTCACGGAATTCAGGGAATCCGCAGGCGGCAAAGTCCCGATCGTTCCCGGAGTCTTCGGAGAGAATCTTCTGGTATCAGGCTTTGATTTTAAGAATATTCCGCTCGGCACAAGGCTTAAATGCGGTGACTGTGTCTTGGAGTTGATGCAGATAGGTAAGACATGTCATTCAGGATGCGAGATATCGAAGATCACAGGTAAATGCATCATGCCGGCAGAAGGGGTATTTGCCAGAGTGATCGAAGGCGGAGTGATCAGTGAAGGTGATGAATTGGAGATCGTGAATAAAGCTTTTCGCGCAGGAGTGCTGACTTCAAGCGACAGGGCTTATAACGGCGAGCGGGAAGACTTGTCGGGACCTGCGATAATAGATTATCTCAAGTCTCACGGCTACGACGTCGCGACGAGTTCGTTGATGCCTGATGACGGGGAATTACTGTCTGATGCACTCGTCAAGATGTGTGATCTTATCAAAGTGGATGTAATATTTACGACCGGAGGGACCGGCTTTTCTCCTCGTGATGTGATGCCGGAGGCGACTTTGAGAGTGGCAGACAGGAATGCCCCCGGGATCGCGGAGAGTATCAGGATGAACAGCCTGAAATACACTCCTCACGCCATGTTGTCCAGAGGAGTCTCAGTCATCCGCGGAAATACACTAATAATCAATCTTCCGGGAAGTCCGAAGGCCGTCATAGAGTGTCTTGATTACATTTTGCCGGTTTTGTCACACGGCCTGGGCCTTCTTCGCGGCGAGAAGATGGATAAATAACCGTTTGTACATATTCTTTTACATATAATCAATTAACACCTGTACAAAGATATGGAGTAATCTCAGATTCCTATGGTCGCGTACAGAATTGCATTTCTTTTTGTACACATATATGTACACTGATCTGATCTTTGTCGTTTTTTGTCGAAAATTGTCGGTAATTGTCGGTAATATCTCTCTTTCTATCCGCTATATTTAATTACAGGGGGTAGTCATGAGCAGATTGATTGAATTGCCGGCGTTATTCATCCGGGCACGTGTCAATATCATTGAGGAAGAAATAGAGAAATTGCCGGTAGTAAAACACGGTAAACATCGAGATATAAGTGTTCTCAGGATTTACTATAAGAAGAACGGAAAATGCCGTCACCATGAGTGTCCGGTGAATAGTGAGAAGGGCCAGCAATTGCTTCGGTTGAAGAAAAGAAGAGATGCACTCTTAATCCGCAGAGATCAATGGCGGTCTCTTTTAACAAATGATATCGATATTCATCTGTTGGATCTTACTAAAGTCCACACGATCTTTGACAAAAGATTTTGGGAGAGTGTTCATGTCCGATCTGAATTTGAGTCGAAGTCGACAGGGTATCGATATAAGGATATGATAATGGATTCAAGAGCGGAGATGATCGTTGCTCAGACGTTGGATTCCTTGGGTATGGAATATAAGTATGAACCGCAGATCATTATAAACGGGGAAATCTATTATCCGGATTTTCTTGTCTATCTTCCTGAATTTAACAGATGTTTCTTTATTGAGTTCCTTGGCAAGCTGGACAAGGAAGATTATCGATCACGGAACAAGTTCAAACTCATGGATTATCTGGGATATGGGATGGTGATAAACAAAGATCTTCTGCTGATCGGCGGAACTGCAAATGATATGGTCCCGGCAGATGAGATGACGGATGATATTATCGCTTTGTTAAAAAAGTATTGCCGAATGTATTCAGTCTATTGTGAGATATGAGTCTTCGCAGGACTTTGGCATTGACATGACATGAAGTGCAGTCATCGCTGAAAGTGATCTCCCGGATAATATCCTTCCGTACATGGTCAACCATAAAGATACAATAACAAAAAAGAATCAAAAACAAAAATATGATATGCTTAAAAGTGTGCTGAAGAGGAGCTTGTCCATGGTAAAGAAGAAGTACAGCGAGATGAGTGAACTGGAGAAGAAACGGAATTGCCTCGCGGCGAAGACCGTGCGTTCCCTGAATTTTATCTGCCTGATCTTTGGTCTCATTGCCCTTGTATCCGCGCTTACACTATATGCGGTGTCTCTTGTCGGTCAGTATATGAAGGAAGCTGATAATGCTGCCAGACAGGCTGCTTTGACTGTTTCAAACAAAGAAGATCCGTTCGGAATAACTTCTCAGGTCCTGAGTATATATAGGAACTTGAGCGACGAAGACAGAGCTAAGGCAGGGACTGACGAGTACAGGGAGTTCTTTGCAGATGTCGATACGGGCGAGGGTTCTTCTTATTCCGGACTGTTGACTGTCCTTGCCGAGACGTTAAGGTTTAATGAAGATCTTTATGATGTTTATATTGCCATGTATGATGAAGAAACCTGTACTATCGTCTATATTGCCGATCCTGATGATGAGTCGAACAGGATGCTTCCCGGTGATTGGGAATACGTTGACCATGACGGGATGATGAAGTTCCTTAATTACAACGGTGAGGGAATACTCTATGACATAGACCGGACCGAGAAGTACGGATTCATGTGTACTGTTGCAGTACCGCTTTGTGATTATGCGGGAACAACACGCTGTTTTGTGCTTGCGGATATATCAATCGAGAATGTATTGCACGGCATGTCCGAATTTACTTTGAGATTTACGGTAACCCTTATCATTGTTACCATTCTGCTTGCCCTGCTGCTGGTAAGAGGTCTTAAGAAGACTGTCGTAGAACCCGTTAACCGTATTGCGGGTGCTTCCGTTTCATACGTCGCTGACAAGCGAAAGGGTGTGCATGATACCGATCATTTTGTCTCGCTTGATATAAGGACCGGTGATGAGATTGAGAATCTCGCTGATACCATGGCCAATATGGAAAGGGATCTGAAGGATTATGAAGCGGATCTTTTGAAGGTTACATCCGAGAAGGAAAGGATCGGAACGGAACTTGCTCTTGCTACGAAGATACAGGCATCGATGCTTCCCCATGTATTCCCTGCCTATCCTGAAAGAGAGGAATTCGATCTTTATGCGATGATGGAACCTGCCAGAGAGGTCGGCGGCGATTTCTATGATTTCTTCCTGATCGATGACGATCATCTTTGTATGGTCATGGCTGATGTGTCGGGCAAAGGAATACCTGCTGCTCTGTTTATGATGATATCCAAGACTATTCTTCAAAGCTGCGCGATGCTTGGAGAATCGGCAGCTCAGATACTTAAGAAGACCAATGAGGCCATATGCTCCAATAACCAGGTGGAAATGTTCGTTACTTGCTGGGTCGGTATACTTGAGATATCTACCGGAAAGCTTATTGCTTCCAATGCAGGTCATGAGTATCCGGTGATCTCAAGAGCGGGCGGTCAGTTTGAGATATATAAAGATAAGCACGGATTTGTTGTCGGAGGATATGAAGAAAGCGTATATAAGGAATATGAGCTGGATCTAAAGCCCGGTGATAAACTATTTCTTTATACCGACGGTCTTCCGGAGGCAACAGATGAAGGTGAGAAGATGTTCGGTGTTGAGAGAATGCTCGATGCACTGAACGGGAATGTCGGATCAGATCCGAAGACTTTGCTCATGAATGTAAGGGAGTCGGTCTCTGCATTCGTTAACGGGGCCGAACAGTTTGATGACATTACTATGTTGTGTTTTGAATACAAGGGGAATAAACAATGAATAGATCTGGAAAACTCAGTATAGAGAACACGGAAGAACATGCGACAGAAGCACTCGCCATGACGGATGCTTTCCTGTCACGCCAGAAGATAGACAGGAAGTCTGCAATTCATTTAAGATTGCTTGCCGAAGAGACTCTTGGTATGGTAAGAGCCCTTACGGGTGATTATAATGCGGATTTCTGGTTAGAAGAGGACAGCGGTGAATACCGGATCCGTCTTATAGTAACTACTTTTATGGATAAGAAAAAGAAAAAAGAGCTCCTGTCCATATCCACAAGCGGAAAGAACGCAGCTGCCAAGGGTTTCATGGGTAAGATCGGAGATATGATAGAGACAGGTCTTTTAAGTTCAGGAAACAGTTTATCCGGATCTGATGATGAAGGACTGCCCGATGTTCCTTCGTGGATGGGCATGGGAATGCCGAGCGAGATCGCAATGACGGCTGAATCCCTTGAATGGTCGCTGATGAGCTACAGAGATGCACTTGATAATATGTCAGGTTCCGATACTGAGCCCGAGGAACCGTGGGATGAACTGGAACGTTCCATTGTTGCAAGCCTTGCCAAGGACGTTGTCGTCGGGATCAGACACGATCAGGCGGATATTACTATCGTAGCCCGGTAGCCTTATGAGCCTGACGTAATAAGCATGTTGCCAATGAATAAAAAATGTTATACAATGCTTTGGTCAAATACGGGTCATTAGCTCAGCTGGATAGAGCAACAGCCTTCTAAGCTGTGGGTCGGAGGTTCGAGTCCCCCATGGCTCACCAGACATAACACCGGATCGTTCCGGTGTTTTTTTATGCGTTGAGGATGCTATAATCAAGTCATGGGAAAAGTTATCAAGTTCATTAAAGATAACAAAGATGTCCTGATCTGCTATCTCGGGTCTAAGATCCTCTTTATCCTCGTTTTGCTTATAACTCAAAGGCCGTATGCCGAGGTGCTCGGGCTTTTCGATGCGGAGCATTACAGGGATATAGCGCAGTTCGGATACTATGTTGACGGAGTCACGGTGTTTTTTCCTGTTGTGCCGTTGCTGTTAAGAGTTACGGGCAGCGCGGGGCTTATTGTCATTAACCAGATCGCTTATATTGCGTCACTTTATTATCTCAAGCGGATCGTACTTAAGTTTGCGACAGAAACGAGGGCTGTTCTTGTACTTGCTCTGGTCGCCGTATCGCCGCTTTCACTGTTTACTTCGATCGAATACACTGAGGCGCTGTTCTTTTTCCTGACGGTTACGGCTTTTTTCCTGTTTACGGAAGATAAGCTTCCCGTTCTTACAGGTCTGCTCCTCGGACTTTCCGTCGCTACCCGCAATACGGGCTCGCTGCTCTTCTTTGCCGTATTTGCGGGAATGGTTATGCGTGCTGCCGGCAACCGGAAGGATATTAAGGGTCATATCTCAAAGATACTACTGTGTTTCGTTCCCGCTACAATGATCAGTCTCATCTATCCCGTGTTCCTGCAGATCAGATTCGGGAACTGGAAAGTCTTTATGGACGCTCAGTACGATTACTGGATAAGGATGCGTTCCGATATCTTCAGAACTGTCTACATATCTTTGAAAGTCATATTCACGAACATATATACCTTTGACGGGACTGTCGATACCATCATACTGTTTAAGATCAACGAGATCTTATCAACGGGCTGTCTTGCGCTGTCGGTCTTACTGATCGCCCGTGAGATACTTCGGATGAGAAGACAGGGGAAGATCAATATAAATGTGACTTGTGCGGTCATCTATTCGGTCCTGTTCATCTTGGCGATAGGACTTACGATAAGGGATCCGGCTCTCGATTGTCCTACCGCAAGCTTCTACAGGTATTATGCGAGCATGTTCCCGCTGTACCTCGGGTTAGGAAGACTTAACGATAAGCAGGTCAAGATATCATTTGCCGTTACCGCTCTTATCACGGTGCTTACGTCGGCGGTGTTTGTGATGGGCGCATATTTTTACTGACAGCAATGACAAAAATCGCTTGACATAATACCGATCGACAAATATAATCGTTCTTGCATTTGCTACAGGCAAGGGCATGCGGCCTTGGCGGAACTGGCAGACGCGCATGACTAAGGATCATGTGGTAACCCCATACGAGTTCAAGTCTCGTAGGCCGCACCAGATAATCTCCCGTAACTTAATTGTTGCGGGAGTTTTCTTTTATTTAACCCATCTGTAAAACTAATGATGATAATATCTTACTATGCGTAAGTGTTTGATCAGATTCGGAGCGGTTGTGCTCGCTCTTATAAATATCCTGATCCAGCTTCCTGTGTTGGAAGAGAATGTTGTTGCGGCGGCAAATCCCGGCGCGGGCGAATTCGTGATAAGGCTTTATAATCACGCCTTGGGCAGAAGTCCGGATGATGAGGGCTTCGCAGACTGGGTCACGCGGCTTCAGTACGGTCAGGCGAACGGCGCACAGATCGCATCGGGAATACTGTTCAGCGAGGAGTGCCTCAACCGTAATATGGATGATGCGTCATATGTAAATGCGCTTTACCATATCTTCTTTAACAGAGATGCTGATCCCACCGGATTTGATGTCTGGGCAAATGCCCTCGCTCAGGGAACTTCCAGACAGGAAGTTATGATGAATTTTGTCAATTCCGTCGAATGGGCCAATATCTGCGCCTTAGGCGGCTTTTATTCCGGAAGCTCTTCCGATCCGGACGTTGATATCCCTGTGTCTGCCGAGAGCCGCGCTTTTATCGTCAATATGTACAGGAATTTTGCATCGTCCATGCCGTCATCTTCCGAGATCGATGCTCTTGCAACGGATCTTGTTTACCTGCGGACAACATGCAGGCAGATCGCCTCTGATGTTATCTTCTCGGATGATTTTATTGAAGTTGCAAGGAGTTCATCCCCCGGAAAGGTAACGGAGATCTTCTTCAGGGCTTTTAGAGGAAGGGATCCTCTTCCGGTTGAACTGAATACAATGGTTACGGCTATGAACGGAAAGATCAACCTTGATTATCTTTACGATTATTTCGTCAATCGCAGTATATTTGCTGATTCCTGTGTGAACAGAGGACTTATGCCCGGAACAGAGGTTACCGTCAATACTGCGGGGATCAGTGATGATGCTCTCAGCGCTTATTTTGCCGATGCGGCATTTATAGGAAACTCCGTTACGGCTGGCTTCCCCATGTACTTTTCAGCTGTCGGAAGAGGGCTTCTCGGTGATGTTCAGGTATATGCCCGCACGAGCTACTCATTCCTTACCGACCAGATGAGCAGGGCGGGCTATATGCTCCAATACGATGATGCCGAGGTTCAGGCGGCACAGCTGCTGTCTCTTGCCAATGTCCGCAAGGTCTTTATCTGCATGGGTACCAATGATCTGGTCGGAACGGATGCTTCGGTTGTCAGGGACAGATATGTGAGTTACATCGAAGGCATCATTGCGGCTAACCCCGGTATCCGTGTCTTTATCGTCTCAACACCGCCGCGTGTTGCTTCGGCTCAGACACCGGGACTTACAAATGAGGGGATCGATGAGCTTAATACGCTTATGAGCGAGTACTGTTACGAGAATGATCTCGATTTTATTGATATCAATACATCTCTTAAAAACGGTTCTGATTCCCTGGATCCTTCTTACAGCAGTGACGGTTATGTGCATATGAACAATACAGGTTACCGCGTGTGGGCAAACTGCGTTACGTCTTATGTTCGTACAATGCTGGCTTCCGAGAGACATATCTACAGGTACCGAGGGAACTGAATGTCAGTAATAAGACGTGCCTGCGAAAAGGATATTCCCCGTATAAACGACCTTCTGTCACAGGTCCTTGATGTTCATCATGAGATCCGGCCCGATCTTTTTAAGCCGGACAGCCGTAAGTACAATGAACGTCAGCTCGCAGCTTTGCTCGAAGACGATCTTCGCCCTGTGTTCGTTTATGAAGATGATGACGGTGTTGTTCAGGGATATGCATTCTGCGTGCTCGAGCATCCTGTCGGCAATAATATCATGACACCTGTAAAGACGCTGTATATAGATGATCTGTGCGTAGATAAGGATGCAAGGGGAGAAGGTATAGGCAGAAAGCTTTTCGAGTATGTTAAAGAGTATGCAAAGGACACAGGATGTTATAACGTTACTCTTAATGTGTGGGAAGGCAACGGGAGCGCCAAGGAATTCTACCACAGAATGGGTCTGGTTCCGTATAAGTACGGAATGGAGACTATACTGTGATTGTGATACAATAATATTTCCTATAAAAGCTTAGGGAGATAAATATGAAGAAGATAATGCTTGGCAACGAGGCTGTTGCCAGAGGAGCTTATGAGGCCGGGATAAAGTTTGTATCATCATATCCCGGGACTCCCAGTACCGAGATAACCGAAGAGATAGCGAAGTACCCGGAAGTAGCCTGTGAATGGGCCCCTAACGAGAAGTGCGGAGCTGAAGCTGCGATCGGCTGTTCTGTCAGAGGCGGCAGAGCAATGACCTGCATGAAGCATGTCGGTATGAATGTATGCGCGGATCCTTTGTTTACCGCATCGTATACCGGCGTAAACGGCGGACTGGTATTCTGTGTCGCTGACGATCCCGGAATGCATTCCTCCCAGAATGAACAGGATTCCCGTAACTATGCACGCGCCTCCAAAGTTCCGATGTTCGAGCCTTCCGATTCCGAAGAGTGCCGCACATTTACCAAATATGCATTCGAATTCTCCGAGAAGTACGATACACCCGTTATCATCAGGCTTCACACCAGAGTATCTCATTCAAGATCTGTTGTTGATACCGCCGAGCCTGAACCTGCTGTTGTCAAAGACTATGTTAAAGACCCGGTTAAATATGTAATGATGCCGGCATATGCCATTGGCAAGCATGTTGTCGTTGAAGAACGCACAGAGAAGATCATCGCGGATGTCGAAGCAGATCCCGAAGGCGCAGGTCTTCATAAGATCGAGATGCGCAGTACATCCCTAGGTATCATCACTGACGGTGCGGCTTATCAGTATGTAAGAGACGCGCTGCCTGATGCTTCGGTGCTGAAATTAGGTCTCGTCTGGCCTTTGTCTTCCAAGGTGATAAAGGACTTCGCTGCCCGCGTTGACCGGCTTGTTGTCGTTGAAGAACTCGATCCCTTCCTTGAGACCGAGATCAAAGCGATGGGTGTTGAATGCGAAGGCAAGGATCTTTTCACTTTGCAGGGTGAATATACAGCAAGGCTTATCAAGGAGAAGCTTACCCAAGAGGCTCTGCCTGAGTCTGCATTCGATGTTGCCGCTCTGCCTTCGATCCCCGGCCGTCCGCCTGTGTTATGCGCAGGCTGTCCGCACAAGGGGCTGTTCCTGGCTTTAAAGCGCCTGAAGGTCAGTGTTACGGGTGATATAGGCTGTTATACCTTAGGCGCGCTTCCTCCTATGCAGGCAGTTGACACAGTCGTATGCATGGGCGCTTCAGTCGGTATGGCACACGGTTTTGATAAGGCAACGGATCACGAGGCTTCAAAGAATACAGTCGGTGTTATCGGTGATTCCACGTTCCTTCATTCCGGCGTGACCAATCTTATGAACGCCGTTTATAACGACAGCCGCATTACACTTATTATCCTCGATAATTCGATCACGGGAATGACAGGTCACCAGCAGAATCCTTCGACGGGTAAGAATATCCGTCTTGAAGCGGCGCCTGCCGTATCGTTGGAGAGATTATGCGAGTCGCTCGGTGTAAGACCTGAGGCGATCCGGGTTGTCGATCCTGTTGATACATTTGAGTGTGAAAAGGTGATCAGGGAAGAACTTGACCGCGATGTGGTCTCGGTCGTTATAGCAAGACGGCCGTGCGCTCTTATCCCTACAGGCCGTGCCAAGAAAGGAGTTGAAGCGGTCGTTGATTATGATAAGTGCAAGAAATGCGGCGCATGCGGAAGGATCATGTGTCCGGCTCTGATCATCGATGAAAACGGATTCCCGGTTATCGATGCGGAATCATGTAATAACTGCGGTCTGTGCGTAAATATGTGCCGCTTCGGCGCACTGTCAAAGACGGAGGAGTGATCTTTATGGATAATGGTATTAATGCTTCTATAGTTCTTGCAGGTGTCGGAGGACAGGGAACGCTGATCGCGGGAAAGCTTCTCGGCATACTCGCTATGAACCTCGGCCTCGATGTTAAGGTTTCCGAGGTCCACGGAATGAGCCAGCGCGGAGGTTCTGTAGTAACTTATGTAAAGATCGCGCCGGAGGTTCATTCTCCGATAATCGAAGAGGGAACGGCCGATTTCATCCTGTCTTTTGAAGAGGTTGAGTCCGTAAGATGGGCGAAGCTTCTGAAGAAGGGCGGCACGATGATCGTTAATACACAGCAGATAAAGTCTTTGCCGGTCCTTCTGGGTCAGATGAAGTATCCTCAGGATATCATCGGTACTTTACAGGTTAATGCCGGTGATAATGCGAAGATAATCCCGGTAGATGCCGCAGGACTGTCTCTGGAGACAGGAACCACAAAGGCCGCGAACATCGTAATGCTCGGAGCTTTATCCAATTACTTCGGAGCATCCGAAGACGAGTGGAAGAAGGCGATCGAAGAGGCATTTGCTTCAAAGCCCAAGACTATACCCGGCAATCTCTCCGCATTTGACAAGGGACGCAAGGCAGGTCAGGTGTAACGCATGAATCTCGGTAAATTCAGTACAACTGAACTTGGAAGCACATATAACTTCACGGTGCTCGTAACGGAGATGTCCGAGCGTGTATCCAAGACTGATAAGCCGTTTGTCAATTTTGTCTTCACCGACGGAACTGATAAGATATCTGCCAATTATTTTGATAAGACGGAAGCATCTTTAAAGGCATCCGGCGTGGATGTCGGCAAGGTTGTTGATCTCACTTTCAATGTCAAGCTCTATAACGAGAAGAAGAATTACACGGTAACCAATATAATCGTCTGCCCGGATCCTGCGGCGCGGGTCGAGAAGTTCGTTCAGACTCCTCCGTATGAGATCGATGATATGTACAATAAGATCATTGCCGCGGTCAAAAGATCGGGCGGAAGGGAATACGATCTCAATTCATTAACTGTTTCCGATGACGATATGAGCATTACCGCTTTGACTGTCAGAATGCTCAATAATAACCGTGAGGCGTTCTGCCGTTCATCTGCCGCGCACAGCATCCATCACGATCTTCGCGGCGGCCTTCTGTATCACACGTTCAGGATGGTCTATAACGCTTTCTATACTTGCAAGACATACAAGGATCTCAATTGCGAGATGCTGATGTGCGGAACTGCGCTGCACGATATCGGCAAATTGAGGGAGCTTGATACCGATGAATTCGGCAACGCTGATTATTCGGCTGACGGCAGGCTTTTCGGGCACGCTGTTATTGGAATGCAGATGGTGGATGAAGAGGCTTCCAAAGGCCGCTATGATCCCGAACAGGTGCGTCAGATCAAGCATATGATAGCGTCGCATCACGGTTCCCTGGAATTTGGCGCGATTACGACGCCCGCAACGCCCGAGGCCTTTGTGCTCCACGAACTCGATATGATCGATTCGCGTATGTACATCTTCGAGAAGGAATTGGGCAAGATAGAACCCGGACAGATGACAGACCGCGTCTTTGCTCTTGAGAATTCGTCATTGTACAAGCCTCTTGAGTGACGATGTACGTAACCCGTATCGATTTTTTTGATCCCGGAAAGACAGCGGACAGCGGTCAGGCTTTCCGCATACACAGGATCGACGATACGCATGTTGAGACGGTAGCCTTAGGACGGTACCTCCAGATATCCTCCATGCCCGAAAAGAACACATATGCTTTCTCCTGCAGCAGGGAGGAATTTGAAAGTGTGTGGCGGGATTATCTGGATATCGGAACCGATTACGATGCTGTAGTGAAGGGTATTGATGAGAATGACGGATTTCTGCGGGCCGCAGCGGAATACGGTTACGGGATAAGGATACTGAAGCAGGAACCGTTCGAGACGATAATCTCTTATATCATATCTCAGAGGCGTTCCATTCCCTCGATAACAACCTGTGTAGACCGCTTATCGGAAACGGCGGGATCGAGGATAGAACTGCCTGAATTGAAAGAGCCTTTTGTTAAACCTTTAAAGAACGATTATTACGCATTTCCCACGATACGTCAGGCCGCAAAGCTGACTTCCTCACAGTTGGACCGTATAGGAGCGGGTTACAGGACTCCGTACATATTGTCGGCAGTCAGGGATTTTGACAGCGGAAAACTGATCCCGGAGAAGATGGGAGAACTTAATGATGATGAGCTTTATGAAGTACTGATGTCCATGTACGGAGTCGGTGTGAAGGTCGCGAATTGCTCTATGCTGTTCGGATTTCACAGAGTCGGGCGCTTTCCTGTCGATGTATGGATAAAAAGGATCGAAGATACCCGTTATAACGGGCATTTTCCGGCTGAAAGATACCCTGGGACTGCCGGGATCCTGCAGCAATTTATGTTCTATTACATCCGCAACTTGTAATTGCCTTCAATAAATGGTATTATCTTCGGGCTGACGGATGCTTAGCTCAGCTGGCTAGAGTACCTGCTTGACGTGCAGGGGGTCACAGGTTCGAGTCCTGTAGCATCCACCATGGGTACGGCCGGATCAATGTCCGGCCGTTTTTATTTGCATACTAAAACCCCGTAATCTCAATGATTACGGGGTTCCTTATGGTGGAAACTGTGGGGTTTGAACCCACGACCCCTCCCCTGTGAAGGGAATGCTCTCCCGCTGAGCTAAGCTTCCAAACCTGTTTATTCTACCATAAAACGCATATTGTTAGTATAATCTTTTCCATGAAGACCGAAAGACCTTACATCAAAGCGCATATTACACCAAAGGCGGAGAAAACCGTTAAGCGCGGTCATCCGTGGGTTTACGGGGAAGAGATAACATCTGTTGACCGAACACCCGTAAACGGAAGCATCGTTGATGTTCTCGCAGGTAATTCATGGCAGGGAAGCGGCTTTTATAACAGTAATTCAAAGATAACCATAAGGATATTCTCAAGGAACAGCAATGACTTGTTTGATGAGGGCTTCTGGAAGCGCCGTATTGCATATGCCGTGGATTACAGGCGTACGGTAATGCCCGGAGCTGACTTTAACTGTTGCAGACTGATACACGGAGAAGCAGATCAGATGCCCGGACTTACGGTTGACAGATATGAGGATATCCTGTCGGTGCAGATCACCTGCCTCGGGATGGAGATGCTCAGGCCTGTAATATATCAGTCTTTGGTTGAAGTTCTCGCGAAGCATGGGGTCACGGTCAAGGGCATATACGAACGCAATGAGATATCCTTAAGGACCAAAGAAGGACTTGATCTGTACAGCGGATGGTATACAGGTCTGTCTCATCCTGATTCTCCCGTGACAAGCATAACGGAGAACGGGATCAGGTATTCAGTCGATGTGGCAAACGGTCAAAAGACAGGTTTTTTCCTGGATCAGAAATATAACCGACAGGCGGCTGCCCGGATCGCACAGGGTAAGAATGTTCTGGATTGCTTTACCCACACCGGCTCGTTTGGTCTTAATGCAGCAGCGGCAGGCGCCTTAAGCGTTACTTCGGTCGACATATCAGAAGATGCGGTAAAGATGGCAAAGGCAAATGCAGTACAAAACGGGCTTGACGGCAGGATCGTTTACGAATGCGCCGATGTGTTTGATTATCTTACGAAGCTCGCTCAGTCAAAGAGGCATGATTTCGATTACATCATTCTCGATCCGCCCGCGTTTACCAAGTCGAGGGATACGGTTGATTCCGCTGTTAAAGGGTACAAAGAGATCAATCTCAAGGCAATGAAGCTTCTGCCCAGAGGAGGGTATCTTGCTACCTGCTCATGCTCTCATTTTATGACGGAATCCCTTTTCGAAAAGGCTGTGAACAGCGCCGCATATGATGCGGGAAAGTGTTTAAGGCAGATCGAGAAGAGAACGCAGGCGCCGGATCATCCTATCCTGTGGAATGTTCCCGAAACATATTATCTTAAGTTCTACATTTTCCAGGTTATCTGAAGTATAATAAAAATTTGTAAAGACAATTCATTAGGTGAGGTCATGTTGCGATGAGTCCGGGTGTTGTGTTTGGTCTGTCTGCTTTGCTTCTTGCTGTATCTGTCGTATCTTTCGTTTTCTTCATAAAGATCAACAGGAAGAATAAGCTGGAATTTGATAAGAAACTCAAGCGCTATAATCAGGATATGGAGATCATAAGACAGCAGGAAGAGTCTAAGATCAAAGAGGAACAGAAGAAAGAACAAAAGAAGATAAAGGAGTCGCAGCAGATCCGTCCTCCGGTCGACAGGACCGAGTACTACCCGAGACGGGTACAGTTCATGTCTCCGAGCGGCGCGAGCTATGATGTACCTCTGCAGGATTCTTTTACCATCGGGAAGAATCCCAACTGCGACCTTTGTGTTAAGGATCCGTCTGTCGGCGCGATGCACTGCAAGATACTCTATTCTGAAGGCAAGTATCTGATCCAGGACCTTGGATCCGGCATAGGAACTTATTTTGACGGCATACTGATACCGGCCAATTCCGTGCAGGAGATCAGGACCGGAGTTCTGCAGTTCGGGAAAGTGACATTCTTTGTAACGATCGATTCGGAGTAAACAGGATCATGAAAAATAAGATATGCAGAAGCTGTAACAGTGTAAACGGGGAACGCGCCACATATTGCAGGAAATGCGGTGCATCGCTTGATGATGCATTGATCAAGGAGGTTGTGCCCAAAGACGAGCCGAAGACTGCTTTCAGAGCAGCTCCGAGATCAGCGGAACAGGTTGCAAAGGAGAGAGAGAGGGCTAATGACCCCGGCAGGACCAGCAGAGGTACTGTCAGAGGAGTTGCCAAGCCCAAGAACGTTTTGGCCGTAACGCCCAAATGTCCGGTCAAACCCAAGGTGCTGTATTGGCCGTTTATCGTCTCCATGGCATCGGCTCTGGCTATGTTTACTTTGATCATAGTGTTTGCGGTCAATTATCAGAATTCAAAGAATGATCCGGCGTCACCTCAGTCTGCAGGTTCCGCTGCGCAGACATCGGCACAGACCGAGTCTGTTCCGGCAGATCTGTCCGAGGCATCTTTTGAGGCAGTTGAAGATCAGATCTACACCGGAGAACCTTTAACGCCTCAGTTATCACTCGTCTTAAACGGTGAAGACTTGACCGAAGGTGAGGATTATACCGTTACATATGAGGATAATGTCAGCTTAGGAACAGCTGCTGTTTATATTGACGGAATTGATGGGTACACAGGGACACTGACCGCTTCTTTCAACATCGTAAGCGGTGATGCGGTGTGTGATGATCCTGCAAACCGCGGGATCGTCGATCTTGTCATGCGTTTAAGTTCCTCGATGCTCGGACGCAATCCCACATCGGATGAATTGACAGATCAGGTTAACAGGCTTAAGAATGAAGAGATTACGGGAAGTGATCTCGTAAATGAGATCATCTTCGGAGATGAGTGTGAAGCGAGGGGACTTTCCGATAATGACTTCGTGAGTGCATTCTATTACGGCGTCCTTGCCAGACAGGCGGATGAACAGGGTCTTGCTTATAATGTTGCTTTGCTCGAAGACGGCATGAGCAGGAGTGATCTTGTCAACAGCATTATAAGTGATCCGGACGGTGAGTTCGCGATCATCTGCAATTCCATCGGTATTGAGACCCTTTAATAGGACACATTCTCTGTTCTTGTAAATTGTAATAAAGAAATCTGTCCATAAAGTGATAGACTGAAATAACATACCATTCCGGAAACGGAAGAACAGTCTTGAGGAGCTTTATATGACACGGATCGTAAATGTCGGCGGCATTGAGATAGGCGGCGGGAATCCCGTAAGGATCCAGTCGATGAACAATACCAGAACACAGGATATTG
>JAFXPN010000003.1 GCA_017527865.1 Clostridiales bacterium
CCACCTGCGTAAAGGAATTCTCTTCCGACTGGTCCGTAAATTACTATAAGGAAGGCGAAGCGGTCGAAGGAGGTCTTAAGGTCAGGAGGTTCCCGGCCCGCAAGAGGGATACCGAAGCTTTTGACAGCGTAAACCTTAAATTCATCAAGGGCATCCCCGTCACCGCCGAAGAAGAACAGATCTTCATGAAGGAGATGGTCAATTCCCCCGCTCTTTATGAGTACATCGGACAGCACAAGGACGAATACGCACTGTTCGTCCATATTCCCTACATGTTCGGCACGGCTTATTACGGGATCAAAGCAGCGCCGGAGAAGTCGGTACTCATACCCTGCCTTCATGAAGAAGCATACGCCCATATGAGCCTTTATAAGGATGTATTCTGTAAGACCGCAGGAATGATATATCTGTCAACGCCTGAGATGAAGCTTGCTAATGAGCTCTACGATCTGTCGAACGTAAGGCAGGAAGTCCTCGGAGCAGGAGTTGATTCGGACTTTGATCCCGACCCTGCAAGGTTCCGCAGCAAATATAAGATCGGCGATCCTTTCATACTCTACGCCGGCCGCAAGGATACAGGCAAGAATGTTGACCTTCTGATCAGCTATTTCCGTGAGTTTAAAAGGCGCAATCCTTCCGAGAGCGGTCTGAAGCTGGTCCTCATCGGAGGCGGCAGGATAGATATCCCGGCTGACTGTTCAAAAGAGATCATAGACCTTGGTTTTGTCGACAGAGCGGACAAATACGATGCCTGTGCCGCGGCCCTTTGCATGTGTCAGCCCTCCACACACGAGAGTTTCTCGATAGTTATCATGGAAAGCTGGCTGTGCGGCCGTCCTGTGCTCGTACACGAGAACTGTGATGTTACATGCGCATTTGCCAAAGAGTCGAATTCAGGTCTTTATTTTAAGGACTTCTATGACTTCGAAGGCGCGGTAAAGTATTATATCGATAACCCGGAAACGGCAGCTTCCATGGGACAGACAGGCAAAACATATGTAGAAGAACGCTTTACCTGGGATGTTATCACAAGGAAATATACTGAGTTTTTTGAGGAGGTCTCAAATGAAGAAGATTAATGTAAGACTTATGACCATAAACGATGTAAAGGACTTCGTTACAGCTGCAAATTTCTGCAACTACGACATCGACCTCATATCCGGAAGATACAATGTAGATGCAAAGAGCCTCATGGGCATCTTCTCCATTGTCCCTTCCGAGAAGCTCGAATGTGACATCTACTCTGACGACTGCGACGACTTCCTTAAATCAATCGAAGCATTTATAGTCGACTGATCATCTCCTGCCCTTGCGGTTCCTCTTTATCTTTCTTCTGCCGGGTTTCCTGTGATCCCCTGCCATAGCTTTAATGCGCCCGCTCGAAAAGGCCTGCGCATAGCGTTCAAATCCTTCTTCGAGCACGAAATCGACTCTCAGCGCTTCCTCGTCAACAGCCGCGACAACGACCTTGACCTTCATTCCTATCGTGAGCTTAAGTCCTCCTCTTGCGCCTATCGCGCGGTAGAGACGTTCATCGAATATGTAGTGATCGTTCATCGATCTGAACGGGACAAATCCCTCGGCCGTGCTGTCAAGCTGAACAAAGAATCCGGAAGACAGTATTGAAGTTATCATGCCGTCATAATGCTCGCCCAGGTGTTCCTTCATATATTCACATATCTTGATGTTCTTAGAGGCGCGTTCGGCATCGACCGCATTTCTTTCCATCTCTGAACTGTGATCGGCGACCGGGGAAACGAGTCCCGAGAAGTGCTTCTTTAAGTTCTGATCATGAAGGAATGACTTGATGATGCGGTGGATATAAAGATCGGGATAACGTCTTATGGGGCTTGTGAAATGACAGTAATACTTCGAAGCCAATCCGAAGTGTCCGATATTCCTGTCGCTGTAGCATGCCTTAGCCATAGATCTTAACAATATCTGATCGAGCATGGGCCTGGCTTCATCATCCTTGACCGTATCCATGAAATTCACGACATCGATGGGTTCTATATCGCCGGACAGCCTACCGGATGCGCCGAATGACTTGGCGACACGGCAGAAGCGTGACAGCTTGATGGGATCGGGATCTTCATGGATCCTGTAAACAAAAGGATAATCCATCCTGCAGAACTTCTCGGCGACAAACTCATTCGCGCATATCATAAACTGTTCGATTATCCCGTTGGTAAAGGTTATCGGGTGGGCCATGATCTTAACGGGCTTGCCGTCGTTATCGAGGATGACATCGGTCTCAGGCAGATCGAAATTGATCGCGCCTTTCCGGTCACGCATATTCTTTAATATCCTTGCAAGGATCTTCATGTCACGGAGCATAGGAAGGATGCCGCCGTATTCTTCGGCATCGCTCTCCTTCTCTTCTTCAAGGATGCGGTAACACTCGTTATAGCTCATCCTGCGGTCCGACCTTATGACGCTCTCAAAGATCTCGCCGTCATAAGTCTTGCCGTCGCGGTCAATATACATCATCGCGGTCATCGTAAGCCTGTCGACGTACGGGTTCAGACTGCACAGCCCGTTGGAAAGCTTTGGCGGAAGCATGGGGATAACACGGTCGACAAGATATACCGACGTACCGCGAAGTCTCGCCTCGTCATCAAGCGCCGTACCTTCACGGACATAACGGGAAACATCGGCGATATGGACATAGAGCTTATAATCCCCGTTATCAAGCCTCTCGACCGATATGGCATCATCGAGGTCCTTGGCATCTTCGCCGTCGATCGTTATCGTGAGGATATCCCTTAAGTCCTTCCGGCCGTTTTTGATCTCTTCTTCTATCAAAGACGGTTCCGGGTCAACGGGCAGATCACTTACCTCGTTCAATACTTCTTCCGGGAAGGTCTGGGACAGCCCGTACTGTCTCAATACAGACAGCATGCGCACGTCATTATTGCCCATGTCACCCAGCACTTCGACTATCCGTCCCCTGTAATCCCCGTTCGGGTTATCGGGGTTAAGGACTTCGCACACGACCGTCATCTTGTAAGGAGCGCCGTTAAGATCCTTTTTGCTTATATGGACAACAGCGGATGATGTCTCTTTGAATGCCTTGTCAGGATAGACATCACCGCCTTCGCCGTTTTGCAGCAACAGGCCTATCACCTGATTTTTGACCTGCAAAGGACCTCTTGCAGGAAGCGATGCAAGATCGGAAGGCTTATCTTCCTTAAAACCTTCTGCGGCAGCACGGCGGGCCTGCTGTCTTAAACTCATATTCATTGCCGATGTATTGATTTTCTTACTCATGATTCTAATTATACCAATATCATGACCCAAATACTTCTCACATCCCCGAACAATAAAAAGACCGTTTCCGAAGAAACGGTCCTGATCGGTCTAAAGTTGAAGTTTTTGATCAGAATCCCTTGGTCACTGCTATATAGAGAACAACGGAAACTACGGCAAAAGCTACCGCAACGATCTTCGTCATCTGCTTCAGTCTCTCTTCGAGAGTCTGACCCTTTGCCCTGCTGTAGTATGAATCTGTGGTAGCGCCGCTTATGGCGCCCATACCTTTGTCATTTCCTTCCTGAACAAGGAAGAGGACAACCATGGAAACACCGAGCAGTATGTCGATTATTGATAAGATTATGTCAATTGCGCTCATTAACAAGCCTCCGGATCATTAAACATATTTCAAGCCGTAAGATAATATCATACGGGATTGCTTTGTGCAAACTTATTTTTTGCGTGAAGCCGCGTTCTTTATTGCTTTATAGATCTCGCTCGTGGCAAAAGGTATCAACGCCAGGGGGATGATCAGAAGCCATGCGCCGGCGGAAAGAGGAACATTATCAAATACTTTGTTCACGCCGGGAATATAGATTACGGCGAAGAGCAGAAGCAGTGAAATACCTACGGCTCCGTTCATAAGCTTGTTCGAGAAGAAGCCGAGCGAGAAAACTGACAGTCTCTCTGACCTTGCAGAATAGGATCTGAGCAATTCGGCGATAATGAGAGTTGCAAATGCGACTGTGCGTGCGCCTTTCAACGCTTCGACGGATGTTGCAAAGAAGAATCCGTCATTATACATCAAAGGCACAAGGAATGAAGCTGCTACACAGACGAAGATCGCGAATGCCTGGATCATTACATGAATGATCATGCTCTTATTGATGATGGGTTCTCCCTTAGGTCTCGGCGGAAGCTTCATGATGCCGGGCTCACCCTTCTCGCGGCCCAATGCGAGAGCCGGGAACGAATCGGTGACAAGATTAAGCCACAGAAGCTGTATCGCGGTCAGCGGCGCGGCTATTCCGGGAATGACAGTGTTCGGAATGAGCGACAGAAGGAATATGACCAGTATCTCTCCGACATTACAGGACAGAAGGAAACTTACGAATTTCCTGATATTCGCATAAATAACCCTTCCCTCTTCAACAGCCTTCACGATAGTTGCAAAGTTATCGTCCATCAGGATCATATCGGCTGAATTCTTGGCAACATCCGTACCGGTTATACCCATGGCAACGCCTATGTCAGCTGATTTCAAGGCCATGGCATCGTTAACGCCGTCGCCCGTCATGGATGCGATATGGTTATTCTTCTTCAGCGCGGTAACAATACGCACTTTATGCTCGGGTGATACTCTTGCGTAAACATTGGTATTCTCGCACGCCTTGAGCAGTTCTTCATCCGTGATCTTGTCAAGTTCGGAACCTGAAAGAGCCTGGGAATCCTCATCCATCATATTGAGGTTATTCGCAATGGCCACGGCAGAATCCTTGTAGTCACCTGTGATCATGACCGTTCTGATGCCCGCTTCCTTACATACGGCGATGGCATCCTTCGCTTCCTTACGCTCGGGATCGATCATACCGACGAGTCCTATAAAGATCATGTTATCCTCATGGCTGAACTCGGCCGCAGTACCCTTGTCATGCACTCTGTAAGCGAAAGCCAGTACCCTGATCGCCTGACAGGCGAAGTCATGGTTCTGCTTTAATATCCGTTTCCTGATCTCTTCGGTCATCGGAACGGGACCGTCCGCGCTCTCATAGGAAGAGCACTTCGAGATAACGATATCGGGACCGCCCTTGGTATATGAAACAAGCTTGCCCTCTTCGATGCCGGTATGATAAGTGGTCATCATCTTTCTGTCCGAATCGAAAGGAAGCTCGGTGATCCTGGGATACCTGTTCATCGTCTTGACACGGTCCATGTCCGTCTTCATGCCGAGTGTCGTAAGCGCGCCCTCGGTAGGATCACCTATACATGTATACTCACCGGAATCATTCTTGACGATGCTTGCGTCATTGCAAAGGACCGCAGCCCTTATCAAAGTCTCAAGCTTGCCATCGGGCCTGACTTCGGAACCATCCTTATTACGGAGCTTCCCTTCGGGAGCATAACCGTTCCCTTCAACATCAACCGTCTTTTCGCCGTCATAAAGGACTTTGACCGTCATCTGGTTCTGAGTAAGCGTACCTGTCTTATCAGAGCAGATGACATCGACGCATCCGAGCGTCTCTACTGCCAGAAGCCGCTTAACGATAGCATTGTTCTCAGCCATCTTAGTCATGCCGATAGAAAGAACGATGGTAACAACGGCGGCAAGACCCTCCGGTATGGCTGCAACAGCAAGCGATACAGCGGTCATGAGAGCATCCGTGACAGACTCATGCTGAACAAATACATCGACTGCGAATACAATGATGCAGACGATTATACAGACTACGGCAAGGATCTTGCCCAGATGGTTAAGGTCCTTCTGAAGAGGTGTTTCTTCATCATCCATCCCGGACAGCTTGTCGGCGATCTTGCCGAGCTCGGTATTCTTTCCTGTTCCTACGACGACGCCGGTTGCTCTTCCGTAAGTTACGGATGTGCCCATGAACAACATATTCTTACGGTCACCCAGCGAGCAGTCTTCTCCGAGGATAAGATCGGCATCCTTATCTACGGCTACCGACTCACCTGTAAGCGAAGCTTCCTCTGCTTTAAGCGAATTCGAGGACAGCAGTCTTATATCCGCGGAGATTGCATCTCCGGCATCTATCGAGATGATATCGCCTTCCACTATATTCTCGGAGTCGACCATGACGATCTCTCCGTCCCTTAATACCTTGGTCTGAGGGGAACTCATCTTCTTAAGGGCCGCAAGAGCCTGATCGGCCTTGCCTTCCTGATATACTCCGAGCACGGCGTTGAGGATAACGATCGCCAAGATTACAAATACGTCTATCCAGCCTTCGATGCCCTCATCGCTCTTGACCGCCATGAATGCAGAAAGTATCGCGGCAGCTATAAGGATGATGACCATGGCATCCGCAAACTGTGAAAGAAACCTCTTCCAAAGAGGGATCTTCTTCTCTTCCCCCAGGGAATTGGGGCCGTACTTCTCCAGTCGCTTCGCCGCTTCTTCGGAACTTAAACCTTTGTTCTCATCGGTATTGAGGTTCTTTAACGTCTCCTCGGCACTAATCGAAAATGTCTTTTCCAAGTTCACTGTCCTCACATTGATCAATCTTAAACTAGAGTAATTATAATAATATTATTGTTTTTTTCAATAAAACTGTAAAATAGAATGAGTTGAATCTAACCAGTTTGATCATTCGGAGTTCATAATGAAGATTTTTTGGAAGATAGTCGGAGGCTTTTTTCTTTATCTGATAACCACAATCGCTGTCGTGCTCGTGGGGGCTTACGGAGCCTTAAAGATTGCAGTCAACGGACCGTCAGAGCATTTCAGGGATATATTCGTCTCATCGATGATGGAATCCTCAGCAGGTCCTGTCGCTATAAAGCTCGTTCTGACGGACGAACAGATAAATGCCATACGCGCCAACAACCAGACGCAGGTTTTCAATGAGATCACAGATGCATCACTCGTTGCGGTAATGAGGGAAGAAGCCGAAGCGCAGGCCGCGGCTGCCGGACAGGCTGCCGTTGAAGCCGCAGAGAATCTCGATCCCGACGGTGACGGTATAGAGATCCATGAGATATCGGGACCGATGTATCACGGCGTAATGATGATAGTCTACGATCCCTCGAGAGTTATCGTCGGAACTATCGATAATTACACTCACTCTGCAGCCGGAATGAGGCTCGAACAGATAATCAACAAGTACGATGCTGTCGCAGGCATAAACGGCGGCCAGTATGAGGATGAGAACGGAACAGGCATCGGCGGATGGCCCGTCGGCGTTGTCATCTCCCAGGGAGTCCTGCGCGCCGATAATGCAGATGAGTATTATGAAGCGGGTTACGACGAGAACGGCGACCCTATATATACGACTGCGACCAGCCTTCCCACGGTCGGATTCAACCAGGATGACATCCTCGTAGTAGGAACCATGAGCGGCAGTTATGCCCAGAGCATAGGATTAAGAGATGCCGTATCATTCGGTCCGTCACTTATAGTAAACGGTGTTGCTGCGAATTACAGCGGTGTCGGCGGCGGCCTCAATCCCAGGACTGCGATCGGACAAAGAGCAGACGGAGCCGTACTCATGCTCGTAATAGAAGGCAGAAGATCTACATCTATGGGCGCCACCATGGCTGACCTTATCGATATCATGGTCGAATACGGAGCCGTAAATGCATTTAATCTCGACGGAGGAATGTCCTCCTCCATGTGGTACAACGGCGAAGAGATAGTCGACAACGCGCAGATAAGAGGCAACCGCGCGATTCCCACGGCATTTGTCGTCCTCCCTCTTGACAGTGAAGAAACACCGGCGGAGGGCGAAGCATGAAGAAGCATGATCAGACAAGAAAGAGTTATGAAACGGGATCTGCAAAGATGAGCACTCCCGTAGTAAAGATCGAACCTTCTCCGTTCGTTATGCAGCAGGGCATCGATAATCCGGACAGCCAGGACAGCAAAAAGAAGAAAAAGCCCGGAAAGAAGTATTTTCACATATATGTTGCGGTGCTGTTCGTATGGCTTATCGCCGTGACCTGTGCCATCTTCTACGTCTACGGCATATTCAATGATTTCCTTATCAGATACGAGACATCATATCAGGCCTCCTCTCCGGATCTCGTTATGGACGACATCTTCACTCACTTCGAGACATATGATATCGATTATCTGTGGCAGAACATGAGCGAACATCCTACGGTATCATCGTTCGAAGATGAAACGGCCGTCCGGGAATACATGAAGTCCATGATAGAAGGAAAGCAGCTTACATATATCGAGTCAGGCGAATATACTTCAGACCATCCCTGCTATACTGTAGAAGCTGACGGACTTGTTATCGGCACCGTAACCTTACAAAGGGATATGACCGTTCAAAGGGAATTCGGCTTCCCGACATGGATGTTATCAAACATATCCTTCCCCGCTCTTCCCTTTGAAGGCGCGTCCGTCAAAGTTCCCGCGAACTCCACGGTATACATTAACGGAATCGCTCTCGATGATACATATCTCACAGAAGAATTCCCTCCCGATGAGGATGAACTCCAGTATGTTGAACCGTACGGCGGAAGCATCCCGGGATTCTGCACATACTCAGTATCAGGTCTTTATTACGAACCTGAAGTAACCGTTACGGATTATGCAGGCAACGAACAGCCTGTAGAATATAACGCGGATTTTGACCTTTACAGCGCGGATTATTCGGAGAATCACCCTGACAGAGAATATCTCGAGCAGTTCGCTCTCGAATACACGGACCTCTTCGCGAACGTTATATCGATGGATGCGGATCTGTCTGAGCTCAATCCCTACTTTCCTCCGGACAGCCTGGCGCTGAACTATATCAGCCGCAGCACCGCATTGAGGTATTTCACAGGACACGGCGCCGTAACGATGCAGAATGAGCACATTATAGATTTCATCGCCTACAACGATGACACCGTCTATGTCGAAGCATATGTCGAACAGGTCATGCAGATGTGGCCTGACCCCGAGACGCTGCCTACGACGACGCATCTTTATCTCACGCGAATAGACGGAGAGTGGAAGATATCAGGAATAAGATATTAAGCTTTTAAGGA
>JAFXPN010000014.1 GCA_017527865.1 Clostridiales bacterium
CGTCCTTCTCGTCCTTATCGAGAGCTTTCTGAAGGCCGAGCCCCATAAGGAAGAAATTGAGGATACCGACACCGGCACCCAGAAGATTACCAAACAGGACGGGAAGGTCCCATCTTCCGATGATAAGAAAGACTGCTTCCAAAAGTACACTCATGATAAGCGTCGCGAGTGCGATGTAAGAAGTCATATTCTTGATTGCCGAATCGATATTCTTCAAATTCTTTCTCCTTAAACTGCACCTATGCTACTACATTATTGACCATTAGTCAATTTTTTCTTTTGTAAAACCTGACATTGAATGAGACGCCTGCTTCAGACATTATCTCATCTTCTTCCCGATCAAGCTCCCACTCGGGATCTTCATCGAGATTCGGGAAGTAAGCATCGGCAGTAAATTCCTTATGGATATAAGTGATTATTGCCTCATCACAAAGATCGAGCATACTCTTATAGACGGATTCGCCGCCGATAAGAAATATCTTCTCATCAGGATGCATCTTCTCGTACTCGCGAAGCTCTTCCCTGTCATGAAGGATGACTGCGCCTTCCTTCTCAAAGTCCTTGTTTCTTGTAAGGATGATGTTGACTCTCTTGGGCAGAAGCCTTTCGCCGGGGAAAGTGAGCAGCGTCTTTCTTCCGAACACCACTGTATTACCGGAAGTATACTTACGGAAGACCCCCTTCTGATCCTCAGGAAGAGAGATGAGAAGGTCACCCTTATATCCTATGCCCCAGTTCTGATCTACAGCTGCAATTGCCGTCATGCTCATATACTCAACACCTCCGCGAAGTATCCTGATGAGGATACGGATTCATTCTTTGAAGTAAGATGTGCCGTGTCGCCGAAGACCTGCACACGGAACGAAGCGGTTCCCTCTTCACGCTCTTCAGAGCCTATTATGGTAACCGAAGAGGGCGCCATGAAGAAGTTCTGCCATAGACACGTAGGTGCAACACCTGTCATGTGTCCCGTAAGCAAAGCGGTAACTCCGAAGTGGCAGAACATAACTATAGTCTTGTCATTGTGGGACGTTACTTCATAAGTGCCGTCACTGCGCCTTACGTAGCCGTACCCCTTAAGAAGCTCATCGAAAGCGTACGTCACGGCTTCGTATTCCGCGCGAATATTGCCGGACCTCATAAGATCCGTATCGTACCATCTGTCCTTATCGTGAAGATCCTTGTTGCCGCTAAAATAAGACGGCATATGGTCCCAGCACATGCAGGGCTCATTCGTATCAGGATACTTAAGGTCATAATAGAATTCCTTAAGCCATGGAAGAACTGAAGCTTCGTGGTTAAGTCCGAGTTCAGCTCTTCTGTCGAGAGATACCTTGGCCGTATCCTTTGCTCGTCCCAGCGGGGACATATAGAAGTCGTCGACGTTCCATTTTGACACTCTGTCCGCGAGAAGCGAAGCCTCCTCCCACCCTCTCGGTGTAAGAGAATCGATCGTATAATCCGGTTCACAGTGTCTTACAAATACTATCCTCATCAGACGGCTACCGGTATCCCCTTTACTTTCTCACCGTACTGATAATTCTCAAGACGGATGTTGTCCGTGGTGAACTGATAGAAGTCCGTTATTCCCTCATCTATCACAAGCTTCGGAGCAGGAAAACACGGCCGCGAGATAACTTCTTTTACTATCGGAACATGTCTGTCGTAAACATGTGCATCAGCGATAACATGTACAAGCTCGCCGACTTCAAAGCCCGTGCATCTCGCGAAAAGATGAACGAGAACTGCATACTGGCATACATTCCAGCCGTTAGCGACGAGCATGTCGTTACTTCTCTGATTAAGGATCGCATTGAGCTTGTTGCCCGTTACATTGAATGTCATTGAATAAGCGCAGGGATAAAGATTCATCTCGTGAAGATCCTGATGAACATAAATATTAGTCATGATTCGCCTGCTGCTGGGATTGTTCTTAAGGTCAAAGAGGACACGGTCGACCTGATCCATGTCACCTTCCTTATAGTGATGCTTTACACCCAGCTGATATCCGTAAGCTTTGCCGATAGATCCGTTCTCATCAGCCCATGCATCCCAGATATGTGTCCCGAGATCCTTCACGTTATTGGATTTTTTCTGCCAGATCCACAAGATCTCATCAACGGCACCCTTAAAATTGATGTAACGCTGTGTAAGCATGGGAAACTCTTTAGACAGATCATAGCGGTTTACGACACCGAACTTCTTAAATGTATATGCAGGAGTCCCGTCTTCCCAATGAGGCCTCACCTTCTCATTCTCTGTCGTATATCCCGAATTCAGGATATCATTGATATTCTGATCAAAGATCTCGTCCGCTCTGCTCATATTGGATCGCCTCCGATGATAATCTTCTCAATATAATAACATAAACCTTAATCTTGACTTGCATAAAATTAAAACTTGTAATATCATCTTATAGCTGTCTAAGGCTCGCTCGGAATATCGGGGTGTGGCTCAGGTGGTAGAGTGCTTGCTTCGGGAGCAAGAGGCCGTGGGTTCGAGTCCCGCCACTCCGACCAGATCTTCCGAACGGCATGGGACAGTATATCGGGGTGTAGCTCAGGTGGCTAGAGTGCTTGCTTAGGGAGCAAGAGGTCGTGGGTTCAAGTCCCGTCACTCCGACCATAAGCCTTGAGGCATAAGTCTCAAGGCTTTTCTTATGAGAATAACGGCGCAAAGAATCGAATATGACGGAAAAAATGACCGTATCTGATGACAGATCAAAGGATTTCACGGAAGGCAGCGTGGCAGGCCTCATCTTAAAACAGGCCCTTCCTCTTATGCTCTCCGGTTTTGTCCAGCTTCTTTATAATATAGTCGACCGTATATATATCGGGCACATTTCCGGAGAAGGCAAAGATGCTCTTACGGGCCTCGGCCTCACTTTCCCCGTTGTCTCGATCGTATTAGCATTCACGATGCTCTTCGGTCAGGGCGGTTCTCCCGTGTTTTCCATTGCTTCGGGAGCAGGCAATAAAGAAAAGGCAAAAAGAGTGCTCGGAAATTCCTTTACGCTGCTTACCGCAGGCAGTCTGATCCTCACTGCCGTCATACTCGTCTTTATGAAACCCGTCCTGTATACACTGGGAGCGAACAGCCTGACATATCCTTATGCGAGAGCATATCTTAAGATCTATATGATCGGCACTTTCTCGACAATGCTCGCCAACGGTCTTAATTACTATATCAGCGCACAGGGGTTTCCCGTTACTTCAATGATCACCACCCTTTCAGGAGCAATTCTTAATATCATCCTCGACCCTGTCTTCATATACGGTCTCAACCTCGGTATCAGCGGCGCTGCGGCCGCTACCGTAATATCGCAGACAGTCTCACTTATCTGGGTGATCGCATTTCTTACGGGCAAAAAGCCTATTTACAGACTCGATCCTCATTATATGCGGCCGAAGCTTATCATTTGTGTCGAGATCTGCTCTGTCGGCTTCACGGGTTTTATCATGCAGTTTACCAACAGTCTTAACCAGACTGTATGCAACCGTACACTTATTAAGTACGGCAGCAACGAATATGTCGGGATAATGACCATCGTAAGCTCAGTTAGGGACATCATGAGCGTGGTCGTTCATTCAATAACAAACGGCGCAGCTCCGGTCATGGGCTTTAATTACGGTGCCGGAAGACCGGAACGCGTGCGTCAGGGGATCCGGACATCTTTCCTTTTCGCTTTTGCTTATACTGCCGTTGCCTGGCTTCTGATCATTATCTTCCCCGGATTCTTCATAAAGATGTTTACTGACGATACGGCTCTTGTTGAAGCCGCTGTGCCTGCCCTGCACCTTTATTTCCTTGCTTACATCTTTATGGCCTTTCAGTTCTCGGGGCAGTCCACGTTTATGTCTCTCGGAAAGAGCGGGCGCGCGGTCTTCTTCTCTGTTTTTCGAAAAGTGATCCTCGTCATACCTCTGACCATTCTGCTTCCGAGATTCACGGATCCTTCCGTGAACGGAGTATTCATGGCAGAACCCGACTCGAACGTCGTAGGCGGACTTGCAAGCTTTATTACGATGTATCTTACGGTCTACAGAAAACTCGGATCAGACAAATCTTCTTATCGTAACGACTGAACCCATAGGCCATGTTGTCGTTATAACGCCCATACGCGAATTTGAAGCGTGAATACAAGTGCCGTTGCCTATATAAAGGCTGACGTGATCGATATATCCGTCATTATTGTAATCATGGCATATTACATCACCGGTACTAATATTCTCGGCAGATACCGCGCTTCCGAGAGCAGCTATCTCAGCAGCATTGTGAGGAAGACCGATCCCGTAGTAATTCGCATAAACATACGACACGAATCCGGAACAGTCAAAACCGGAAGGAGAAGCGCCGCTGTATACATAAGGAACACCGACAAACTGCAGGCAGAAGTTCGCGAAGTCACCGTAAGACGATCCGTCGACAGGAGTCTGTGACGGAGTCACGGGCTGAGCCGGAGGCTGATCGGTACAAAGATCCGCCTTGACATAATTACCGTCGCTTGTTCTGTACCAGCCGTTGTCAGTAACTGCTGTAACGGTTATGGCATCACCCGGATTAAGACCCGTGACAAGAGAGTATTCCGTTCCCGGACCTGATCTGACATTCATTACACACGAAGCATAAACAGTCGCATTAAACGGCGTCTCATTTACGGAAGACTGCGAAGACACGGGTGTCGGCGAAGGAGTAGCTGTAGGTGCCGATGTGGGGACAGGAGTCGGTGTAGGAGTCGACGTAGGAAGCGGAGTCGGCGTAGCAGTCGGAAGCACGATCTCCTCCTCTGACAGCAAAGACGACAGGACATAACCTTCCATGCCGTCATCAGTCCTTATCTTGGACCATTCAGATCCGTATGATATACGGATAACATCCGTTGAATAAGTTATCTGTCCAATAATGTCGGAATCTACGGTCGGATCACTTCTAAGATTCGCGATATCCACGCTTATCCACAGATGAGATCCGTCATGAACAAAATCATCGGGATCGATGATATCGTCCTCCATATCCTCATCCATAGACAGCATAAAAGTCCTGTCTTCAATATCATCAGTCTTCTCGGTAACTTCCGCAGATATATGGGAATCAACCGTAAAATAATACGCAGGGACAGATGATGACGGTTCGGCTGATGTAATTGCCATCTCGGGTGCCTGAAGCGACACGTCATTGACAGCGCCGATATCATCGACGCTCAACACATGAAACGTTAATGCCAGACCGACAACGGCGGCTGTTACTTTGCGTGCCGACATAAACATATGATAATTATAAACTCTTAAGGGTGAACTGATCAGCAAAAAAGCGGCATCAGCCGCTTTTGTAAAACAATTATCACGGAAATGAAATATAAGTCAGAGGAACTCCGAGAAATCATCGAGAGTCTGTGAATCGTCGGCTTTAGGCTTCTGATCCGCCTTCGCATCGTCCTTTTCTTTCTCTTCGTCTTTTGATTTCTCCTGCTCTTTAAGGGCTGCTTCTTCTGCCTTGCGCTTTTCTTCGAGTTCAGCCGCCTTTTTCTGGCGTGATTCCTCGAGCGCCTTCTGCTGAGCGGCGCGTCTTTCTTCTCTTGCCTTAATCTTAGCCTCTTCTTCCGACTTTTGGGCTTCTTTCTCGGCTCTTTCCTTCGCTATGGTCTCCCTCTTCTCTTTGCTCATATGAGTAGAAGCGGCAGCTTTCTGAAGTTCATCAATAGATTCGGGAGCCATGATCTGCTTCCTGATCTCCTCCATCTTCTTACGCGACTCTTCTTGAACGCGAAGCTCATGCTGTGCAACTTCCTGACCGAGATCCTGAAGCTGCGAGAGTTCTGCAGTAGAAGGAGCAGCAACAGCCGTCTCTTCTTCGGGCGCAAGTGTCTTTCTGTAATCTCCGCCTTTGATGTGAACATTGTCGACACCCGGATTCGAAAAATCCGACGCAGCCTCAAGGATAGACTTGATGTCGGGAATCTTTACACCCGGTAATACTTCATACTTTTTCTCTTCTCTATCCATATATCATTTCCCCAATATAAATATTTTGATCAGCAACAGAATGATAGCTATAAGTTCCGCAAGGGCAACGGCTTTAAGCAGCAAAGAGGAACCGGCTGACTTCTTCGGAGCAGATGATCCCGGTTCGGAAGGTTTAGCTTCGCTCACTGCAGGTTCAGACTGAACTGTCCTGACAGGCTTGGCCGGAACAGGACTTGCCTTAGCAACTGCATTATAATCTTCATCGTCGCCCTGAGCATCAGCCGAAGGAGCAGGATTTGATGCGCAGTTCTTTATCATCTCCTGCGCTTTCTTAACTTCGGGCGCCATGGAAACGGTAAGTTCTTTAAATGAATCATCGCTGTTTCCGAATTTGTCTGCACTCTTTGGCAGAGTCTCGGGATCGGGACCGGCCGTGCCTTCAAACAGCAGGATACCGAACGATGAATCGTCACTCATATTCGAAGCACCGACAACATACTGTGCAAGGATCGCTTCTATCTCCTTTTGAGACTGTTCTCTCCCTTTAAGTGCAGTATCGATCATACGGGCAACGACCGGCTTAACGAGTCCGGATGCCTCATCATAGACATTATCCTGAACGCCGTCGGTCATAAGGGCTATACCGTGAATACCGTCAGTGGTGGTCTTAACGAGCCTCATATAGTCCGCAGAATGAGGAATGGTCACAAAGTATGTATGCCCTGCCTTATCATTCTGCGGCATCGTGACCGGCCTGACAGAGGAAGGAGTCGAACAAGCTATAAGACCGTCTCCCAGATGTCCGATGAGCACCCTCCTGTCCTTAACGGCACAGAACATCAATGTGCACGATAACCTCTCGAGAGTATCGAGTTTATACTTCTCCATTATATTCGCGAAAGCTATATGTATGGACGATATGATTATCTGTTTTACGGCAGCTTCACGGTTCTCGTAATAAAGAGCATCAAAGTAACTGATCAGAAGCTCGGATACGATCTCACAGACAGACTTTGATCCGTATCTTGCGTGTGTATACTGCTTTGATCCGGCCCCGTCGCATACGACGACAACAGAAACCCCGTCCCTTTGCACTGCAAGGGAATAATCTTCACAGGGAATCCCTCTTCCCTTGTGTTTATTGCCGGTTAAGGTTACTGCTGAAACGGTTACATTCGGCATGGCAGCGGTCACTCTTCCATAAACTTAAAGAAATCATCAACGTCTACCGATTCACCCTCGGGTTCGGTCGACAGATTGTAAAGGGCATCGTCGCTCGCACCGGAAGAGACGATGGACGAACTTGATGAACCCAGGAATTCAAAGAGTTTTCCGAAGTCTCCGGATGATATCGATATGGGTTCTTCACGCTTAACGGAAAGCCTCTTCAATATATCGAAGTCAACGCTGTTTCCGACACCGATATTAAATACGACAAGCTTATCATTGCTCTCGAGCTCATTGCAGGCCTTGATCGCAAGTTCCATATTGGCGAGCGCATTCGGTCCCTGAGGAGCGCCGTCGGTAATAACTACAAGCCAGGGCTGATAGTATTTGATGCCCTGCTCCTTATATCCCTCTTTACGGGCGTTAAGAAGCTCAAGCGCTGTCAGGATCCCCTCACCGATAGGAGTCATCGTAGTGGATGCGGATATCTCCGGAAGATCACCTGCGATCTTGCCGAAAGGCATGACGATCTCAACAGATGAACCGAAGGTAATTATCGCGATATCCGTAGCGGATCTCGTATCATCATTCGCCTTGATCGAAGCAATGAAGTTAGTAAGGCCCTGATTGAGCTGCTTGATAGGATTTCCCATCATCGAACCCGATGTATCAAGACAAAAACAGATCGGAAGTCTTCTCTTCGTGCTGCTGCCAAAATCCGAAGCATTAATGTTGTTCTCAGACATGTGACTTTATCTCCTGTTCCACAGATTTCCGAACGAACCGCCGGGATTATTGCCCGAAGATCCGTTATCATCTTTCCTTTTAAAAGGTTCATTGCTGTTTGTTACTCTTCCGCCGAAAGGCGAACTGCCTGAATTATTATTGAAAGCGGATCGGGCGGGCTTGAAAAGCGGCTTTGACGCATCGGAGCCTGTGCCTGACGAAGGCGCTTTAAAGCGAGGCTTGGAGATCGGATGAGGATCAGTGGCGACATAATCCATCAACGGGAACGCCTTATAAGCCTGTTCGTCTTCATATTCATGTGAGGACAGCGCACCTTTGTATGCCATTACCGCTTCATACCATTCTAAGGCCTCGAACGATCCGCCTTCTTTGAATGTCTTATAGAGCATTTGCTTTAAGTTATCCGGCAGATATTCCCAGATATGGTTATAACCGCCCTTCGGGATATGCTCGTCAGAAAGATCATCGACCGAATAAGGAAAATTCTTCTCCATGATCTCTTCCCTTAAGGTCTCTGCACCGTTTCTGGTCGCAAAGGGATGAAGTCCGCAGAAAAGAATCGAGAAGACAAGCATCGCGATAGAGTAATCCTCGTCCTCAAGACGTCTTAAAAAGCTCGAAAAATCCTTGCCCCACAGTCTCGGATCAGTAAATTCCTCGGTGCCTACAGGGCAAGGAAGATCCTTGACCTGTACGCTGTCCATATCTATAAGATATATGGAATTTGTCGAATAGATGAGGGCATTCTTAAGCTGAATGTCACCGGCTACGATATCGTACATGTGAAGATAGATATACTTCTCAAGAAGATCGGTCAGTATCGTAACGATATCAAGCCTTGAGCATTCCGGGAACGAATTAAGCAGAGCATCAGGGCCGTCAAAAACATTGCCAATCGTCTTTCCTCTTCCCATTATCATGGTATAACCGACAGGCACGCCTTTATAAGTCAGAAGATCTATGGGCCAGCAGACTCCGAGAGAATTGATCCCCATCTTTACCTGTGTCTGAAGCTTCTTCCATCTGAGCGGGGTGATAATTCCCTTGTGATAGATCTTTGCTACTATCCTGGGATTATCGGTGGTAAATACCATTCCTTCAGCGCCTGCGCTGACACGCTTCTCAAGAACGACAGCCTTGCCGCTTCCCGTCATGACAGTATCCCCGACGTTGCAGTATACAGGGACATCCAGATACTTATCCGATGCTGCAAGAGGGCTTATGGGCATCTCGGGATATGCATCGATAACCTCCGGAATGCTGTGAAAGATACCCACGCCGTTGTCATCATCGATAACGCAGATATCACCGAGAAACACAGGTCTCTTCTCGCGTATCCTCTTCATGAGCACGGAAGAAGAAGCGAGTACAAGACAGCCTTCCGGAACGAGAGACATCTTAGAGAGGAATTCTCCGGTCTCTGTTACCTGAATCGAATGGAGCAGTTTATCCGGAAGAAGCATTGAACAGAATTCCTTCATGGCTCCTGCTACGGAATCGTTCTTCTCATCAGCCTGATGTATTACGCAGTAATGCATATACTTAAAAGATCTGCTGACATATACATCCTTGTGACCGGATATCACGATATCAAGAAATTCAGGCAGGAGGCTGGTGCCGCCATAACGCCTGATAAATGAATAGTCTACGATAAGTGACTTATAGTTGCGCAAACACTCTAGAGACATAAATCTATTTTACCCTATATTATAATAAAGGCAACAACAATGTGAACAAATTGTGAAGTTTGATCCTGATGATCATTAATGCGACGAGATCATTCTATCCCAACCAGACGCATAAGGAACCTGGCATTGGATTCGTGGGACATCCCCTCCTTGAGTTTATAATCAAAGATGACTTCATCGCCTTCGTATCTCTCGCTGAAATGAAAGAATACAGCACCGTCTTTAAGGCGTCCGTCGGCTATCCTGTCACACAGAGCATAATCATGCGTAGTCATGAAGCCCGCAATATAAGGCTTATCAAGTTTTGTAAGCAGAATCTCGGCGCCGTCTGTACGGTCCTGGGAATTAGTGCCTCTGAACACCTCATCTATAAGATAGAGCAGCGGTATCTGCGTGGCAGATGCTTCTACGATGGAACCAATCCTTATGAGTTCTGCCCGGAATGTACTCATGTTCTCCTCCAGGCTGTCGGCAATCCTCATGGAAGTCATTATCCTCATTATCGATGTTCTTACGGCTTTGGCAGGAACACTTGCCCCCGTATAGGCTAATACGCACATTATTCCCACAGTCCTGATAAGCGTGGTCTTTCCACTCATATTTGAACCTGTGATCAGAGCTGACTTGGAATCTATGCATACAGAATTTGCTACGGCCTTTTGAGGCTGGAGCAAAGGGTGGATCATATCCGTACCGCTGAAATATGCGGTTTTTTCATCCTCAATCTCCGGTACACAGGACTCCTTGTGAACAAGTCCCGGAACCGCTGCGCACATCAAAGCTTCCGCTTCGCCGAGACCTTTAACATTCCGGATAAAAGACTGACCGTGATCGAGACTCCAGTCAAGAAGCCTGTCTGCGCAAATAAGATCAAATGGGATGAGCACATTAAGTATCAATGCCGATATCGGCTGATCTCTTAAAGAACACAGATTGCACGCTTTTATAAGAGATCTTACCTCACTCTCAAAATCATCCGCAATATACCCGGGAACAAATATCTGTTTCTTCGTCTCATCGGTGAGCATATCGACACGGGCTTTTATCGCGGCCGCCTGTCCGGATATCTTCCCTGCCTTGAATATATCCGCAAAATCATGTCTTGACGACAAGAACCAAATGATAAGATTTACGAGAATGACAGCAAGGACCGATATGCGCACATAGACACCGGCCGATAAGACAACACAAAGCACAGGAATTATCCAAAGAAAAGGTGCAGTCTTATAAAGCAGTTTAAATCCCTTCGGAAGCCTGTTTTCCTTAGCACAAAGACGCATCAGCGCTTCCGGCAGTTTATCGATCGGATGCGCGGCACCGACAGCTTCGTAATCAAGGAGAAACTCCGGATCCCGTGAAAGCTCAGCCACCGTCTTCTGAAGACTGATTATCCCTTTCTTATCAAGGTTCCCGAAGTCCTTCCCCTTGAGCTTATCGGCAAATGCGCTCCTCCCGAAAACGGAATGCGATATGTTATACAGGCTGAATATCGAATGAGATCCGAACAGATCGAGATCAGACGAATAAGGATGCGAATTATCCGCAAATTCCTTTCCCTCATCCTCGAGCAGACTGTAATCACCTTTGATCCTTGCTGTATATCTGTCATTTGCATGTATCTTCTGCATTAAGAGTTCTGCCATTTCCTTAGACCTGCCGTGGACAATGCAAAGAAAGACAAATACGGCAAGGAAAGCGAAAGCGGCACAAAAGAGCAAGACATTCCGGTCTTTGATAATACCTGCAATAACAAATGCTGCGGCAAGCATAAAAAAGATGAGCCGCAGAATGCTCAGTCTGCGGTTTACTCTGTCGATCGATTCTTTAGCTTCCTTTAAGGATGCGGCGATTGAATTGAAATAATCCGTCATTTCCCGGAACTGCCGTCACCGGACTTACGGGATACCTTCTTGGCCGCAGACTTGGATGCAGCTGCTTTGCCCGCCGAAGAAGTCTTCTTGCGCTTCTTCCCTGCATCGGATCTCTTCTTTCTCTTAGGTATAGCCTGATCCAGTACATCACCCAGGGAATCATGGATGGTAAGCATTGCCGACAGATCGAGATAAGTGGAAGACTTATTGATTATTACCATCTTGTCGTGCTTTACGAACTGGGAGAATGTAGCTGCAGGATAGACTGTGAGCGATGTGCCGCCGATAATGAGCAGGTCGCACTTCTTCAAGGCCTTGATGGCGCTGTCTACAGGTTCGTGTTCGAGATTCTCTTCGTAGAGAGTAATTCCGGGGCGGACGATACCTCCGCACCTGTCACAATGAGGAACGCCTTCATGCTCAAGGATATACTTGAGTCCGAACTTCTTTCCGCAATCCATGCAGTAATTCCTGTAAACGGATCCGTGAAGCTCAATGGTGCACTTAGAGCCCGCATCCTGATGAAGTCTATCGATATTCTGCGTTATGATGGCAAGAAGCTTTCCCTGACGTTCGAGCCTTACAAGAGCCTTATGCGCCTTATTCGGCTTGGCATCGGGATAAAGAAGCTTTCTTCTGTAAAAATCATAGAATTCTTCGGGATGCTCGACAAAGAATGAATGCGATATGACATCGACAGCTCTGTACTGAAGACCGCTGTCCTGATTATAGATACCGTCACCGCTTCTGAAATCAGGGATCCCGCTCTCGGTCGAGACACCTGCGCCTCCTAAGAAAACGATCTTCTTCGAATTCTCGATAAGTTCTCTTAACTGGGCTATCTTGGCCTCTCTGGCCCCTTCATACCTGTCTAATCTTGTCTCCATCTATTGCCTTGCCAATCGTCTTTTATCCGATATCTCCGTCCATGATGTCCGGTATTCCGTCACCGTCAAGATCGATCCCAGCATGTCCGGCAGTCCCGAACATTTCTTTACCGAGGACTCGCTTCTCGTTTCTTTCATTCTCGACAATATTGCTCAACGCGGTCTTGACGCGCTCGGAATCCTTCACGCTCTTGATCTCGAGAACGGGAGTCGTCTGATCGGCAGTCTTCAACACTATAGTCCCGACACCGAAGATCTTCTGCCATAATGTTCTTGATAGCCTGATATCAAGAACCCTGTATAACAGCACTTCATCTGAAGTGGTGTTGAAAAGCCCTCTCTTCAAATAGAATTTATTGCTGTCAAAGCTGTATCTGGTGAATGATAACGGAAGACCGAGATATCTTCTTCTGTCGTGCCAAAGGATCGGCTCTTCCTTAACGTATTCCGATAACCTGTCAGTATTAGCCATGTCATACCTCCGCACATTTTATACAATTATATATTTTTTCTGACAAACGTACCACCCGTTTATGAATCAAAACACCAATAGAAACATATTTGTTAGATTCTCAGACAGGTTCCTGCTCCGGCTGGCCTTCTTCATCAGTATTTACCGCATTTACATATGAATCCAGTATCCTTCTTACATCAAAGAGTCTGGAGAAATCATTGGTCTCAAGTGTATATTCACTTACCATAGTCCTGTCGTAATAGAGATAATTGTCGCCATAGATATGATAGGGATTATGTCCCATGCCGAAGAATATCCTGAACCCGTTCTGCTTAAGATATACAGCCCTCGGATCGGTCCCGTAGATGTAGTTTCCGCCGGGATATACGATAATATGCACTTCTCCGATAAGTGTCTCTATTTGATCCATCCACTTCTCCGCATCCTGTACGATGGTATCCATATCGGATTCAAACGCATTGATATTGCCGTAAGTCGAAGAAGCCAGAGTCCAGCCTGTATCCTGAAGGACAGTCATTATCTGAGCGACAGTCTGACGGTTGGATTCGATCTCGGCATCGGAGAAATCCACATTAGGCCGGCCGATATTGGCAAGGGCCTGTGACCTGTCGTCAGCTTCATCACGGCTTATCACATAACCGAATACGGATTCGTAGCCGCAAACGGATATGACCCCTTTCGCGCCGTCATAAGAAAAATCGGGATGCTCTTCAATGAACCTGTCCACTATGCCTATCGCTTCGAGTTCCCTTCCGGTTACCACTGTACCGTCCGGTTCGACATACTGACCGCATACATACCCCTGCTCATTGAGGACGAGCTGCGTACAAAGTCCGAAATTATATGTATTCGCAACATTATAATCAAACGTGTCGAGAACGAGGATCAAAGGCTTTTTCCCTGTGGGGACAGTAAGATTCACTTCGGTTATGTAAGTATCCTCGGATAGGTCTGCCATGGTCGAGGCATCGACGAGAACATAACCGTTCAAATAAAGCTCCTCCAGCATTCTCGTAAATTCTTCGTCCGTAAGATAAAGACCGGTCGTCGTGGCGCCCCTGCTGACATCCGCGATAAGCTGCCTTACGGACAGCACTTCAACAGTTCCCGTATATTCAGTAGTCTCGGATGTATGTGACGTAGCCTCAAGAAGATCCGAGTTGATCCTGTTGTCGTTAGGAAAGATAACTGCCAGATTCGACAGCAGTTCCTCTGCGGAATAATATCTGTAACGTTCAAGCATATGCTCGCCTTCTTCGAGCATAGGTTCATACATTATCTGTTTTATCTGCTCGATCCTGTCCGAAGAGTAATCATAGACAAAACCCGTATAATTTCCGCAGACCGCTTCATAACGCTGCACGGCAAGGATATAGTCTCCCTGTGAGAACGCATTCTCGGCGGACTGAACCTCGCCTCTTGCCTGTTCTATCGTCTCGATCTCATAAAGAAGCGGTGTTGTTGTTGCAGATATATTTCCTACCCCGCTCAATGTTTCAAAGATAAAGATGAGATCCGGTTTCTCTATCGTTCCGAGCAGGAACTCAGTGCAAAGGTCATTAAGCCAGGATGACAGTTTTGAGGATGTGAGCTCCTGCATCTCATTCATGAAGCGCAGATCAGAGGATGACGGAACATAACGCGACGATCTCATCTGCTCTTCGATAGACAGCAGTCTCTGATCGACGATATTCTCCATCTGCCGAACCTGTTCAGCGCGGCTTTCATACCGGGGATCCGCGGAATCACCGTCATCATCCGATGCCACCACAAGATCGTGCATCTCACGGTAGATACTGAGCGCATCTGAATATCTGCCCTCATCCATCGCTGAAGCAAAATCAGGGATGACGCCTTCCTCATCATCAATAGAGATATTGATACGGAAGACAACACCTATCATGAAGGCCACTGCAAGTATGCAGGCGGCAGCCGCTATTATGTGTCCGGTCTGCCCTTTGCCCTTCTTCTCAAAGTTGTCGAAGATATTATCTTCCTGCCGTCTCACGTAAAATCTTCAAATCCCATCTGCTTATTCTCGAACGAATCGGGCTTGATATAGTATCCTATCGCCGGAATATTCCTTATTCGGTAATACTCGGGATCGCGAAGTCCCGACTCTGCGAGTGTCACTATCTCCGACAGCAATGATCCTTTCTTGCTTATGAGAAGCTGCACTCCCTGCGTTGACCTTGTAGTCTTGAGCGGCACGAGCGAGGACTTGAATATGACAGCCTTATCCTTATCCGACCTTGCGAAAAGATCCGGATCCTCTCCTTCCGGGATAACAAGGAAAGACACGGCCTCGGATTTATCGGAAAAAGCATTTATAAGCTTCTTCCTGTTCTGCTTGGTCTCATAAACATTGATCGGAAACACAGCTGCCTTTCCGTTCTTAAACCCTATCATGAGCCTGCCCTTATAATCAGTCGTTACGAGCATGAAGATGATCTTCTCGTCATCCTCGAGACCGAGTTCATTTGTAAGGAACGCACCGAATTCCGATACCTTATTATCCTGGAATTCATATGTCTTGCTCTTATATACATTACACTTGTTCGAGAAGAAGAGTATATCGCTCTTATTCATGGCATCGACATTGAGGAATATCTCATCGTCATCTTTGATCTTGATATCCTCCGAACGCTTCAGCGCATTAGGCGTGAACTTCTTGAGATAGCCGTGCCTTGTAAGCATAAGATGGACCTGATAATCGGGGATATTCTGATCCGGAACATAAGTCTCGACCTGTTCCGCCATTACGATCTCAGTCTTCCTGGGCTTACCGTATTTATCCGCGACCTCCTTCAGTTTCTTCGATATCAGTGTATTTATGCGGTTTGGCTTGCCGAGGATATCCTCGATCTCAGCGATGTCCTTCTCGAGATTTGCCTTATCGGCAGTACGGTTTAAGATATACTGCTTATTGATATTACGGAGCTTGATCTCTGCTACATATTCAGCCTGGACCTGATCGATCCCGAATCCCTTCATGAGGTTCGGTACAACCTCTTCCTCCAGCTCGGTATTTCTTATTATCGATATGGCCTTATCGATATCAAGAAGGATCTTCTCGAGACCTTCAAGCAGATGAAGCCTGGTCTTCTTCTTTGAAAGATCGAATGAGAGTTCTCTCGCTACGCACTGGCGTCTCCAGTCAAGCCACTCGCTTATGATCTCACGGACTCCCATGACACGCGGTGATCCGTTTATCAGGATATTGAAATTACATGAGAAAGTGTCCTGAAGCTTTGTAAAGCGGAACAGCTTCTTCATAAGCTCATCGTGATCGGTTCCGCGCTTGCAGTCGATAGTTATCTTAAGTCCGTCAAGGTCCGTCTCGTCCCTGACGTCATTTATCTCCCTGACCTTACCTGATTTAACGAGATCGGCTATTCCGTCTATGATCGCTTCAGATGATGTGGAATAAGGGATCTCGGTGATCTCGATAAGATTATTCTTCTTATCGATGCTGTATTTGCTTCTTAAGGTAACCGAGCCTTTGCCCGTATTGTAGATCTCCTCCATCTGATCCCGGTTATAAAGGATCTGACCGCCTCCCGAGAAGTCAGGAGCCGGCATTATCTCAAGCAGATCGGCATTTTTATCCTTAAGATAAGCTATAGTCGCATCGCAGACCTCCTTGAGATTAAAGGAACAGATGTTGGAAGCCATGCCTACGGCGATACCCTGATTGCTGTTTACAAGTATGCTCGGGAACGTGGACGGCAGGAGCACCGGTTCTTTAAGGGTCCCGTCATAGTTATCGACCATATCGACAGAATCCTTATCGATACCGCCGAACAGTTCCTCGCAGAGCTTCTCGAGCTTTACTTCCGTATATCGGGGAGCCGCGCACTGCATATCCCTCGAATACTGTTTACCGAAGTTACCCTTGGAATCGACATAAGGGTGAAGCAGAGCTCCGTTGCCCCTCGTCATTCTTACCATGGTGTCATATATAGCCTGATCACCGTGCGGATTGAGCTTCATCGTCTGACCCACGACATTGGCAGACTTTGTCCTGTTGCCGTTAAGAAGTCCCATCCTGTACATGGTATAAAGAAGCTTTCTGTGTGAAGGCTTAAAGCCGTCTATCTCAGGTATGGCACGGGATACTATTACCGACATTGCGTACGGCATATAGTTCTCTTCGAGCATCTGAGTTATCGGCTGGTTAACGGGAGGCATATCGGGCTTGCTGTCATCGGTAAGCCTCGCCTTAAGTGAATTGTTATCTTTGATCTCTTTCTTCTTAGCCATTTTCCTTCTGTTTCCTTACTTTCCTCTGCCGTGAAAGCTGACCGTCAGCCGACATCGAGCATATCAAGATAAAGGTGTCCGTCCTGTTCGATATGCTGCTTCCTGCCTGCAAGGTTGTCACCCAACAGCAGTTCGAATATCTCGGCGGTCTTCTTCGCTTCTTCGGGACAGACCTTGATAAGACGGCGTGTCTTGGGATTCATCGTAGTCTCCCACATCATCTCGGGTTCGTTCTCACCCAGTCCCTTTGATCTCTGGATATTGATCTGATACTTGTCGTCAAACTTTGCAAGTATATCGGTCTTCTCCTTCTCGTTAAAAGCGAAAAGAGTCTGTTCCTCAGCGCCCTTGCCCTTCTTCTTTGCGGTTATCTCAAACAGAGGAGACTCGGCAATATAAACGAATCCCTTCTCGATCAAGGTAGGGCAAAGCCTGTAGATCATCGCAAGTATCAGAGTCCTTATCTGGAATCCGTCGACATCGGCATCGGTACAGACTATTATCTTGTTCCATCGAAGCTGATCGATGTTAAAAGCGCTCATGTCCTTGCTGTGCTTATTGCTTATCTCGACGCCGCAGCCCAAGACCTTGATAAGATCCGTGATTATCTCACTTTTAAATATCGTGGCATAATCGGCCTTAAGGCAGTTTAAGATCTTGCCCCTAACGGGCATTATCCCCTGAAAATCGGCGTCCCTGCCGAGCTTGACGGAACCCAAAGCCGAATCACCCTCAACGATATACAGTTCTCTTCTGTTTACATCCTTGGATCTGCAGTCCACGAACTTCTTGATTCTGTTGTTGATATCGACTTTGCCTGTAAGCTGCTTCTTTATGTTGATCCTGGTCTTCTCGGCATTCTCTCTGGAACGCTTGTTGATCAGGACCTGATCGACCACCTTGTCTCCCTGCTGCTTGTTCTCTATAAACCAGACTTCAAGATTCCTCTTGATAAGATCCGTCATAAAGTCCTGCACGAACTTATTGTTGATGGCCTTCTTCGTCTGATTCTCGTATGAAGTAAAAGTAGAGAATGTCGATGTGATAAGGATCAGTGAATCTTCGATATCCTCGAATTTGATCTTGGATTCGTTCGCCTTGTATTTATCTCTCGCCTTTATCTCTTTATCGATTGCATTGAGGAAAGCATTCTTGACTGCTCTGTCCGGCGAACCTCCGTGCTCAAGATAGCTCGAGTTATGGAAATACTGAAGTGCATTGATCTCGTTATTAAAACAGAAAGCAACCTCAGCCTTGCACTTATATACCGGTCTGTCTTCGGCGTCCCTGCCCTTGCCTTCTCCTTCAAAGTGGTACACCTCGGTAAAATTCTTCATCTGCGCAAGTTCCTGCGCATATCCGCTTATACCGTCGGGACAAAGGTACGACTCTTCGGTCCCGAGGACCTCATCCCTTAATACAAATTCAATTCCCCCGTTAACAACGGACTGCTTCTTAACGATATCCTGAAGCCTGTCAAACGGTATAACGGTATCGGTGAACACTTCGGAATCCGGTTTCCATCGCTGGATGGTTCCCGTTCTCTTAAATCTGTACGGTTCCTTTCTTAATTCACCGACTACCTCACCTTTACGGAAAGACAGTTCATACTTCGTCTTGTCACGGAAGACCGTAACTTCAAAATACTCGGACGAATACTGGGTAGCGCAGGCGCCGAGACCGTTAAGGCCGAGAGAATACTCATAGTCACCGAGTGAATTATTGTCATACTTCGCGCCGGCATAAAGCTCGCAGTAAACGAGCTCCCAGTTATACCTGTTCTCCTTCGGGTTAAAGTCAAGCGGAATGCCCCGGCCGAAGTCCTCGACCTGGAGCGAACCGTCCTTGAATCTAGTAATGATTATCTGTTTTCCGTGGCCTTCTCTGGCCTCATCGATCGAATTGCTCAATATCTCAAAGAAAGAATGTATGCATCCTTCAAGATCATCCGATCCGAAGATGACTCCGGGACGCTTCCTAACCCTGTCTGCGCCCTTGAGCATCGTTATGCTGTCGTTACCGTATTCTGACTTACGAGCCATGCTTACCCCCATATATACTTATCGTTATATTGTACCATAACAATATATGGTGTCAGCACCATTAATGGAACAACTACTATCTTCCTGAATTCACGATCTCTCCGCTGTTGATGATCAGATAGTATTGCAAAACAAAGAACCGCCTTGCGGCGGTTCTCTTAAACACTTGACTGTAAAGTATTACTTTCTCAATCCGAGTCTTGCGATTATGCTCCTGTATCTCTCGATATCGATCTTCTGAAGATACTCGAGAAGTCCTCTTCTCTTACCGACCATCATGAGAAGTCCTCTTCTTGAATGGTGGTCACCCTTATGAGTCTTGAGGTGTTCGGTAAGAAGATTGATCCTTGCAGTAAGGATAGCGATCTGAACCTCAGGGGATCCGGTATCACCGTCGTGAGTAGCATACTCTTTGATGATCTCAGCCTTGTTGATCTGTGACATTTTGTAGTCCTCCATAATGATTATTTATTCACCAGAAGCTGCGGAAAAGGCGGACAAGCCCTGTTTCTGCGCCACGGCAAGCTTTGCGATATTATCACATGTCCCCGTTCGTGTCAATCAGCGCGTCCGCGAATGCCTGCGGATCAAAATCCATAAGATCTTCCGCGCCCTCACCAAGACCTGCAAGCACTATCGGCACCTTGGCAAGATAGGAAACGGCTATCGCGACTCCGCCCTTGGCAGAACCGTCGAGTTTTGTGATCCCCAGATAATCCAGGGATACGGCCTCGGAGAAAGCCTCTGTCTGCAGTACGGCATTCTGCCCGGTTGTCGCATCGATGATAAGAAGCGATTTCTTATTCGCATCCGGCGCTTCCCTCTCAATGATACGGTTTATCTTGGACAATTCATCCATCAGATTCTTTTTATTATGAAGCCTTCCTGCAGTATCGACTATAAGGACATCCGTCTTACGGGCCTTCGCAGCCTGCACGGCATCATATACGACAGAAGCGGGATCAGAGCCTTCATCATGAGAGATAACCGCAGTCTCAGTACGCGCTCCCCATTCCTTGAGCTGATCCACAGCTGCAGCCCTGAAAGTATCGGCAGCGGCAAGAAGCACTCTCTTTCCCTCGGACTTATACTTGAGGGCAAGCTTGCCGGCAGTCGTCGTCTTACCGGTCCCGTTTACTCCTACCATGAGTATGATATTGAGTTTGCCGTCCTCGATATCAATAACCTGCTTCTCGCCCAGTATCTCAACGATACGTGCCTTAACCGCATTCATGACACCGTCATGGGAATCGTCACCGGTCCTTTTAATATAATCCTTCACATATCCGGCAACATCTTCCGAAGCAGCCACTCCGCAGTCTGCGCGCACCATGAGTTCCTCGAGTTCGTCAAGCATATCCTGATCGAACTTGCCGTGCGAAGCGGTCGTTTTGACCCACTCGGCCGCCCAGAAATCACGTGTCTTGGCAAGACCCCTCTTAAAAGATTCAAACAGACCCATCTTAATCTCCTATCCTCATTGACAGTATCTTCGAGATACCGCGTTCAGCCATCGTGACACCGTACATCCTGTCACAAGCCTCCATCGTGCCCTTGCGGTGCGTGACGAGAATGAACTGCGACTTTACGGTATAACGCCTTACGAAGTCGGTAAAACGGCTTACGTTAACATCATCAAGCGCTGCCTCTACCTCATCGAGTATAACAAAGGGTGAAGGCCTTAACTGCAATATGGCGAAAAGCAGAGCGATCGCGGTAAGACACCTCTCTCCTCCCGACAGCAATGTCAGGCTCTGAAGCTTCTTTCCGGGAGGCTGGGCCTTGATCTCAATAGCGCAGTTCAGAACATCATCTGCATCGCTCAAGAGGATCTCCGCGGAACCGCCGTTGAACAGATCCGTAAACACCGTCTTGAAATTCTCATTTATGGTAGTGAAATTCTTTATGAACTGTTCCTTCATCTCAGACAACAGATCGGAAATGACTTTCTCAAGATCGGTCTTTGCCTTCATGATATCGTCTCGCTGTGACGATATAAACTCGTAGTTGGATGACACCTCGCGGTATTCTTCGATGGAGTTGAGATTTACCGGACCCAGAGCTTTGATCTTATTTTTAAGAGACGTTACAGTCTTCACCGCCTCATTGATATTAGGGGCAGGTGTCACGGAATCCTTTATATTATCGTAGGTAACCTCATAATCCTCCCACAGACGGTTCTTTGACATATCAATATCATTGATATGCTTCTCGTTCTTGCTGATTATGCCGTTCTCCTTTTCGCGCAGACGTGTGAGGATATCGTTGACCTCGGATTGCTTCTCAAAGAATCCCTTGAGGCTGCCGTCTATCTCCTCCTTCTCGGAAGACAGCGTCTTTATGACACCGGACAGTTCCTCGAACTGCTTATGATGGGCGCCGCCCTTGAGCCGCTTGCTCTCCATCCCTGTTATTATCGCATCGAGTTCTTCGGCATCCGCCTTGCGCTGCTCCAGTGAATCCTCAAGATTCTTCTTTCTTGATTCGAGTTCTTCCTTTATATGGGAAGCAAGGTTCAGCACTCCGTTACGCTCGGCCAGGATCTTCTCGGACGTCGTCTTACTCTCGGATATCCTGTCTCTTAATCTGTCGAGCTCATCATTGAACTCCTTCGACTGTTTGTCGGATATGCCGATATTCTCGCGAACATCCGTTATCTCGTTGTTTATCTCCTTGATTATCTGCGTATATTCGGCAATATCATCCTCAAGACGCAGTTTCTCAGAAGAGATCTCGTGAAGCTGTTTCTCACCTTCCGTTACGGATTCATCGAGTTCCTTGCGGCGTTCTCCGAGATTTCTGTACTCTGCTTCGGCTTTGGCCCTCTCGACAGAGAAATACTTAAGCTGAACGTCGAGCTGACCCAATTCCTTCTCTATATCACCGATCTTGGAGTCGACCTCCTGCCTCTGAGCTTCAAGCACACCGAGTTCCTGCTCGGTCTTTATGATCGACTTCTCAAGCTGTTTGATATGATCTGCCCTTCCGAGAACTCCGACAGAATCTTTGCGAACGGAGCCTCCGGTAAGGGAACCTCCGGCATTTATCGAATCACCCTCAAGCGTTATTATCTTGACCTGATGTGATACCGCTCGCGCGATGGATCTCGCACTGTCCATATCCTCGCAGATGATTATCCTGCCCAAAAGATTGGAGACGATATCATCAAGCTTCTTATCATTTTTAACCAGATTGGACGCAACATCGATAAAACCCGCTTCCCGCGATGCAGATTGAAGCAGCCTGCTGTCGATATCCCTGCCTCTGATATTCTCTATCGGAAGGAATGTAACCCTTCCCATTCTGTTATCCTTCAGAATGCGTATGAGATCCGCTGCATCCTGTTCTTTGGGTGTAACGACATTATGAATCGCGCTTCCCAGAGCTATCTCTACAGCCGTCGTGTACTTGCTGTCAACGCTTATAAGATCCCCGATGATACCCGTGATCATTTTCTTCACCTTCGGATCTTTATCAGCATAATCCATAAGTCTTCCGACAGATTCCTGATAACCGGCTTTACGGCTCTCGAGATCCTTCAGGGTCTGAAGTTTCGAACGGTCCTGCAGGAAAGTCCTCGTCAAAGTCTCATGCTTGTCGAGAAGTTCACTTTCCTCTTTACGTACATCGGTAAGCTTATCCTGACGGGTCTGGATATCGGAAGTTACCTCGCCTTCCTTCTCCATCATCTGACGCCAGAGCTTCTCTGCTTCTGTTATCTTCTGATCGAGCTCTTCCTTGATGCTCTTTGAAGCTTTCCTGTTCTCAGTGAGTTCTTTTATACGGTCGACGAGAGTAGTGATCTGTCCCTGCGCCGTGTTTATCTTTCCCTGCGCATCGTTGATCTGACTGTTCTTTTCCTCGATAACCTGTCTTAATTCCTCAAGGCTCTTCTCGGAATCCTTAAAGCTTGCAATGAGCTTCTCTCTCTCGTTCTCAAGACTCTCCGTCCGGTCCTTCTGTTCGTTTGCCCGGTCCAGAAGCTCATCGGCCTTTTTAAGCCTTCCCTTATACTCATTGGTAAGCCTTGCTATATCTTCATTTATCTCATTCCCGGCCGAGGCTTCAAGTTCAATCTTCGCCTTGATCGACGCGACCTTCTGCTCATCAACCTTGATCTCCGAAGATAGCTCATGCATGATCTCGGTCAGATCCGATAATTCCTGTCTCTTATTCTCAATCTCCTCATCGAGCTGTTCTGAACGGGTCGTGAGTTCGCTGTTTGAATTCCTCAATTCAAGATATCTGTCTTCCTGAGTCTTTATCTCTTCTTTTACCTGAGCGAGAACATTGACATAGTCGCCCATCGCCTGATTCGCATCATTGATGCGCCTGACAAGAAGTCCCATATCCGTCTGCTTCAACAGCTCATAGGATCTGTGGTATTCGGCGGCTTTCTCAGACTGCTCCTTAAGAGGCCCCACGCGCTCGGCGAGTGAATTCAGTCTGTCATCTATCCTAAGCAGGTTCTGTTCAGTGGAAGCGAGCTTGCGCTCCGCCTCATCCTTCCTCGCCTTATACTTGGTTATCCCTGCGGCTTCCTCGATGACACGCCTTCTGTCTTCAGACTTAGGCGATAAGATCTCATCCACACGTCCCTGTCCTACGATAGAGTATCCGTCTTTACCGAGACCCGTATCGAAAAAGAGATTGGTAATATCCTTAAGCCTGCAGTTGACTTTATTGATCTGATATTCGGATTCGCCCGATCTGTAGAGCCTTCTGGTTATCTCAAGCTCTGTGTATTCGGTATCCACATATTTATCGGAATTGTCGAGAGTCATGGTGACCTCGGCATAATTCATGGCTTTCTTGACAGAGGTGCCGTTAAAAATGACGTCCTCCATCTTGCCGCCTCTCAAGGATTTCACGCTCTGTTCGCCCAGAACCCATCTTACGGCATCTGTTACATTTGATTTTCCCGATCCGTTAGGTCCTACAACTGCGGTCATGCCGCGGTCGAATTCGATCAGAGTGTATTCAGGGAATGACTTAAATCCCTGCAATTCAAGCTTCTTTAAATACATAGCACGTCATTGTACCACAAAATCGGGAAGATTATTTGCCGAATTTGCTCTCGTAAACTGATATGGCAGCTTTGGCGCCCTTCTGTTCTGCATCTTTCTTTGATCTTCCGGTAGCCTTGGCAAGAAAGATATCGTCTGCATAGACCTCAACGTCAAATTCTTTCTGATGCTGGGGGCCTCTCTCGTCAGTGACGGTGAAAGTGATCTTATGCTGATTATCCTTCATCTGTGCTATCTCAAGCAGACGGCTCTTGTAATCGAGGAATATCTTGCCGTCAATAGCAAGATTTATGGTCTCCTCCAGATTACTGAGGATCACCTTCTCGACCGTTTCATAATCGGAATCAAAGAAAACGGCTGCGGCCAAAGCCTCAAAGGCATCCGCCAGAGTGGAATCCTTGTCCCGTCCGCCGGTCTGTTCTTCCCCTTTGCCCATGAGGAGCAGTTCGCCTACATTAAGCTTCCTTGCCACCTTGGCAAATGACTCTTCACAAACGATTATCGATCTGATCTTAGAAAGATAGCCTTCGTCAGCCTGAGGCTTAAGATCGTAAAGCTTTCGTCCTATTACCAGATCTATGACTGCATCACCGATATATTCGAGCCTCTGATTAGATTCGTAATGCTGCCCCTGTTTCTCAAACACATATGTCGTATGCGTAAGTGCAAGCTTAAGAAGCTCTTTGTTCCTGAACGTATAGCCGTATTTGCTTTCAAAACCGTTATAATCCATATTCACCTTCAAAACAGACAGATCATCAGTTCTCATAAAAAAAGGCTGAATGCACAGCTATGCACATTCAGCCCTGTGAGTCTTAAACAGATCTTACTTAATAGCAGACTTGATGAATTCAACAGCATCGCCGACTGTTCCGACCTTCTCAGCAACTTCATCAGGTACGGAAATATCGAATTCCTGCTCCATAGCCATAACGAGCTCAACCATATCAAGAGAATCAGCGTTGAGATCATCAACGAAACTGGACTCCATAGTGATAGAATCCTCATCAACACCTAACTGCTCTACGATCATGCTCTTAAGCTTCTCAAAAAGTTCTTCGTTTGTCATTTGTTATTACCTCCATTAATGATCGTCTGTGACAATCTACAAATACTTTTAATGTAAGACCTATAAAATGTCAATAACTAATTTATCCAATAAGGACCTATCGGTCATTCTTTAAGATAAGACCTGTTCTTAATGAGATAATCCAACCCTGAGATTATGGTCATTATCACGCATATATAGAATAAGACATCCCCTATGACTGACACGGCACAGGGTTCCGTAAACGAGGCATAGTAATCATCGCCCGTGAATCTCATTATCGTCGGTTCGAACATAAGATAGATTATCGCGATCATCTGGGTAACCGTCTTTATCTTTCCGATCATCTTAGCGGCCATGACTACGCCTTCCTTAGAAGCGACAAGCCTTATACCGGTCACCATGAATTCGCGCAGTACGATTATCGCAAGAAGCCAGGGAGAGATCCTTCCGAGCGCAACAAAAGCGATCAGGACCGCGATAACAAGCATCTTATCGGCCAAGGAATCCAGGAACTTTCCCAGATCCGTTATCAGATTACACCGTCTAGCGATCTGACCGTCAAAGAAATCCGTCAAAGAAGCAATGATAAAGATTGCCGCTGCAACAAGCATACCGTGTTCTGTGATAAAAGAATTCCATGCTGCAGGCTCAAAACCGTAGATCCTGACAGGCAGCATAAACAACATCGTAAAAGGTATCAGTATTATCCGAAGCAACGATAATCTGTTGGGAATATTCATAAACTAACTCCTGTCATATCAAAAGAATCACTGCATTCAACTATTCTGATCTTATACCTGCCACCGATCTCAAGTTCGCCTTCGGTAGCGGCTACATAAATGACCGGGTCATCATCAGGAGCTTCACCGTAGCTTCGAGCAACATAGAATATCCCGTCATCTGCAACGCCGTCGACAGTAACCGTGACTTCTGATCCGACACGCGACCTTGAAGATTCGAGCGCGATATCGTACTGAGTCTCATAGACTTTCCTGACACGTTCCTTCTTAGTCTCTTCATCTACCTGATCAGGCATATCAAATGCAGCCGTATTCTCCTCGGGAGAATAAGCGAAGCACCCTAATCTGTCAAATCTCCATCTTCTGAGATTGTCCAGAAGTTCATTAAAGTCTTCTTCGGTCTCTCCGGGGAACCCTACAAGAACAGTTGTCCTTAAGATGATATCCGGTATACGGCTTCTTATCATCTTAAGCTTGTTCGTGATCTCCTCAACAGTATCACGGCGGTGCATGGCCTTTAAGATCCTGTCACAACCGTGCTGTATCGGTACATCGAGATAATGCAAAACCTTAGGGTTATCGCTCATAACCTTTATAAGGTCCTCATCTATTCCGTCCATATATCCGTAGAGTACACGGACCGCCTCTATCCCTTCGATCTTTGTGATCTGTTCCAGAAGCTCGGGAAGCATTCTCTTCCCGTAAAGTTCTATACCGTAATTAGTAGTATCCTGGGCTGTAAGAACGATCTCCTTATAACCCTTGGAAGCAATGATCCCGGCTTCTTCAAGAATCTGCTCCATGGGTCTGGATACAAAACTTCCCCTGATAAGAGGGATCGCACAGAAAGAACATCTGTTAAGACAGCCTTCTCCGATCTTAAGCCATGCATATCCATTAGTTGATATATCACGGTCAATAAGAAGATGCTCAATGCCTCCGGCAGCCCCATGATACTTATTAACGAAGGTACCTCCTTCAAAAAGAGAATCAATGGCATCAACGATATCCTTATAACCGGATGTTCCGAGAACTATATCGACCTCGGGCATCTGGGAAAGGATGTCATCAGGATATCTTTGTGACAGGCATCCGGTAACAATAATATGCTTAAGTCTCTTCGATCCGTTAAATCCGTATTTAAGGTCTCCTGCGCGCAGAATCGCATCTATCGCTTCTTTCTTGGCAGATTCTATAAACCCGCAGGTATTGATAACAAGCACATCGGACGCATCCGCATCGTTGCTTATCCTGTATCCCGCTTCTCTGATCCGGGTCGACATACATTCGGCATCAACAAGATTCTTCGAACAGCCCAGCGCTATCAACGAGACGCTTATGTCACCTCTGTTAATCATCAGTTGCTTCCGGCACCTTCTTATCGCTTTATTTAAACCTCAGCATTTGTCAAATGCTTCGGCCGAGCACCTCATTAAGCCATCTGTCATAGGCAGTCCTTGCGGTCTCACCGGTAAAGCCTCTCTTGGAAGCAAGCTTCAAAAGCTCCTCACGGAAACTCTCAGCTTCGTCGTCATCCGAGACAACAGGTTTGGCGCTCAAATAAAGATTAAAGCACAAATCGTTATCATCTTCCACATTTTCCATCAGTTCATCGGCAACAGACGGTCTTACACCTGCTATACAAAGACGCCGGATAAGATAAGCCCTGCTTTCCTGCTTTTTGCCGGAACGGGAGAGCAGGACCTTACGCCCCGCTCTCCCGTCATCGATGTATTCCCTTTTGATAAGGTCTTCTACCGCCTGCTTTACGGCATCATCCGAGAAACCCTTCTTCTTAAGATAATCTCTCATCTTTCCGGAAGAACAGGTCCCGATACCTATATGTCTTATGCCTGCTGTCGCGGCATCAGATGAAGATGTAAGATCAAAATTCTCCTGCTTTCCCATCAGATATCGATACCGAGGATATCATCATCGCTCTCGACTCCGTAACCGCCTTCTTCCGGCAAGCCTTCACCGTCATCGTCATCATCATCATCGACAAAAGCCGTATTATCGGCAGGTTTATAAGAATCCCTTATGAGTTCCTCGATCTCTTCGCATACTTCGGGGTTCTCGATCAGGTAGAGTCTTGCATTCTCCTTGCCCTGACCTATCTTCTGACCCTTATACGCAAACCAGGCTCCGCTCTTGTCGATGATATTATTCTCGACTGCAAGATCGATGATGCTTCCCTCACGTGAAATGCCCTGGCCGTAAAGGATATCGAATTCTGCTTCCTTAAACGGCGGAGCAACTTTATTCTTGACAACCTTTACACGAACGTGATTGCCGATGACATCAGTGCCGCTCTTCAAAGTCTCTGTCTTCCTCACATCGAGCCTTACCGAAGAATAGAACTTCAGGGCACGACCGCCGGTCGTAGTCTCGGGATTGCCGAACATAACACCGATCTTCTCACGAAGCTGGTTGATAAATATGCACACTGTCCCTGACTTGGATATTATTCCCGTCAGCTTTCTTAAGCCCTGGCTCATAAGTCTCGCCTGAAGACCGACATGTGAATCACCCATCTCTCCCTCGATCTCAGCTCTGGGAACAAGGGCTGCCACTGAATCGATAACGATAACATCGATGCATCCGGATCTGACCAGGGTCTCTGTAATATCGAGAGCCTGTTCTCCCGTATCAGGCTGTGACAGCAGGAGGTTATCGACATCCACTCCTATCTTACCTGCGTAATCGGGATCCAATGCATGTTCTGCATCGATAAACGCGCACGTTCCGCCTTTCTTCTGCGCTTCGGCAATACAATGAAGAGCTACGGTCGTCTTTCCTGAAGATTCGGGGCCGTAGATCTCGATGATCCTTCCCCTGGGAAGGCCTCCTACTCCGAGCGCGATATCAAGGCTTAATGCGCCTGTTGAGATCGATTCGATCTGTGCGGTCTGCTGATCGCCGAGTCTCATGACCGATCCTTTGCCGAACTGCTTCTCTATCTGTGACATTGCAGCCTCAAGAGCCTTCTTTCTGGCATCCTGATCCTCTGATGATATAGACTGTACCTGGGGCTTTGCTGCTTTACTCTTAGCCATTTTCCGGTTCCTCCGTAGTAAAATTAAAACATTTGTTCACTGTTTTCGAAAACATTCTACGAATAAGATACAACAAAGTCAACTTATTTTTGCCGACAATCCCTCCAAAATTCCGACAAAAAACGACAAAGTACCTTTAATGGGACCTTTTCAAAACAGACTTAATCTTTTCAAGGAAAGCAAGCGATTCGGGAACTCTTAATATCATTGAACTGATAACGTACAGAACAAAGGATAACAGCACCCTGACACCCAATGCAGTCAGTTCCATGATCTTGCCCTGAGGGTTTACGGGAATTTTATATTGGACATTAAGAGCTACGATAAGTATCCCGAGGCACATGAAGACTTTTATTACAAACGACAGCATTCCCTTCGGCCTTAATTCCCTGTTCCTGCAGTAGACAGCACACAGCACCGTCATCTGGAGGATGCTCGTAATGGAATATGATAATGTCAGCGCGAATCCTCCCATATACGGCATGAGAAGCGTACAGCCGACCGGGTTTATGATAAGGCCTATACAGCCTGCCATAAGAGGCACGCGCGTCCTGCCTATGGCATAGAATGCCTGATTCATGATAAATACGACAGTATGAGTAATTATCGCGATAGAATAGCCCGCAAGGAATGCTCCCGCGCGGGTGCAGTCATCATTAGTATAAGAAGCGCTCCACTGGAATATTCCTCTTATTACCTCAGAATTCATAACGAACATTATCCCTGCTGAAGGCACGGTCAGGAACAGCGCACTCTTAAGCCTCGAAGACAGAAGTTTCGAAGCGCCCTCGTAGTCCTTTTTCCCGTAATGCTCAGCCAGAGACGGAAGCATTACGTTTCCTATCGCAACGGCAAATATACCGTACGGAAGCTGCCATGTTGTCGAAGCATTTCTCAGAGCATATACATTACCCGCATCGGGGAGTTTCATGGCGAAGTAATTCAATATGAGCATGTTAAGCTGAACTACGGATGCCGAGACGAGTATCGGAAGCGCCCTCTTCACGAGCGCATGGAAATCCCTGTCGCCCGGAGCCCAGATGAAATGGAATTTCTTAAGAAGATCTCTCCCTATAACAGCCTGATAGAGAAAGTACACCGCGGCAGCGAGCATTATGCCGAACGTCGTACGCATGAGCTGTTCGCGCGAGTTGCCCGCAAAAACAAGGATGGCGGCAAGAACGCAGACGTTATATATCGTCGGTCCGAACGAAGTGGAACCGAACCTCTTATATGCATTGAGTATGCCGATACAAAGGGCCGCGAGCATCATAAAGACTATCTGCGGGAACAGCCACCTGGATGCAGATGCGGCAAGGTGTATGGTAATTGCATTATGCTCTCCGCTTCTGTATAAGCTGTAGAGCTGATCTGCAAAGGTCATGCCGAGCGCGCATACGATTACCAGCAGGATGGCAAAAAAGGAAATGAAGATACTTACGGCACGCACGCCCTTTTCTTCTTTTCCGGCAGCAACCGAAGCTGACAGGGACGGCGTGATGGCGGCCTGTATCGAACCGCCGATGAGAAGGTTGTAGACAAGATCCGGTATGGTAAAAGCCAATGTAAAACTGTCACGGAATACAGGTTCCGAGAATTTGATACCTACGAATATATCACGCAGGAAACCGGAAGACTTGGAAAGGATCAGTCCCGCCATGACGAGACCGGTCGATAATGCAATATTGCTTCCTGCGGATCTGCGGGATGTCTTCGGTTCCGTCACAGCTGAAGTGCCCTCCCGTACATAAGGGCATATGCCGCATCGCGTGTAGCTCTTCTTACGTCATCTCTCGTCCCGTCGAAAAGCTTAGCCTCAAAGCCTATGCCGTTTCTGTCGGCATATCCGATATAGACCGTTCCGCAAGGCGTTCCGTCAGGACCGTTTCCCGGGCCGGCATAACCCGTAACAGATACGGAAATATCGGCATTTGACAGTCTGAGCGCGCCCTCGGCCATACTGACCGCACATTCCGCGGATACAGCAGTCTTATCATCGATCACTTCCCGCGGGACGCCTAACACATTTATCTTAAAATCATCAGAATACGATACGATGCTCCCGTCAAAAACATCGGAAGCCCCGGGGACATCCACGAGACCGCAGGCGGCCATCCCGCCCGTCAGGCTCTCAGCAAATGTGCATCTTAAGCTCTTAGAGCGGAGAAGATCAATAAGCGCAGGTGCCGTTACCGGATTCACGTATTACCGCCTTTGGCCTTGATCTCGAGCCAGTCCGTCTCGGATATAAGGACCCGTCTGGGCTTGCTGCCCTCGAACGGACCGATATACCCCTTCTGTTCAAGTACGTCTATGAGTCTTGCCGCCCTCGGATATCCGACGCCGAGACGTCTTTGCAATATCGATACACTCGCATTTTTAGCCTGGAGCACTGTCTCGACTGCGGCATTGAGAAGCTCATCCTCGGAATTCTCGTTTACGGAAGGATCAGACACACCTTCTGTCTTTCCCGTTCCCTCTCCGTTTGCGATTTTCTGAACGGATTCATTGATATCGGGATCGTAAAGAGCTCCGTATTTTTGCTTAAGATAGTCGACTGCCTTTTCAACCTCGTCGTCCGATACAAACGCTCCCTGGCCTCTTACGGGCTTGGGCGCGGTAAGAGGCGCATACAGCATATCTCCTCTTCCGAGGAGTTTCTCCGCTCCGTATGAGTCGAGTATCGTCCTGCTGTCCACGCCCGATGCGACCGAGAATGCGATCCTGGAAGGTACGTTGCTCTTGATGACGCCGGTGATGACATCTACGGAAGGCCTCTGCGTCGCGATTATCATATGCATTCCGGCAGCTCTGGCCATAGCGGCAAGCCTGCCGATCTGAACCTCTACCTCATTTTTGGCTACAGCCATGAGATCCGCAAGCTCATCGATTATTATCAGTATCAGAGGAAGAGGCTCCTCATCGACTTCAAGGCAGTTGTTATAGCCTTCCATATTCCTTACGGCCTTCTCCGCAAACAACTTATATCTTCTCTCCATCTCAGCTACAGCCCATTTAAGCGCGCCTGTGGCAAGCTTCATATCGCTTACGACAGGCATGAGAAGATGCGGTATCCCGTTATAAACTGAAAGCTCGACGACCTTGGGATCGATCAGTATCATCCTTACATCTTTGGGAGATGCTTTGCAGAGTATGCTCATAAGTATGGAGTTTACGCAGACCGATTTACCGGATCCCGTAGCGCCCGCGATAAGAAGGTGCGGCATCCTTGCAAGATCGCAGTATATGGGTTTGCCCGGAATATCCTTTCCGAGACCGACGTTCATCGGCGCGGAATTCCTGAATTCTTTGGTCTCAAGTATCGAACGAAGGTAAACGGCAGACGTCTTATCATTAGGGATCTCAATACCTATGGCACGCTTACCGGGAATCGGAGCTTCAATCCTGACGGCTGTTGCAGCCATGGCAAGGGCGATATCATCCTCGAGATTCTTGACTTTAGATACTTTTACGCCCTGACCGATAGTAACCTCAAACCTGGTGATGGCCGGACCGTGTGTGATATTCGATACCTTGGCATCCGTTATGCCGAACGTTCTCAATGTTTCCTGAAGAGCTTCAGCTTTTTCCCGAAGCCTTGATACGCTCTCAGATTCATTCTTCCCCTTATTGGGATCAGTAGCAAGAACCGAAAGCGGAACCGGCTTGTAATTCTTGAAGTTGTTGGCTTTGATCCTCTTTCCTTCGTTTGATAAAGAAGTTGATGTTACTTCCAGCCCTAAGCCGTTCGATGCCGATTTTTGGGAAGCAGAAGTATCGACGAGCCTTCCTTCGGTAACCGAATATCCTTCGGTATTATCGCTTCCCTGATTGATCGTGATCTCCTGAAGAGGAGTCTCATCCGGCACATCATCAGCATCATCATCGATATAGGGATTGATATGCGGCGGTCTCACGGCAGGTCTTACAGCAGGGGCCGAATAATCATAAGGAGAGTCATCGGTGATCTCATAAGGCATATCATCTTCAGGTCTGTAATAACCGCCTGCGGCAGGTCTCTCGCTGTAGTCATCGTTGACAGTCTCGCCGTCATAATACACACCGCCTGACAGATCGTAGAAATCCTGCTGGGCATTCATCTTAAGGAAATCAGGTTCTTCGATGCTTCTTCCCGGAGCCCTGTTCCTTGCGGCCCGCGGCATGGAGTTATACGAGAAATCCGCTTCGGGAGCATTATCGGTCCCTTCAGTCGAGACCCTCTTCTCACCATACTTGAGCACTCCCTGCTCCCCCTTTGTGTCAGCCGCAAAAGCAGGATCCGTCATATCGGTAAATCCCGATCTGCTGTCAACGGGCATAGTCCTGTTAAATGGATCCTGAACATTATATGTTCCGTCAAAATAAGGCTGAACGGCATGTCCTGCCGGAGCATTTACGAACGGATTGGCGTTCATGTTCTGACCGTAAGGCGGCTGCACCGGAAGCTGACGGGGCATCTGAGGACGGGACTGCGGCCTTTGAGACGGCCGCTGAACGGGGCGCTGAGGCTGCTGTCTTGGAGTTCTGTTCCTTACGGCATTGCCGACAGCACGCGCGGTCTTCTTCACTGTCTTCTTAAGGGAAATATGAAAGACCAGTATTACCTGGGATGCAATAAGGCCTATCAAAACAACGATGGAAGTTATCTTACCGCATACTGTATGAAGGGCAACTGCAAGAAGACCGCCCGTGATACCTCCCGGAAGCACCTTATCATTCGGCATGGATATCAAAGAGGCATCGGGGCCCGACTTCCACAGTAGTGATATAGCCGACGTAGCCTTGTATTTCTGATCGGCATCCGAAAGGCAAAGGGACTTGAAATAATCAAAGTCCATCGTGATAACCGAAAGAAGAGCAGAGAGACAGATCATAAAGATGATTACCGATCTTACCCTGATTGGTGAAACGCCTTCACGCTTCTCAAGGAAAAAATCGATCGAAGCATATATAAGAAATATCGGTATCATGAACGCGGCTGACCCGATAAGACCGCCGCCTATCGTTCTGATGAGATTGCCCAGAACGCCGGTTACCTCAGCAGGAAGATAATAGAGCAAGGTCAGAGCGATCGCGCAGAAGAACAGCGCGATCCCGGTTACTTCTCTTTTGCCTTCATAATTATTCAAATACCAAGCCTCCCGGCGGCTTTATATATGCACAACTGCGTCTTGCTGTCGCTTATCCTGCCGTCTTCCGCCATAGCAAGAAGTTCCTTGAGCGGTATCTTCTCGACATTAAGGAATTCACCCTCATCGAGTCTTTGTCCCACCTTCGTAAGCCCGGTAGCCATATGAAGCCAGATAAGCTCACTGTCATATCCGGGAGAAGCGATCATCGGTCCGAATTCGATGATCTCATCAGCCACAAAGCCCGTTTCCTCAAGAAGTTCCCTTTCAGCGCAGACCAAAGGCTGCTCCCCTTCCTCGAGTTTTCCTGCAGGTACTTCGAGGATTATCTTCTCGAACGGGCTCCTGAACTGCCTTACCATGTAGCAGTTAAGATCATCGTCCACAGGCAGTACGCATGCGCCGCCTCTGTGAACCACGATCTCCCTCTTGGCGCTCTTACCGTCAGCAAGTGTTACGGTCTTAACGATTGTATCAAAAACTTTCCCGTGAAAGATTACTTCTGAAGTCTCGGTTGTTTCAATCAGGTTACGATATTTTTCTTCCATCATGATTCCTTTGCAAATCTGCGTGACTCAAGAACTGCAAGTTCGTCACATCTGTTGTTGAATTCGTTGTCTGCGTGTCCCTTGACCTTGATAAAAGTCACATGGTGCGTCTCACAAAGAGCTATCAGCGCAAGCCACAATTCTTTATTTGCCACAGGGGTCTTCGCGCTGTTGACCCACCCTTTCTTCTGCCAGCCTTCTATCCAGTGCTGATTAAAAGCATTGACAACATAAGCGCTGTCAGAATAGACCTCGACTTCACACGGCCGGGTAAGCAGCTGCAGTCCCTTGATCACGGCCATGAGCTCCATCCTGTTGTTAGTGGTATGAGCCTCGCCTCCGGAGATCTCCCTCGAGTGACCTGAAGAAGATAGTATTGCAGCCCATCCGCCGGGTCCCGGATTGCCGGAACACGCTCCGTCCGTATAGATCGTTACTCGGGTAAGTCCGGGCATCAGTTCCCCTGCATCTTACGGGTCTTCTCGGCAGCTGCGGTTACTGATTTGATAACCGCATTTCTGAACCCGTTCTCCTCTAATGCCATAACACCTTCGATCGTGGTTCCTGCAGGGCTTGTCACCTGATCTTTGAGAACGGCGGGATGTACTCCCGTCTCAAGGCACAGCTTTCCCGAACCCGCGACCGTAGCTGCCGCTATCTTAAGCGCATCCGCCCTCTTTATGCCGAGTGCAACCGCAGCATCACTCATGGCCTCTATGAAGAGCATCACATATGCGGGACCCGTGCCAGACACGCATCCTATGGCATCGAGCGTGCTCTCGTCACAGATGATCACTATGCCGCATGTCTCGAAAAGCTTCTTTACAAATTCCGTTTCCTCATCGTTAAGACCGACGGGGCATACAGCCGATACGCCGGCTCCGACCTGCGCGGGCGTATTGGGCATGATCCTTACGAATCTTCTGTCTCCGATAATGTTCCTGATCCTTGATGTGGTAACAGCCGCAGCGATAGAGAGAACTACGGTTTTATCTCCGAGATCTTTACTCAATCCGTTAAGCGTCGCATCAAAATGTTGAGGCTTGACCGCCATCAGCACATAATCGCTGTCCTTAACATCAGCATTCGGATCAGCGGATCTGTTTATCCCGAACTCTTCGGCAGTCTTCTTTGACGCTTCTTCTATGATATCGTATACGAATACTTCGTCAGGCTTAAGAACTCCGCCTGTTACAAATCCTCTGATCAAAGCGCGGCCCATATTTCCGGCGCCGATAACCGTAAGCTTCATATCCCGTACCTCTTTATTATTAATATAAAAGGAATAATAGCATTACACTTGACAGGTTGCAAACTGTCAAGTAAACTATCTGACGCGTACAGGGGAGTGGCTCAACGGTAGAGCAGCGGTCTCCAAAACCGCCGGTTGCGCGTTCGAATCGTGTCTCCCCTGCCAAAAAAGTCCGGACATCAATTCCGGACTTTTTGTTTATATCATTCTGCGATATTCGAGGCCGGAATGATGTCGAATGCAACATAGCGCGCGGTGCCGTCGTTAATTATCGACACATTGTACGCAATGTCCTGTCTGATCATGTAGTCGGTCGACGATATATTGTTTATCGCGTCTGCAACAAGAGTCTGGATATCCTGATCCGAAACATCGGGAATAAAAGCCTGAAGATATGATCCGAAATACAGTATAAGGAAATTTACATAATTCTCATCCTGTTCGTATCCGGCAACAACCCTAAGCGCTGTGATCTCATTATCAGTCCTCCTGACACTTCCCTGTATTGCAGTTCCGAAAGAAGTCGCGGTATTTGGAATGGCAGCCGAGAAATACAGAAGCTTGTCTTCGTTCTTCCCTTCGGCCGATGCGGTCAGGGCAACCTGATTGCCCTCGGTATATGTAACTTCCGGTATGGCAAAGTTATAAGGCATGAGAGCATTATTGTATATCCCCGTTGTCACATAGCGTGCACGGTAATCATCGACAGTCACGCCCAAAGACTTAACGCTGAACATGGGAATGATAAAGTAAAGACCGAATCCGATGACAGCTGCAATGAGAAGCAGGACGCATATGGGAATGACTGGATCCTTCCTGCATTTGTCAATGAAGCCCGAAGGTTTTGACGCATCCGAAGACTCCCGGCTTTCCTTAAGCTTCCTGTCCTTCTTCTGTTCCGTTATCTCCTTCACACGGGAAGACTTGGATCTGTTGAGCACTTCAAGGGCGCGTTCATATTCCTCCTGATCTTCCTTTTCCTGTTCAGTCATTATCTTTTCTTTATCTTCATCCATTTAACTTACCTCACTTTATATCCGCACAATTCTAATATGTTTGCATATTGGCTTCAACTATTTTATTCTTTTGACATATCTATAGCGAGGTAATCTTATGGCACACGTACTGGTAGCAGGAGGCTCCCGCGGCATAGGAGCCGCATCGGTAGAACTCTTTATCAACAAAGGTTACGATGTAAGTTATTTCTACAAGAATGCCCCCGGACCTTACGGCTATGCCATCAGAGCAGACATCACCGATGTTTCTGCCATAGAAGCCGGCATCAAAGAAGCGACAGACAAGTTCGGACCTGTCGATATCATGATCTATTGCGCCGGTATAAGCCTTACCGGTCTTTCCACCGACTTCAGTTATGACGACTACCTTCATATCATGAATACAAATTTCGGCGGATTCTTCGCCGTATGCAACAAAATCATCCCTTCCATGGTCTCTGCCAAGAAAGGCGTAATCATCGCAGTCTCCTCTATGTGGGGACAGACCGGTGCATCATGCGAGTCACTTTATTCCGCTTCCAAGGGCGCTATGGACGCATATGTAAAATCTCTCGCCAAAGAACTCGGACCTTCCGGTATACGTGTAAATGCCGTATCGCCCGGCGTAATCGATACAGATATGATGAAGAACTATTCGGACGAAGATAAGAAGAACCTCATGTATGAGACTCCCCTTCAAAGGATCGGCAGACCGCAGGATGTCGCGGGAGTCATATATGAACTGTCGACAGACAGATCCTCATTTATAACAGGTCAGATAATAGGAATAAACGGCGGCTTTCTTATCTGAAAACCGCCGTTCTTTTTACTTAGCAGCTATAACTACCGCATCGAATTCATCCGTAATCTCCTTCTCGGGCTCCTTTGTAAGAAGAGAAACTGCGATTACGAGGATTACGTTAAAGATGAACGAAGGCAGAAGCTCATAGATATCAAGCCATGTTCCTGCGAACTGAACCCTTACGATGAACTTCCAGATGAAGATCAAAGCACCGCCGCCGATCATTCCGCTTAAGATACCCCACTTGTTGGCACGCTTCCAGAACAAAGCGAAAAGGATAGCGGGACCGAATGTGGCACCGAAGCCTGCCCAAGCGAATGATACGATCCTGAATACGGAAGAATCAGGATTCATGGCAAGGAATACAGCGATACCTGAGATGACAAGAACCATTACTCTTGCAACCCAAATGGATGTCTTTGTACTCAGCTTAACTCCGAAGAACTCCTGAACGATGTTCTGAGTTACCGAAGATGTAGCAGCAAGAAGCTGTGAATCGGATGTGGACATCGCGGATGCAAGGATGCCTGCGAGAATGATACCGCCTACGATAGCAGGAAGTACACCGTAAGAAGCAACCTTGGAAGCGATATCGATGACGATACGTTCGGAATCGGATGTTGTCTCATAAGCAGGAACGACACCGTTCTTCATGAGAGTATAGCCGCATACACCGATGAGGATAGCAACGCTCATGGAGATAACTACCCAGATGGAACCTACTCTTCTTGAGATATGAAGCTTGTTCTCATCCTCTATAGCCATGAATCGGAGAATGATATGAGGCATACCGAAGTATCCCAGACCCCATGCGAGCGTGGATGCTATGGGAAGAGCGCCGTATGAACCGACCGTTCCGTCAGTTACATTACAGCCCTTAAAGATATCCATGAAGCCTTCGACGCTGTTGGCATTATCAAAGATAGCATTTGCTCCCGCTGTCTTGAAAGAGAATCCGAGAACAACAATAAGAGCGATCGTCATGATGATGCTCTGGATGAAGTCCGTGGTGGAAGCTGCAAGGAATCCGCCGAGGATACAGTACAGAGCGATAACCAGCGCACAGATGACCATTGCAGTAAAGTAATCGATATCGAAGATCGAAGAGAAAAGCTTACCGCAGCCTACAAATCCGGATGCCGTGTAAGGAACAAAGAAAACTACGATGAAGACAGCGGAGATCAGTGTAAGGATCTTCTTATCGTCACCGAATCTCTTAGAGAAGAAATCAGGGATCGTAACCGCTCCTACTCTCTGTGTGTAGATACGAAGTCTCTTAGCTACAAAGAGCCAGTTAAGATAAGTACCGACAGCAAGTCCGACAGCTGTCCATGTAGCTTCTGCAAGACCTGTGATAAGCGCAAGTCCGGGAAGTCCGAGGAGAAGCCATGAACTCATGTCAGAAGCCTCGGCGCTCATCGCAGTAACGAGAGGTCCCAGCTTTCTGCCGCCAAGGAAAAAGTCATCGGTACTCTTGTTCTTCTTGCTGAAGACAGCACCGATAACGATCATCATTACCAGATATATGATAATGGTGACCAAAATACAGATAGATGTCGACATATGAATAACTCCTAGATTTAAAATCATTGTCGATTCTATCAAAGAATTATGAATGCCTCAACTTTCATTCAATCTGAAGCATCTCTCAAATTGATAAAATCAAATTTTTATTGTAAATTATAAATTCAGGAATAAAAGAAATTGGAGGACCGGAAGCATGAACAAGTTTTCAAGACTTACCCCCGAGATAAAGGATCTCGCTGTTATGTGCGAGGAGATTAAGATAGATTCAGAGCTCTACACAAAATATAATGTCAACCGCGGCCTGCGCGACTTGAACGGCAAAGGCGTCCTGACAGGACTTACGCAAATATCCGAGATAGTTTCAAAGAAGATCGTTGACGGTCAGGAAGTCTCCTGTGACGGTGAACTGTATTACCGTGGTATCGATGTTCATAAGATATGCGACGGAGTAACATCAGCACAAAGGCACAACGGGTTTGAAGAGGTAACTTATCTTCTTCTCTTCGGAAAACTGCCGTCAGAGTCAGAACTTGCCGATTTCATGAAGATTCTTGCGGATTACCGCGCTTCCCTTCCGAAGAACTTCGTACGCGATGTAATAATGAAGGCTCCTTCAGACGACATCATGAACAATATACAGCGCGCGGTACTTACCCTGTATTCTTATGACAACAATGCCAATGACACTTCGATCCCGAATGTCTTACGGCAATCCCTCGAACTCATTGCAATGTTTCCGATGCTCGCGGTCTATTCATATGCCGCAAAGAGCTATTACAACGACAGCAAGAGCCTTTTCATCCACAGGCCCGATCCGCATATGACGACTGCGGAGAACATCCTTCATATGCTCCGTCCGGATAACAAGTTCTCTCCTCTCGAGGCACAGATCCTGGATCTTGCACTTATACTCCATGCAGAACACGGAGGAGGTAACAACTCTACATTCACGACACATGTCGTTACATCTTCCGGAACAGACACTTATGCATCGACCGCGGCATCCCTGTCTTCACTGAAGGGACCCAAGCACGGAGGCGCAAACATCAAAGTCATGCAGATGTTCGCCGACATCAAGAAGAATGTCAAGGATTGGAACAACGAGGAAGAACTTACCGCTTATATCAATAAGATACTGCATAAAGAGGCATTCGATAATGCCGGCGTCGTCTACGGAATGGGACACGCAGTATACTCGATCTCGGATCCCCGCGCCCAGATATTCAAATCATTCGTTGAGAAGCTCTCCGTCGAGAAGCATAAGACAAAGGAATTCAAACTTTATTCTGACATCGAGCGCATCGCGGCGCGTCTCATCACCGAACAGCGTCACATCTATAAGGGCGTCTCGGCAAATATCGATTTCTATTCCGGTTTTGTCTATTCGATGCTCAACCTGCCGCTCGAGTTCTACACTCCCCTGTTCGCCATTGCCCGTATCTCAGGTTGGTCGGCTCACCGCATAGAGGAGCTCAACAACGCAGGAAAGATCATCCGTCCTGCATATAAAGCCGTTCAGAAAAGAGTTGAATACACTCCGATGGACGAGCGCGGCTGAGATGTTCGGGATAGATTTCAGGTAAATAAGGATCAGCTCATCTGTACGAGGCTCGCGATACCGAGGATCAGGAACAGTACACCGATGACGATGCGGTACCAGCCGAATACAGTGAAGTCGTGCTTACGGATATAGGACATAAGCTTCTTTATAACAAACCACGACACGACAAAAGCTACGATCATTCCAACGATGAGCATTGCGATCTCACCGCCGTTAACTTCGCCGTCGTACTTCAGGATCTTTAGAATGCTCGCGCCGAACATCACGGGTATCGCAAGGAAGAATGTAAACTTGGCAGCCGCCTCACGCGATATACCGATGGCAAGAGAACCTACGATTGTGGAACCGGAACGTGATGTTCCCGGAAAGACTGCCGCTATGAGCTGAAATGCGCCTATAAGGAATGCCTGCGGATAAGTGATATCATCGACGGAGGTAACGGCTGGCTCTTTATCCTTGACCCAACGCTCCACAACGATGAACGCGACACCGAAGATGATGAGCATTATCGACACGCAGACGTAGTTATAAAACAGTTCATCAAGATAATCATCAAAGAGGATACCTACTGCAGCTGCAGGAAGACATGCCACAAGGATCTTGAACCACATGACGAACTTATCAGCCTTTACTAAACTTCCGATCCCTTCAGTCTTCCACGGATGCGGATTGTCCTTCTTTCCGAACGGCCACAGTTCTTTCCAGTACAGAACAACGACTGCCATGATCGCGCCTAATTGAATGACCACGAGGTAAAGATCAAAGAATTCTTCTGAAACGTTGAGCTTAAGAAAAGACTCAAGCAGGATCATATGACCTGTGGAGCTTATAGGCAGCCACTCGGTAATGCCCTCGACAATGCCGTAGATTACAGAGATTATATAATCAACAATAGTCATAGATACTCCAGATATGTTTTTAATTCATCGAGACGCGCCAGTGCATCCTTCCTACCAAGATAATATAAATCCCCCAGTTTTTCCATATCGGGTTCAAGACGGCCGATATCATCCAAAGATCTTGACGGTATAAACGTAAACACCCGGTGATGGTCGGTGAGATAGTGCAGTTCGTCCATCTCAAGATTATATCTTTCATCAGTATGGATAAGCTTCCATGCAAGTTCAGGATTATTACGGTATATCCTTGATATCATGATTCTGGCGCCGTCCGAACACGGAGGCTCCCGGTAATCATCTGCACGGGTCCTCACTACTATTATCTTCTTATATCCCTGTCTTATCGCCCAGTTATAAGGGATATTCACACTGCATCCGCCGTCAAGATTAAATGTCCCCTCCACCTCTACCGGAGCCGACACATAAGGCATCGATGCGGAAGCTTTGATCGCCTGAAAGATATCGGAACAGTTAGACTTCTCCCAGTAATGCGGCTTTGCAGTATCGACGTCGGTAGTAACTACGACGAAGCGTCTTTTATCGAGCGCAGAATAATCAAAGGGCTCGACATCTTGAAGATCTCCGAAGACGTAGTCAAATCCGATAATGCCGTGTTCCCTGACTATGGGTTTGGCGCCGACATAATTACCGTCATGTCTGTAGCGCAGATTAACCCTGGCCGATCTTCCGATCTGTCCTGCGGCATAATTGACCCCGTTCATGGCGCCGGCAGACACACCGCACACGCAGCTCATATTGATGCCGTTTTCCATCATCACATCAGCAACGCCGGAAGAATACAGTGCGCGAAAAGCTCCGCCCTCAAGGACGAGGCATCCTTCCGTCAATTTATCAGAAGCGTAACCCCTGGGAAGTGAATCCCAGCCGGAATAGATCTTATTATCCAAAGATTATCTGATCCTTATCCCCTCTTCAAAGATAGCACCCGGAGCGCTCGGTATAAGATCATCATTAGTCTTGCCGTAATCGCTTCCGCCTGATGTACAAAACGGATGGATCTTCTTGCCCGTGAAGTCGGCACTCTCAAGGAATGTATTGATTATACGGGGCGCTGTTCCCCACCACAGAGGGAATCCGAGATATATCTCGTCATACTTATCAATATCCTCGCACATCTTTGCCATAGGGACACGGCACTTCTTATCCGCCATCTCGGCATTGGATCTGCTGTCGCGGTCCTGCCAGTCAAGATCAGCGCCGGTATACGGAACAGCCGGTCTGATGACAAAAAGATCGGCATTCTCCCGTTTTGCTATCTCCTCGGCCTTTTGGGCCGTAACCCCCGATGCCGTAAAATATGCTACAAGTTTCATATTGCAGACCTCCGTAAAATCGATAGATACATAATAACACAAATTCCTTCTGTCTTTACCGTTAACGTAACTGCCGCATCCTTGACCTTAACCCTGCGTATAATTAGAATTCTCTTATGGCAAAGACAGACGATAACAACGTAATAACCGGCACATGCGCCAAAAGAGCCGACCGCTACGCCATAGACATTCTGGGGATCCCCTCCCTCACTCTGATGGAAACGGCATCACGCGCAGTTGCAGATCACATCACCGATAACTATCCCTCGTCTTCCGTAACCGTACTCTCGGGAACCGGAAACAACGGTGCAGACGGAATCTGCATAGCAAGGATCCTTCAACAGAGCAATCTGTTCAAAGGCGAAGTCAATGTCTTTATAACAGGAAACATCGAACACGCGACGTGGGAGTTCTTATATCAGTTATCGGAATTAAGAAAGAGCGGTCTTTCATTTAAGCTGACAGGAGATGCAGATGCCCTGCCCGCTTCGGACATCCTAATCGACGCGGTATTCGGGATCGGTCTTATGACTCAACTTAAGGAAGACAAAGCCATGTTGTTAAGAAAGGTCGATGCGAAAGCTTTTCGCCATGTCGTGGCAGTAGATGTGCCTTCAGGGATCAACTCTGACACGGGCGAGCTCATGGGAGCCGGAATACACGCGGATACTACGATCACATTCGGCCGCAATAAGACCGGTCTCGTGACCAAAGACGGCCCTGAGTACTCCGGCAGCATAACGGTTAAGGATATAGGGATACCCGATGAAGCCTATTTACTGTCCTGATTACTATAAAGACTTTAAGTGCACGGCTTCTTTCTGTAAGCATACATGCTGTGCCGGATGGGAGATAGATATAGACGAAGTATCACTTCAGAGATTTCTCGGATTTCCTGACATAGCGGAACACATCAGGGACGGTTCCATTATCCTCGATAAGGACGAACGCTGTCCTTTTCTGAGAAAAGACGGACTGTGTCAGATGATAACGGATCACGGCGAAGACTTTATATGCGATATCTGTAAGGAACACCCCCGATTCTATAACGAATATGAAGATCATATCGAAGCAGGACTGGGACTGGTATGCGAAGAAGCTTGCCGGATAATACTGGATCATGAAGTTACGTCCTCTCCTGCCCCGTTAAGAGAGCTTAAGAGCAATATCCTGACATCCCGCGAGCGCGCCCGGTTTCTTAAGACACTTGAGGTCATGGATCCCGAATGGACAAAGATCACAGACCGTATCACTGAACTTGATATCTCCTTATCCGACGAAGAAAAAGCCATCAGCGGCCACGAAAACGAATTTACGAATTTCACTTCTTACCTTCTGTACAGATATCCGGGTCAAACGGGCTTTGCTGCCGAATCAACTTATCTTCTCGCAGATCTTATAACCGCTGGTATCGAGATCCATGAAGCAGCCCGCATGTTCTCGGGTGAGATCGAGTATTCTGATATCAACATAGATAAGGCGATAGAGTTCTTCAATTCGGATGACTGATGCGTCTCCAGTAGTAAAATGCAGTGAGATACATAAGCCCTTCGCCGAGGCTCTCACACGAACCCCATGCGCCGCCGATGGCCGTTCCTTTGAACACCAGGCTCCATATCACGCCCAAGGCAACGGCGCCGATCGGGCTTATCAGTATGAACCATCTGCCAAGTCCGCTCTTCCCGCTTAAGACCATATAAGCCAAAACGACAAACTGCATATATAAGGCGATAATGATCAACAGGTCGAGCGGCATTGCCCAATCAGCGACTATGGCACACGCATTCTCCGCCAGGACTTCATCTCCTCCGGAAAGGAGGACAGCCTTATAGATAAACGGCATAAGACTTCCGAGATTAAAATGAGCAAGCGCGGTTCCGGCCACTCCGAAGCCTCCGATGATCATTAAGCACTGCATCACCCTGCCGCACACATTCTTTGTCATCGAATAAAGACTCTGGAATCCGAAGAGCATGAATGCCATACCGATCAATCCGAGAAGCGCGGACAACATGAACCGCCATACAGGCATTGAAGCAAAGACCGGATCTATATCGGCTGCGGGATCTCTTCCGGGGAAAACATACAGAAGGCAGTCTCCTGTCATAAACAGAACACCGCCGATCACACCGAGAATCGCGTTACGTTCGTTTTTACTCATAAGCACTTCCCCCTTTTCTCTTTATTCTACCCGAGCCCGACATCCAACGCCATCATAAGGACAAATCCAAAAGCAAATGAGACTGTTCCTATATTAGAATGACCGCCCTCACTCATCTCTGGGATCAATTCCTCAACGACAACATATATCATCGCCCCTGCCGCAAAGCTCAGAAGATAAGGCATTAAAGGTATGAGCAGGCCTGAAGCGAGAATAACGAGCAGCGCACCTATAGGCTCAACGATCCCGCTTAACATGCCGTAGAGGAAAGTCTTCCACTTTGGAACACCTTCACCCAGCAGCGGCATGGATACGATCGCTCCTTCGGGAAAATTTTGTATGGCAATTCCCAGCGACAAAGCCAGCGCGCCGGCAAAGGTTATCGCCTCATTACCGTACAGCCAGCCCGCACAGACGATACCGACTGCCATTCCTTCCGGCAGATTGTGAAGTGTCACAGCCAGTATCAGTTTTGTCGTTCTCTTAAGTCCGCTCTTAGGTCCCTCTTCAGAGCTGTTAAGATGCATATGAGGCGTGATCACATCAAGAACAAGCAGGAAGAGCATTCCTATGCCGAATCCGATTGATGACGGTATAAAGCCGAGTCTGCCCATATTCTCAGTCTGTTCAAGAGCGGGAAGCAAAAGACTGAAGAACGATGCTGCAACCATGACACCGGAAGCAAAGCCCGTCAACGCACGCTGCGTCTTCTCTCCTATCGCATTTCTGAAGAAAAAGACCGTTGCCGCGCCGAGCGTTGTTCCTATGAACGGTATTATTATCATCAGCCACATATCGATCTTTACGCCTCTCATTTTAAACCGGAGTACGGCTTGCTCCGTATCGAAAAGTTAGACTTAACTAACATTCAGATTATAGCATACTAATGTTATAATCTCATCATGGAGTTCAAGGAAAACACTGCACTTATAATAGGATCCGCTCCGGTAAGCGAAGATGACATCATTAGAGCTTCCAAAGCCTGTAACCTGATCATAGCTGCCGACGGCGGGATCGGGCATTTATTAAAGGCAGATATAAGACCTGATATCTGGACGGGCGACATGGATTCGACTGATGAAAGTCTTAAGCAAACCGCTGAAGCGAGATTTCCTGACACAATAATAAAACGGTTCCCCTCCGTCAAAGACGACACAGATATGGCGCTCTGTGTAAAGACGGCTGCTGACAAAGGATACAGGAATATCATCATCTTGGGCGGAACCGGCGGCAGCAGGATTGACCATATGCTTGCAAACATACAGCTTATGCACAATTACAAAGATAACGGCGTTAATATAACAATGAAAGATAATGACACCGAGATGTTTTGCTTAAGTTCGGAAGAAAGATCATTCAGCGAAGATCAGCAAGGCTATATTTCACTGTTATCATTGACCGATCATTCAACCGTATCTGTCAAAGGCCTTTTCTACGAATACGAAGGCGCGCTTTATAACAGCTATGCCCTCGGCGTCAGCAATGAATTCTGCGGCAAACGTTCCTTTATCAAGGTAACTGACGGCATGATCCTTGTAGTAAGATCACCTAAAGACTGTCAGATCTCATAGACCTCGTCCCATAATCTGTTCTCATACTCTGCGCATCTTACGAATATATCGCATAATGCTTCCCTCTCCCGTTCATTAATCCCGGAAGACAGCTTATCCGCTATATCTATCCACTTTGAATTCTCATAAATGTATTCTTCGCAAGCATAAGAGTCAAACCAGTCACGGTACGGCGAATCGTTATCGACTTTCCCGTTCATCCGCTCGCCTATATATGCATAAGCCCAGGAACACTGAAGCAGCGCAGTCAGTCCGTAAACAGCTCCGCCGGTATCGAGCTGCTCTTCCATATAGTGAATATATTCGGCGCTTACAGGAAACAGCTTCGCTTCTGATAATTCCTCACCGGTAACACCGAGATTAAGAAGACAAGGTATATGCACTCTGTTAAGTTCATCATAAGAGGAGTTAACGGCAGACCTCAGGAATGAGGAAACTTCAGTATCCTCCGTAAGCTTCAAAGTCTTCTCCAACAAACGGATATATCCTTGAAGGTACTGATAATCCATGATCATATAATTGCGGTATCTTGCAGGATCAAGCGATCCGTCAGCCATCTGCCTCACAAACGGCTTGCAAAGCGCCGCTTCCCAGCTGTCCCTAACGCATTCAAACAACTCATCCGTAAGCTTCATATCAAAGTCAGTTTACCGCTGCGACTATCGCAACATAGCCGCCGCTCTTATAGCCTTCGGATACATCTTCCGGCTCTTCGTTAGTATACATCGGATTCTTTATGAGAGTCTGATAGAAATTGAATTCACTGACTCCTAGATTCTTCAGCACATTGATCTTCTCTTCCGTACTGTGCCAGATGCCGGAGCTTGCCAGCGGCAGAGGATAAGGAAGTCCGGGCATTGCGCCGTCAAGATATTCGTGATCGTATGTACCGAGAGCTTTGCCGAGAAGATACATGAATCCGAATGCGCTTTCCTTGGGAACATCGAGCAGGATCAGTTTTCCGCCTTTCTTCAACGCCTTAAGGCATTTCTCATACACTGAAGAAAGATCCTCGATATAGCTCGAACTGCCGTTAAAATAAATGATGTCATACTCATTATCCGGAAGCTCAACATCCTCGATAACACCGTACTTTATTATCTTCACACCGCGTTTCTCTGCGATCGCGCCCATATCGCGGGAAGGCTCGATACCGTCAACACCCGAGCAATCAATATAACTTTCGAAAAGCCCGCTCCCACACCCTACAGAAAGCAGTTTCTTACCCTTAATGTCGCCCAAAGCTTTCAGGAACAGTCTGAGTTCACTCGTAAACAGATGCTCATTTGTCATGAACCATTCATCATACTTTTGCGCATACCCGTCAAACTTCTGTCTTGTTTCACTCATTTGATATCACCCATCCGTGGTCTAACGGACCACAGCCTTTCCCAAGATTCAACATAGATGCCAAAGCACCCGAGATATAGCTTTTCGCTGAAGATACGGCTTGCGCAAGAGGATAACCCTTGGCAAGACCCGAAGCGATCGCAGAGGACAGCGTGCAGCCGGTGCCGTGCGTATTCGGATTATCGATATGATCGCCGTTAAACCAGCGGCTGCCGTCCGCGCTTACCAGAAGATCATTGGCATCGTTCATGTTGTGTCCTCCTTTAAGAAGAACGGCGACGCCGCTCACGCTGCTGATCTTCTGCGCAGCCTTTATCATGTCATCCGGACTTTGAATGCTCATACCCGACAGGACTTCAGCCTCGGGGATATTGGGGGTTATCACGGTTGCCAATGGCAAAAGCTCATTTACAAGAGCGTCAACGGCATCGTCACTGATGAGCTTGGCCCCGCTCGTAGCGACCATCACGGGATCGACTACGATATTACGGGCTTTATACTCTTTGAGTTTCTCTGCGATAACACGGATCAAAGACACGCCCGATACCATTCCTATCTTGACCGCATCCGGAAATATATCGGTAAATACCGCATCCAGTTCATCTGCCAGGAATTCAGGTGTTACTTCCATGATCGATGTCACACCGGTCGTATTCTGTGCCGTCAATGCCGTTACAGCGCTCATACCGTAGACCCCGTTGGCGAGCATGGTCTTGAGATCAGCCTGTATGCCGGCCCCTCCGCACGAATCGCTTCCCGCGATCGTTAATGCTGTCTTCATATTGTTCTCCTTCCGCCTCATCTTTTTTTAAATCAACTTCTCTGCGGCCTCATTAAGATCTCTCACATAAAGCGAACAGGCATTCTTAAGCCCTTCCTGATCCGGTTCACCCGCCGGATCGTAAACGCCTATCGTAAAGAAACCCGCCTCAGCCGCAGTCCTAAGAGCATACAATGAATCTTCAAACACCAAAGTCTTACCGGGATCAGTATTCATGAATCCTGCCGCATCATAATAGATATCCGGCGAATGCTTGCTTGACCGAAGCTCCTCTGTCGTAAAGATCTTATCGACATACTTAAGAAGCCCGGTGCGTTCGAGTGCCTTCGTTACATGATCACGCGGACTTGAAGTGGCAAGCGTTACCGGAATATTCTGCTTTTTAAAGCCCTTAAGCAGCACATCCGCGCCTTCCTTAGCCTGCACTTCATCATAGTAGAAAGTCTCGAGCATCTTCGAAAGCCCCGAAGACACCTCTTCAAGCGCAGATCGCAGCGCATAATGCTTGCGAAGGTATTCCGCCCCCTGCTCCATGCTCATGGCGAAAAGCACATCATCAAGTCCTTCTTCAGGCGTCACTCCTAAGCTCCGAAGATACCTCGAACCCAGATCCTGCCATACCGGCAGAGAGTCAAGAAGGACTCCGTCAACATCAAAGACCGCTCCCGTGAAATCCACTGTCATCTCACCGTCTTTTCCGTCTCGGCCTTCAATAAAGACGCTGCTTCTTTAATATCTTCCTGCGCATAGATGGCACTTATTACAGCAACCCCGCAGATACCGCTTCCTTTGAGCTTATGAACATTATCCGCTGTAATGCCTCCGATCGCGATAACCGGGATCGATACAGCTTCGCATATAGCCTTTAAAGTCTCATAAGATACGTCTTCCGCATCATCTTTAGACCCCGTCGGGAACACTGCTCCGACTCCGAGGTAATCAGCCCCGTGTTTCTCGGCAGTTACGGCCTGCTCGACAGTCTGAGCAGATACCCCTATGATCTTATCCGGTCCCAACCGCTCACGGACCTTCCCCGCTTCCATATCACTTTGTCCGACATGAACTCCGTCGGCATCAACTTCGGCGGCGATGTCCACATTGTCGTTGATCACAAACGGAACATTGTATTCACGGCAAAGTTCCTTGATATCCTTCGCTTCCGACAGGAAAGACTGATAGTCAAGATCCTTCTCGCGCAGCTGGACGAAAGTAACGCCGCCGTCAAGGCTTTGCTTTACGGCTTCACGAAGAGTCCTGCCGTTGAGCAGGCGGCGGTCGGTAACAGCGTAAAGGAGCAGATTATCCTTATCTGATCTCATAGCGCGCCCCCTGATCCAAAGTATCTTTATCCATATGGTAAACAGCATCTATGATGCGGTTACGGTAAGTGGAATTCCCGTCCGAAGGGGCCATATTCTTCCAGCCGATCTCACCTGCAAGTCCCATGGCGCAGACAGCAGCCGCAGCCGCTTCCAATTCATTATCAGGATTGGCGGCAATAAATGCTGTCATCATTCCCGAGAGCTGACAGCCGGTACCGGTGATCTTACCCATCTCGGGGCGGCCGTTACGGATAACGAAGCATCTGTCACCGTCACTTACAAGATCTGTCGCGCCTGTTATCGCAACTGCAGCGCCTGATGCCTTGGCAAACGCTTTAGCAAAGCTTACGGCTTCCTCAAGGTTGTCTTCGGTAACGGCATCTGCAACATCCGCATCGACACCCTTTGTCGTCCCGCTTCCCGATGCCAGTGTCTTTATCTCTGAGATATTTCCTCTTATGACATTGAACTTTATCTCATCCATAAGGGACGTCGCTGTCTTTGTACGAAGCCTTGAAGCGCCTGCGCCGACAGGATCCAGCAAGACCTTGTGACCCAGTTCATTAGCCCTTTTGCCGGCAAGGAACATTCCTTTGATGCTGCTTTGATTCAAAGTTCCGATGTTGATATTAAGACCGCCGCAGATACTTGTTATATCCTCGACATCTTCCGGTTCGTCAGACATGATCGGGCTTGCCCCGCACGCGAGCAGGATATTTGCGACATCGTTTACAGTAACATAGTTCGTAATGTTGTGTACGAGAGGGCAATTTGTTCTGACATTCTCAAGATACTTTCCTAACATATGATCATCTCCTCTTTCTCGCATAAAAACAGACATACCTGAAAGATATGTCTGTAGCAAAAGACTTAATTCTTCTCCCTACGTTGGCATTATCCAAATCAGGTTACGGGTCGAGATCTTACGTCTCCTCTCAGCCGTTCTTGGCTCCCCGGATCGTTATGCAATTGTTGTACGATTCTATATCTTAAAATCCATTGTGTCAATTCCCGTATGAGCTCCTGACAGAAGCGGCAGCTATCGAGATACTGCAGTCACTGTACGGTATCAGCATTGCCTGAAAGGCGTGATACAGATCGGATTTTCCCGGCCACACGGTATCCTTGAGGTTATTGTTCTCATCGAGCTGATGGAACCAGGATCCGCAGGAATGATCTATCACTTTCTCATCCAGATAACGCATGAACGACGAATAGTCATCCGAATAACGCTTATCCCCTGTTATCCTGTACAAGACCGATGACGTATTGACCGCTTCCGCTAAAGTCCAGTGCATGCGGTCGCGTACCACAGGCTTTCCCGTCCAGTCTGTCGTATATACTATCCCCTCCGCGCCGTCGGCGCACCATGCATCCGATACAGCACGGCCGTAAAGATTACAGGCCGCTTCGATATAGGACCTGTCAGCATCACATGACAGACACCATTGAGATATCAGCCTCGCCCATTCGATCCCGTGCCCCGGAGTGGCGCCGTACGGTTTGAACGGGTCGTCAGGCTTTTCGATGTTCTTATTAAGATCGGGGATCCAATCTGAAGTAAAATGCTCCGGGATCCTCCATTCATTATCACGTGCCCATCCTATGACTCTGTTTATGATCCTGCCCGCGCGGACACGGTAAACATCTCCCGCGCCCTTTCCCTCTTTGGCATCAAGGCAGTCGGCCGCCGCGAGAAAAGCTTCGACCGTATGCATGTTCGCATTAAGCCCGCGGTAACTGTCGAGCACGGTAAATTCAGTGTTCCAGGTATCACAGGAAAGACCTTCCTCCTCATTCCAGAAGTACTTATCGTAGATCTTCAGCGCCTCCTTGAAGAGTTTTTCCCCACCGTCGATACCCGCAAGCCAGGCGGAAGAACCCGCCAGGATAACAAAAGCATGAGCATAGCATTGTTTATCAGGAAGGATCTCATTATCCGATGTCAGTCCCGCGTACCATCCGCCGTTTCTGTCATCGTGAAGCTCACCGAGAAGGCCTTTGACTGCAGCGCATGCAAGTTCACGGCTTCCATCTTCACCCCTCATCGCGCCGATACTGTAAACATGCGCCATGCGGCAGGTTATCCATGTCTCGCGCGGGCGTTCCGTCCACGGTGTCCCGTCATCTCCCAGGTAATAACTGCCGCCGCCCGGTGACGGAAACCTTCTTCCGAAGTTAAGAAGCGCCTTGGCATTATCATCGAGGAACTTCCTGTTCTCTTCCGTATCGAAAATGTATTTATCTGATATCATATATACTCCTTACTGAAAGACCTTCCGCTTTTCCTCTTAATATCCTTACACGCTTCGTGCCTCCGTTCATATCGAAGAAGTTGTCTGTCAACACCAGGTCGTCATTATCATTCCTGATCTCGACGCTTCCCGCATAACCCCCGGCGCTTACGACGATCTCATCGCCTTCAGCCTCAACACGCAGCCCGGGATCCTTGAATCTGAAGTGCTTGGGCGGACAGAACAGTACGGTTCCTTCAGACACGATCTGCCCGTCCTCGATGTATTGGAAACTTACATAATCCTCATAAAGCTCAGCTTCAGGCAGTTCAACTGTATCCTGCCAGACAGAGGAAACAGGCGGTATCTCAATATCCTGTGATCCTTCCCGCAGCACTTTGGAATCAGCGTCCCGAAGCTGCCATCTGACAACGCCGCGGCGTTCGGACAGCGTCTCATTGGTGACATTGAGGCGGATCGCTTTACGTACTTCAAACGGCTCGGCATTGACGTTCAATGACTGTGTAAGCAGCCCTTCCTCCTCGCACGATATCATTACGGGAGCAAAGAATCTCCTCGCATAATAATGAAGCGCCTTCCACCTTCCGTAATAATCGATCGAAGACCACGAGGCCACGGGCCAGCAATCGTTGAGCTGCCAGTACACTGCTCCCATGCATCTGCCGCGGTTCCTTCTCAAATGCTCAACGCCGTACTTTATCGCTCCGGCCTGAAGAAGCTGGGAAGCATATATAAGCGTATCGAGGCCGCTCGGATACAGGAACATCTGCTCCATATAGTTCATGATCTTGCCGTTTGCAGCGGCGTTCCGCTGATGCTTCTCCATGACATACGAGAACACATTGCGGTCCTCAGGAAGCGTGAATGATTCAACTGTCCTAAGGGACGGAAAAGACTGGAAACCGAACTCTGACAGGAATCTGAACAAGAACTTCCTGTACTCCGTAAACGGCTTATTGCCGTGCCACACATCCCAGTAATGAACATCTCCGCGGTCTGGTGAATTGGGCTCATCAAAACCGCCGCCGGATGAAGGAGATGCCTTCCAAAAAGGCCTGTCGGGATCCTCTTCAGCCATAATAGCAGGAAACAGTTCCTCATACATCCTTACATAATCTTCCCTGATGTCTTCAGTCGCTCCCCACTCGCCCTGACCTGCGAACAGCTCCATCTCATTATTACCGCACCACAGTCCGAGACTCGGATGATGACAAAGTCTTCGCACATTATCCCGTATCTCCGCTGTTATATTCTCCCTGAACTCATCCGTCAGCCTGTAATTCGCACAGGCAAACATCAGGTCCTGCCACACGATAAGGCCCAGTTCATCACATGCATCGTAAAGATCATCCGACGGGTATATACCTCCGCCCCACACTCTGATGCAATTGAAATTCGCCTCCCTGCACTGCCTCAGAAGTTCGAAAGTCCGCTCACGGCTCATCCTCGTCAGCAGATTATCCTCGGGAATATAATCAGCTCCCATCGCGAAGATCCTGATCCCGTTGACCTTAAATGCAAATTCCGAACCGAACTCATCCTTTTCCGTGCTCAATTCAATCGTACGCAGTCCTATCCGCTTAGTACTGCAGTCACACACGTTTCCGCACTCATCGGTCAATTCGGTGATCACGGTATACAACGGCTGTTCGCCGAACCCGTTCGGCCACCACAGCTTAGGGTCATCGATCACGATATCGCCCTCTGTCTTAAATGCGGCCGTCTTCCCGTCCGGGCCGATAACGGTAATCATCGTCCTGAATGTCTCATCACATGCCGTGTCAACGGCCGTCTCAACAATAAGCCTCACCCTGTTAAGACCCTCGTCAAACCGCTGACGTATATATACTTTGTCCAATACAGCTTTATCCGGCTTGAGCAATTCGATGCCGCGCCATATTCCGGCATCGGGAAGCCTGGGGCCCCAGTCCCACCCGAACATGAAATGAGCTTTGCGGATATGGGGAAACCCGAGCATCGCATCTTCTGTTCCGAGTATCGCCGGATCTTCTTCAAACTTCTTCCTGATATACTTTACCGGAGAATGAAATATTATCCTTATCTCGTTGCCGCAGGGTCTTAACAGCTTACCGGCCTTTACATTCCAGGTACGGTGCATGTTATCAGCCTTAAGTATCGCGGAATCATTAAGATACACATCAGCGACGGTATCAAGGCCGTGAAACCGTAAGACAGCTTCATCCGCGCCTTGCAGATCCCCGGGATCAACATCGAATAAACCTGTATACTCGAAGTCGTTGTCCATGAGTTTAAGAGCGTTCATCTCATTATCACGGTAATACGGGTCATCTAATCTGCCGGCATTGAGAAGATCACTGTATACAGATCCCGGAACACAGGCAGGATAATATTTATCCTCCCCTATTATCTTCATCTTCCAAGAAATGGTTGTATCGATCTTTAACATAGGCACCCCGACAGGAGAATTATATCATTCTTTTCGAGGGCAAAAAAAGAACTGCCCGCGCGGACAGTTCTTCTTGATTGCGATCTGTTACCGAGATCAGAGAGCAGCCTTGGCCTTCTCTGTCAAAGCTGTGAAACCCTTAGGATCCGTGATAGCGATATCGGAAAGGACCTTACGGTCGAGCTCGATGCCGGCCTTCTTCAATCCGTCCATGAATCTGGAGTAAGACATACCGTTCAAACGGCAAGCAGCGTTGATACGTGTGATCCAGAGCTTTCTGAAATCCCTCTTCTTGTTTCTTCTGTCTCTGTATGCGTAATTGCCGGACTTAAGGACCTGCTGGTTAGCAACCTTGAAAAGCTTGCTCTTCTTGCCGAAATAACCCTTAGCCTGCTTTAATACCTTCTTATGACGCGCTCTTGTGCGAATTCCTCTTTTAACTCTTGACATATGTAGATTCCTCCATTCCTATCACATATAAGGGATCATCTTGCGGATGACTTTTCTGTTCTGCTCAGAAGCAAGAATGTTGTGGCGCAGGTGGCGCATTCTCTTCGTAGGTCTCTTGGAAAGGATGTGGCGGCGGAAAGCCTGTGCTCTCAAGACCTTACCGGTACCTGTGACCTTGAATCTCTTCTTGGATGAACTGTGTGTCTTCTGCTTAGGCATTTAATATGTCCTCCTTCTTGTTACTTATTCTTCTTCGGTACGACGAACATGACCATGTCACGTCCCTCGATCTTAGGCTGTTTGTCTATCTGACCGTATTCTTCGATACCCTCCATGAATTTCTCCATAACGGCGTATCCCTGCTGCTGGTATGCCATCTCACGGCCACGGTATCTGATCTTGATCTTGACTCTGTCTCCGTTCTTAAGAAACCTTATGACCATCTTCTGCTTTACTTCGATATCATGCGTATCTGTCGTAAGCTTCATGCCCACTTCCTTGAGCTCGGTCTCTTTCTGCTTCTTCTTGGCTTCCTTTTCCCTCTTGCTCTGCTCGAACAGATACTTTCCGTAATCCATTATCCTGCAGACCGGGTTATCGGGATTAGCCGATATACAAACAAGGTCTAAGTCCGCGTCTTCAGCCTTCTTACGGGCTTCCTCTATCGGCACGACACCCACCATATTGCCTTCGGCATCGATGAGTCTCACCTTGCTGAACTTGATGTTGTCATTCACTATCTGATTTCCGTTTGCCTTTGCGATGTGTAACACCTCCAATCATAAAAAAAGAACGGTCAAGCAAAATACCGTTCCACATCAAGACCTGAAGTCTTAAATTATGGACCTCTTCGCACGGGCTTGAGGTGAGAACCGGTGTTCTGCTTTATTCAACCCGATAATAATAATTATTATCGCGTGTTATGTCAAGTGTTTTATCGATCTTTATTGGGCCGCCGTACGATATTGCCAAAGGTTGTACTTTTCAATGTACTCATCATCGTATTGGTCGACATAGCTGTAATCCTCTTCAAAATAGATAAACCATAACGGGAATATACGGTCTGAACGGGTATCGGCATACTCACGCAGTTTAAAATCCGTATAGTAGCTTTCCTGAGTTATCTCGGATTCCGATATGACGTACTTCGGGAATATGGCGTCATAAACGGACAGTGCGCCGTATTCATTTGTCGGGAATATATAGACCTTGGCATTGGGATAAAAATACCGGAGATAATCATAGGGATGGACATAAAGACCGTTATCTGAATGGATAGCGATAACGAACTCATCATCATATTCATTCCCGTGATATTCGGTCAAAGTATCAAGATGTTTAACGATGTAATTCATACTGCGGGTACCGTTGTTATAGGTGTTGGCCTTGTGGACAGTAAACAGCGATCCGAACCCCATAAACAGAAAAGCCAAAGATAAGATGACAAGTATGTCATTTCTCAAACAGATATTATGTCTTTTAATGATATCGGTTACGGCAAGAAGCATGCATACGGCCAATACTGGGATTATGATCATGCTGCGCTGAGGCAGAAGTTCTTTGCCGTAATAGAAATTAAAAGACTCGGCAACGCCCGGAAGCATAAACGAGAAATATGCCGTAACAACACACCACAGTGTTACCAGAAGATCATAGACCTTAAATCTCATGAATATCGATCCGAGCATGTATACAAGGACAAACAGGCCGAATATTCCGAAGAACAGAGAATTGGTCTCTGTGAAGAAATGAATAAAAGCATCGAGATATTCTTTGTGCTTATCGGGATCGAATTCGCTGTACGTCATAAGGTAACGGTCTTCCCTGTTACTTATGATGGTACAGACAAAGAACAGTACCGGAGAAACAGCAGTGATGATCATCGATAAGGCATAGTAAAGATCATGACCGGGTATCCCGGAACAAACAGATCTTCCCGTTAAGACCAATACCGCATGCAAAACTGCGATAACTATAAACAAGCTCATAAAAGCAAGAGCCGGCGTATACAGGAACGGCAGCATCGAGACGCAGGATGTAAGCAAAACAAACGTCCCAAGGCACGGTTTCCTGACGGCTCTCAGGAACAGAGCGATGATAATCATGACATAAGACACCGGTGTTATCGTCTGTTCAAAGATATAGTAGAACTCATCTATATACGGACTGAACGATATCATAAACACGGGTAAGAGCGCATATTTCTCATCGATCCCCTTCGCAGCGAGGAATCTTCGAAGTTCGATAAACAGCATGATCAGACCGGTTAGGAACGGGAGAGCAAAACCCAGATTAAGCGCAAAAAAGCTCCTGCCCAGAACAAGAGACGGGATAGCATTGATAAGATATTGCTTAACAGGATACTGAATGAACCCCTTACCCGTATAATTCCAATCAGTCTGATCGAACGCCTCAAGTCCGGCAACGGTCTCCTGTGTCGCTTCATAGCTCAGATCAGACAGACCGTAATTCCCTATCTGTATGACAAAAAAAGCCAGGATCAGCAGGAATACAGCCATGATCAAATATCTTTTTCCTTTAATATCCGAGATCAGCTGATAAACAGCGGTGAATAAAAAAGCCGCAGCAAATATGACGACGCCTGCCATCCAAACCCTTGAAGCGATCACTGAAGCCGCGCCTCCGAAGATATATGCCGCCAACTCAAGAAGGATCGTTACCGCTGCAAACACGGCAAGGATAACAAACCTTGAGGGCGTCAATTCCCCGAACAAAGCATCAACAAGCCTGTTTGATGCGGATTTTGAATAAACTGCTGATCCGGAATGATTTTTCATATATTCCAATATATCAGATTATCTATTTATGATAAAATCCTTTTCGAAAATCAGTGGAGGATTATTATCATGATCTCAACAAAGATAAAAGCAAAACTCGCTACCGGTTCTGCCATCAGAAAGATGTTCGAGGAAGGAAACAGACTTAAGAAACTCTACGGAGACGACAATGTCTTCGATTTTTCCATAGGCAATCCGGACCTCGAGCCTCCGAAGGAAGTCTCAGAGACTTTAAAAGAACTGGCAGACAACCCGACGCCCGGCATGCACGGATATATGAGCAATTCGGGATATGAATCGACAAGAGCTGCTATCGCAGCGCAAAGATCAGCACAATCCGGTCTTACTATAGACGCAGGCGCGGTCTGCATGACCGTCGGCGCAGCATCAGCCATGAACGATGTACTCCACTCCCTGCTGGATCCCGAGGACGAAGTCATCGTACTTGCGCCTTTCTTCATGGAATACATTAACTATATCGAGAACCATAACGGCAAGGTAGTGATCGTCAGGACAGGTGATGACTTCATGCCCGACTTTGATGCCATCGCAGCAGCCATTACGGCTAAGACTAAGGCGATAATCATCAACTCGCCCAACAACCCTTCAGGAGTCATCTACTCCGAAGATCAGCTTATGAAGCTTAATGATCTTCTGAAAGCACAGGATCACGTCATCCAGGTGATCTCCGACGAGCCTTATATCGATCTCGTTTACGACGGACTGACCGTACCTTCTGTCCTTAAGTACATAGACAATGTCGTTATCTGCTTCTCATGGAGCAAGTCACTTTCCCTGCCGGGCGAACGTATCGGCTACACACTCGTCTCACCTCGGAATGAGGACTACAAAGATCTTACCGGAGCTATCGTTCTCAGCAACAGAATTCTCGGAAGCGTTAACGCTCCCGCGATCTGGCAGAGAGTCGTCGAGAAGGCTCTTAATGCCAAAGTAGATGTCGCGAACTACGAGCACAGAAGAAACCTTCTTTACAGCAATATAGTTGATGCAGGGTTCGAAGCGGTTAAGCCTTCCGGAGCGCTCTACATCTTTATGAAGACACCCGCAGGTCTTACAGACAATGAGTTTGCTGATGTATGCGCGAAGTATAACCTGCTCCTCGTTCCGGGAAAGAACTTCATAGGAGAAGGATACTGCCGTCTCGCTTTCTGCGTATCTGAGAAGACCATCACGGGTTCTCGTCAGGCATTCTTCAAGATCGCCGAGGAGTTAAGCTTAGTCCACAAGGCTGAGCTTTGATCAGAGACGCTCGATAACCGCGCGGGTCATTTCTTCCGTACTGATATCCCCGCCTATATCTGAAGTCCTGAAGCCGTCTGCCAATGCACTGCGGACGGCTTTTTCTATGCGGTCGGAAGCCGCGGTCTCGCCCAAAGACCATCTCAAAAGCATAGATGCCGACAGGATCGTAGCAAGAGGATTAGCCTTCCCCGTACCCGCGATATCAGGAGCCGAACCGTGAACAGGCTCGTACATGCCGGGGGTTCCGGGAGCGCCGAGTGAAGCCGAAGGAAGCATCCCGATGGATCCCGTTATCATTCCGGCCTCATCCGACAGGATATCGCCGAACATGTTGGACGTCACGATAACGTCAAATGTTGAAGGACGGTTGATAAGCTGCATCGAGCAGTTGTCTACATACAGAAAATCAAGTGCCACATCAGGATATGAAGGAGCAAGCTCATTCGCGATCTTCCTCCACAGTCTCGAGGACTCCAGTACATTCGCCTTATCCACCAGAGTAAGTTTCTTACGTCTCGCCTGTGCATACCGGAATCCTTCCATGAGTATGCGTGTGATCTCCGCAGTTGAATATTCCTCAGTATCATAAGCCGTAAGGCCTTTGACCGTACCGTCCGGCAGGGATTCGGATGATTCGAATACTCCGTGCTTGCCGAAGTAGATGCCGCCCGTAAGCTCCCGCACTATCAGGATATCCATTGACTCGACATTCTTTAAGGGGGATGCGGATGCCAGCTCCCTGAACATCAGCGCAGGCCTGAGATTCGAATAAAGCCCCAGACCCGCACGAAGCCCCAGCAAAGCCCGCTCAGGCCTTAACGAAGGGTCGACATTATCCCATTCAGGCCCGCCGACGGCGCCGAGCAAAACGGCATCCGAATTACGGCAAACATCAAGAGTTGAAGCCGGCAGCGGCTCACCGTATCTGTCTATCGCGCAGCCGCCCGCATCACATTCGGTAAACTCGAACGCGATGTCCTCAAGCGAACCCGCAGTCTTCAGAACGGCAACAGCAGAAGAAGTTACCTCGGGGCCTATGCCGTCTCCCGGTATCACTGCGATCTTATAAGTCTTCATTATCGATCCTCCGACTTCTGCTTCGTGTATTCTACAAGTCCGCCCGCATCGATTATCTTCTTTATGAACACGGGAAATGGCTTGGCGGTAAATGTTTGTCCTGTCGTAAGATCCCTGATCATTCCGGTGTCAAAATCCGCTTCAACCTCATCGCCTTTGCCGATCGCCGAAGCGGCTTCGGGACTTTCCATGATCGGAAGTCCGACATTTATCGCATTGCGGTAAAAGATCCTCGCGAAGCTGTCGGCTATCACGAGACTTATGCCGGAAGCCTTAATGGCAATAGGCGCATGCTCACGTGAAGACCCGCAGCCGAAATTCTTTCCGCCGACCATTATGTCGCCTTCCTTAACATCATCAACAAACGACGGATCTATATCCTCCATGCAGTGCGCCGCCAGATGAGAAGGATCGGCGGAGGTCAGATGTCTTGCAGGTATGATGACATCTGTATCGACATCGTTTCCGTATTTAAAGGCTTTTCCCTTTACTGTCATATCACGCCTCCTTAAGCTCGCCGGGCACGGCTACACGTCCCATGACCGCAGATGCCACGGCAACAGGGACTCCTGCAAGGATCACTTCAGATCTGACATGACCCATTCTTCCGACAAAATTGCGGTTAGTCGTTGACACGCATCTCTCGCCTTCCGCCAGAATTCCCATATGGCCGCCGAGACAAGGCCCGCAAGTCGGAGTCGATATAACGCATCCCGCGTCATCAAACACCTCAAGCCACCCTTCATCCAAAGCCTTGCGGTATACACGCTGCGAACCGGGGATGATTATGCAGCGTATTCCGTCTGCGACCTTCCTCCCTGCGAAAAGCTCAGCGGCGATCCTTATATCTTCTTCTCTTCCGTTTGTACAGGAACCGATAACGACCTGATCGATCTTCATATCCTTAACATCGGATGCAGGCCTGGTATTGGAAGGAAGATGAGGAAGAGCGACAGTCAGCGGAACCCCGTCAAGGTCTATCCGGATCTCAGCTGAATAATCTGCATCTTCATCAGGTTCGTAAACCTTATAATCACCGCGTGTGAAGCGTTCGGGGTCAGTCTTCTTAATGTATTCTACGGTTATATCATCAACAGGGAATATTCCGTTCTTGGCGCCGCATTCGATCGCCATATTGGAGATCGTAAGACGCTGATCCATTGACAGATGCTTCACCCCGTCACCCGTAAACTCAAGAGACTTATAAAGAGCGCCGTCAACACCGATCATTCCTATAAGATGAAGTATTATGTCCTTGCCGGTAACATAAGGACCGGGTCTGCCCGTAAGTATGACCCTGACCGCTTCCGGCACCTTAAACCATGTGGAGCCGGAGACAAGAGCGCAGGCGAGGTCTGTGGAGCCTACACCCGTCGCGAAAGCTCCGAGTGCTCCGTACGTACAGGTGTGTGAATCCGCGCCGATGACTGCGTCACCCGGAAACACAAGACCGTTGTCAGGAATGATGACATGCTCTATCCCCATTCCCTTCTGACCGAGTTCATAATAATGGGTGATATCCTGCCCGCGTGCAAAACAGCGCATGCATTTTGTAAGTTCGGCAGACTTTATGTCCTTATTAGGCGTAAAGTGGTCCGGAACCAATATGACCCTGTCCTTATCAAATACCCGCGATGCGCCCATTTCCCCGAACACCTTGATAGCAGGGGGTGTCGTAACATCATTCCCGAGGACTTTATCAAGCCCTGCTTCAATAAGATCTCCGGCGGCAACTTCGGAAAGTCCCGCATGATCTGCCAGTATCTTCTGTGTCATTGTCATTCCCATGAAAGATACCTGCCTTTCGATACATATATCTGATGATACAATAAAAAACGCCTGTGCGGTAAGGCAAAGGCGTTTTGAGTGTAAAACAATTATTAATTCTGATCTTTAAGTATTACTTCTTCTCCTCGGAAAGAAACTTCCATACGAGAGCAGCGAGAGCGCCGCCGACAAGGGGAGCTACGATGAATACCCAGCAGTTTGCAAGAGCTGCGCCGCCTGCGAAGATTGCAGATGCAAAGGATCTTGCGGGGTTTACGGAAGTGCCCGTAAAGGCAATACCGAAGATGTGAACGAGAACAAGGGCAAGACCGATAACAATACCGGCAACATTCCCGAATTCAGGCTTGCTCGTAACGCCTAAGATGGCAAGAACGAATATGAATGTAAGAAGGATCTCGATGAAGATGGACTGGCCGATGCTGTTGTTGTACAGTCCGTTAGCTCCGAATCCGTTTACAGCGGGATCAAAACCCATAACAGCGCCGAGGCATGCCGCGCCGACGATACCGCCTAAGAACTGGGAAATGATGTATCCGCAGAAGTCCTTGGCGCTCATCTTGCCCGAGATATGAACGGCAAGCGATACAGCCGGATTGATATGACATCCGGAGATATTGCCGATAGAATAAGCCATCGCGACGATAACAAAGCCGAAGGCCAGAGCCGTAAGCAGATAAGCGGTCGTTGCGCTGCCGTCACCGGTCACCTTATCACCGACTTTTGCAGCTGTTCCGCAGGCAGCAAATACCAATACAAATGTGCCGATGAATTCGGCCACATACTTCTTGATTGAATCCATAGGAAATGTCCCCCTTACACTGGAATTAATAATATTAATTTAACAATTTCAAAGTTATGCGTCAATCGTCAGTTTGGACTATGGATGTAAAACAGATCACATATCCGTCCTGATCCTGTTTGATAACCTTAGCATAGATCCGTTCCTGATCATGGCGGAGCATGATATTCTGCTTCAGGGGAAGTTCCGAACCTGATACGAGCAGTGCAAATCTGCCGTTGTCAGACCTTCGCGTCATCCTGCCGTGATACGTCTTTACTCCGACGGTCTTCTCTTCGAGCAGATAAAAGAGATATTCGTTATCTTCGTTACAATCCAGCCATACAATACTGTTCTCCAGATCGTTGTGGAAGATAATGTCTCCTATCCCCCTTATCTCGTAGTAACGGAGTTCATCAGGCGAACCTTTGGGAAGGAAACTACCTTCAGAAACTATGAGAAGATCTTCGCTTATCAGACGTCTCGTATTATCAGATATATACACCTGACCTCCGACGGTAAGGCTTTCGATACGCCCTGTGATATTGACCGGTGAACCCATGCACCCGTACTTCATCTTCTTATCCGATCCGATATTGCCTACAACTACATCGCCGGTATTGATACCGATGCCCATCTCCAATTGAGGGAACCCGTTCTTGGAATTCCACTTGTTTACTTCGACAAGCGCAGCCTGCATCTCGACCGCGCACTTAACCGCAAGCGAGGCATGATCTTCAAGGTCCCGCGGAGCGCCGAATACCGTAAAGATCCCGTCTCCTAAGAATTCGATAACGGTTCCGCCGTACTTTTGTATGATTGCGACCATCGCTTCGAAGTAATGGTTAAGCACCGTGATCAGCTCTTCGGCCTTAAGTTTGGCACCGAGAGCAGTAAACCCTCTTAAGTCACTCATGAGGATGGTCACATTCTTCGCGACGCCCCCGCTCTTCTCCCCCTCCCGGGTCATAAGAACATAGTCTGCGATATCGGGAGATGTATATCTTATGAGAGCGGAATTCACTTTGAACAGCTGCGTCAGATCCGTTATAACGACCAGATATACGGAATCAACCTGTTCAGATGCCTGAAAGTGCGTCATCTTCACATAGATATTCCGCACTTCTCCGTCATTATTCCAATAATCGACGATCGCCTCGTGAGAATCAACTTTATTGAGGATGGAATCGATAAAAAGCTGGATAAGATCGTCGTTGCCTTCAACATAAGGCACCGCCTCCCATATCTTGACATCTTCCCTTGCCGATATACCGAACAGTTTCTCCGCGGCGGGATTGGAATACAACAGCTTACCGACACCCGATATTATGCATATCGAATCCTCGGAGTTGGTAAATATATATTGTACCTGTTCGGAACTGATCAATTTCCGTAATTCTCGGTGATCTCCTTACAGATCTTAAGGAAATCAACAGTAATGCTCCTTAAGGTGAACGACAGATGCCTGAATATAAGATCGATCTTCTCAGGATAATGTTCCATGATCGATTCAATGTCTTCTCTGTAGATGACCTCGACAGTCGTCTCATCAGATTCGGCCACTGCGTCAAACACACGGTTCTGCTCATCGATAAGGCTCATCTCACCGAATACGGCAAGAGCATTGATTTCTGCCTTTTTGACCTCGTCTTTCTTATGGTAATCGCTGTAAAAAGCGACGGTACCTTTCTTCAATATATACAGGCTCTTTCCGACGTCTCCCGACTTAAAGAATATCTTGCCCCTCGTGAACGTCTCGGTATTGCCGGAAGTATCGGATTTCAAAGCCTCCAGCGATTCATACTGCGGTTCGGGTTCGGGTGCTTCGATCTTGTTCTTATTGGACTGATAAGTATCTATGTGCTTCTTGATCTTGGAGAACAGAGACTTCTTCTTGGAAGCTTCGGCCTCCTTAAGTTCCTTTAACAGAGCCTTCGAATCCATGTAATCATTTGTCATGGAAGTGATCCTTCCGGCAATGTGCTTCATGAGATTGATGATCTGCTCCGGTTCTTTCTTGAGGAAACTGTAAAGCTCATTATCGGGGATCTCGCGCACCTTAACGGGTGACATGGCAATGATGGTGGCACTTCTCGGACTTTCTTCGATAATGGCCATCTCACCGAAGAATTCGCCCTTCTCAAGGACTGCGAGTCTGAACGGATCATCCTTTCCGTAATCGGCATAAACAGCGACCTTACCCTTTAATAACTGGTAAAAACTCTTGCCTTCGTCACCTTCTTTGAAGATAATGTCGCCCTGGTTAAAAGACTTTTCAACAATAGCCATAGTCCGTTCTCCCTTGTATATTCATAAGTAACATTATACAACTTAAATTATTATTTATATATGAATTCTTCTCCGCCGTAACGGATGATCACTTCATTCTCGCTTCCCTCGGGAAGTCCCTCTACCAGACCTACGATCCTCGCATCGATATTGAAGCTGCCGGCGATGGCGATAATACCTGCTGCAGCCTCTTCGGAATTGCAGTAGAACTCAATGCGGTGTCCGCAGTTAAACACCTGGAACATCTCCTTCATCGGGATATCTCCTGACTCGTAGATTGCTTTGAACAGAGGCGGAAGCTCATAAAGATTATCCTTAACATATCTTACGTTCCTGCCGAAGTCACGGCACTTTGCCTGGCCGCCGCCCGTACAATGGATGATGCCGTTGATATTACCGCGGTATTCATCAAGAGCGCGTGCGATAACAGGCAGGAAAGTTCTTGTGGGAGAAAGGATCGCCTCGCCGACTGTCTGCTCAGAACCCGGGAGCTTATCAGTAAGTCTGTACTTGCCGCAGTAAGCCTTATCCTCGGGGATAGTGTCGGAGAAGGACTCCTTAAAGTTGTCATAGTAGTACTTGGAAAGGAGCAGGTGTCTTGCAGCAGTAAGGCCGTTGCTGGACATGCCTGAGTTGTACGAATTCTCATAAGAAGCCTGACCGAAAGAAGCGAGGCCTACGATTATATCTCCGGGCTGAATATTGGCCGCATTGACTATTTCTTCCCTCTTAGCCCTTGCAACGATCGTAGAGTCAACGATAAGTGTCTGAACAAGATCTCCTACGTCAGCCGTCTCGCCTCCGCACATCGTGATGTTGATGCCGAGATCAGAAAGCTTGCTTATCATCTCATCGTAGCCTTCGATTATCTTCGCGATAGCCTTGCCGTCCACGCGGTGAGCATTGCGTCCGATGGTATTTGACAGAGACAGGTTCTTGTAAGCACCCACGCACGCCAGGTCGTCGGTATTCATAACGAGCGAATCCTGGGCAAGACCTTTGAACCAGTCGTAATTACCCGTCTCCTTAAACATCAGATAAGCTACGGAAGACTTTGTGCCGGCTCCGTCAGCATGTATCGCCGTGCAATACTCGGGATCTCCTGCGATATCAGGGATAAGCTTGGCAAAAGCTCCGGGAAACACGCCCTTGTCCTGATTCTTTACGGCTGCCTTTACCTCGTCCTTTGTAGGTGACACACCTCTGCTCAAATACGACTGCGCGCTCATATTATTATCTCCTCATCAATTAATAACTTGCTAATGTTTCCGACACGGCCGATAAGCCGGGTTCTGTATATGGCGATCATCTATCTGTGGCCTTAAGTTGCCCTAAGGCTCAAGCCGTCTCCTGAGACCCGCGGACCACGGTTGTCTCCCGCGACGTTGCTTCGGGTGGGGTTTACAAGGCCTCCATGTCTCCATGAAGCCGGTGAGCTCTTACCTCGCCTTTTCATCCTTGCCTCCCTCTCCGCAAAGAAGGATCGGCGGTTTTCTTTTCTGTTGCACTTTCCTTAAAGTCGCCTTCACCGGGCGTTACCCGGCACCCTTGTCCTGTGAAGCCCGGACTTTCCTCACGCGCCTGCGTTGGCATCTGGCGCCCGCGATCGCCCCGACCGGTCAGAAACAAGATAATTATAGCATAAGGAAACCCGTTGCTTCAGATTGCTTCGTAACCGGGATCATAGAAGAAGCTGACATTCGGGAACCTCGCCTCCAGGATCTTCTTCAGGTTCTCCATAAATACGCGTTCTGTCGCATTATGCCCTGCAATTATGCTCAGGATGCCCTTATGCGCCAGAAGGAGCGTAACGTGGTGCTTGATCTCACCCGACACGACGACATCGGCACCGCTTGCCACAACAGCAGGTATATCATCCTCTTCAAAAGATCCTCCCTGAACGAATACCTTCCGGAGCGTGTTATCCTTACTGTTTACGCTTATGACCCCGCTGCCGTTGAGTTTCTCCCGCACAGTCTTCATGTAATCGCCGAGAGTAACTTCCTGAGGCAATTCAAAGTAAGCGCCGTAATCACAACCATCGAGTTCTTTTATGCTTTCAGGAACAGCCCCCAGCTTCTTTGCCAGTACAAAATTACTGTATTCGGAAGCTTTATCAAGATTTGTGTGAGCCGCATAACAGGTAATGTCATTTCTGATCATAACCGACAGAAGCGACCCGTTCGTATCTTCCATACTCACGGTATCAATGCCTCCGAAGATAAGAGGATGGTGAACAAGAAGAAGGTTCGCTCCCACCGTCTTGCACATCGTTATGGCTCTTGATGTGGCATCAAGACTCAGCACAACACTTCCGACAGGGTTATTTCTCGATCCGGTCATAAGTCCCGGATTATCCCACGGTTCGGCAGTCTCCTTCGGGAAAAGCTCATCCATGTAATCGGTTATCTCTCTGATCTTAGTCATCGGTATCACTCCTTTGTTCCAGCATCATTCTTATGTCTTCATGACTTTGCGCCGACAGTTCAAACCTTTTGTCCAGCCGCCTCTTATATTCCGACACCTGCGGTTCCTTCCTCCTGACCCGTTCCAGTATGACAGGGCCGTAGTATCTTTGCTCCAAAGAAAGATCCCGTTTTATGCCGTCAAACCGCGCCCTTATGATCAGATAATACTTGCCCCGGTCTTCGCAGATATTCTCATCGGTTATGTCAAAACCCTTTTCGCTCAGGAACAGACGCAGCTTATCGGAAGACTTCTGCGGCTGAAGGCACCATATGATGCTCTTGAGCTTATCCGCGTTCCCGCGGGCAATGACACGCGACATGATGTCTATCATATTATTACCGCCAAGACCTGCCATAACGACAATATCGCCATGGTCAAGTTCAACGCCGTCGAGACCGTCCGTACAGAAAACAGCAGCGCGGTCATTAAGTCCGTACATGCGCAGAGTCTGCTCAGAGCGTTTGGCCGGCTCCTCGTGTATGTCCGTGAGGACTGCGCAAGCAAATCCGTCATTAATCAACGCGAATATCGGCAGATGTCCGTGATCGGAGCCGACATCAACGATCCTTCGTTCATTAAGGTCACCGATGCCCTCCACCGCCATATCGTGAACGGCCTTAAGCCTCAATGACAGGAAATCATTGTCTCCCGGGTCTGTCATAGTTTTCCGAGATTCTCCTGAAGTTCCTGAAGATAAGCTTCGAGCGCTGCGTTCTTTTCCATGAGACGCTCCTTCTCTTCAGGATCGGAAGCTCCGATGATAAGCGGTCCCAACTCCATCAATCCGCGCTCACATGCGTGGATCCGGACGCGGTAAAGCGCCTGCTTGTATTTTGCGATCTCAGCATCCTCATTTGCCTCCTGCGGCAAAGAACTGTTTACACGGTCAAAGAAGATCTCTGCCTTAATCCCGTTGAACAGAAGCTGTGACAGTTTGCTGATAAGCACACCTTCGCTCACGCCCGTCTTCGCGTCAAAGTGGACCAGGAAGAACTTTACCGCCTCACGGATATTCTCCCCTTGAAAATCATTCTTGCGAAGAACATCCTTTCTGTCTATCTTACTTTGATCGGCAAGGACAGGACCGATCCTCACAGCTCTCACCAGAAGCTCTATCTCGTCGCGCGAAACTACATCAGCCTTGGGCGTATTTACCGCTTCGACACGGCGTTCGCTTACCTCTTTCTCGTCTTCTCTCTCCTGAGATCTTCTTGATATCTCATTATTCTTATCGAATGTATCTTTCTCCGCTTTATCCATAGCCGCAACGATCGTCTCGGAGCGCACGTTTAGATACTGTGCCGCCTGCACCGCCATCTTCTCCCTCTTGATCGGATCGTAAAGCCACGAGCCGTATGTAATGATATCCTCCTGGAAGCGCGTCAGATCGAGCGCCGTTTCCTGATCGTAGTTATCATCATATGCCCTCGCGAAAAGATAATCATTAACGTCCTTTGCAGACCTCACCACCGACCTGAAGCTCTCGGCTCCGTTGGTCTTTATATACTCGTCGGGGTCCTTGCCGTTCGGAACGGATGCTATCTTGATACGTATCTTTATGCCCGTCATCCTTCTCAGATAATCGAGCATCATCTTGGTCGCTCTTAAAGCTGCTGCCTTTCCCGCACCGTCACTGTCGAAGAAGAAAACGACTTCCTCGGCATATTTGGATGCAAGATGAAGCTGGCTTTCGGTAAACGCCGTTCCAAGGGCCGCGACCGCATTATCGATACCCGCCTGGTGTATCGCTATCGCATCCATATATCCCTCGACAATTATGAGCTGCTTGCTCTTGCTCTTCTTGGCATAGTTCAGCGCATACAGATGTTTTTGCTTCTTATAGACCAGTGAATCTGGCGAATTGACATATTTGGGAAGTTCCGGACCCAAATTGCGTCCGCCAAAGGCAACTATCTTTCCCCATGCGTCAAAGATTGGAACGATGAGCCTTCCGCGGAAAAGATCGATAAGCGTCCCCTTCTTTGAAATGGTGAACAGCCCCGATTCCTTGAGTTCGTCATCGTTATATCCTTTATTCTTAAGATATCTGTACAGATGATCGAATCCTTCGGGCGCATAGCCTATCCCGAACTTGATCAGCGTCTCTTTGGTAAGTTTCCTTGAAGCGGCATAATCACGGGCTTTTTTTCCGGCATCTGAATTGAGCGCTTTGTAATAGAACCCGGCAGCATCGGTCAGGATGCTCATAACACGCTTTTTTCTCTCCTTGAGATCACTGCCGTTTCCGCCGTCATCTTCTCCCCATTCGACATTGACGCCGTAGAGGTCTCCTAAGAACTTCACGGCTTCGGGGAAAGACAGCTTCTCGATCTCCATAATGAATCCGATAGAATTGCCGTACTTCTGACACCCGTAGCACTTGAAAGAACCGCGATGCGGATTGACGGAAAATGAAGGAGTTTTTTCCGAATGAAAAGGACACAGGCCAAAAAGATTCTGGCCTGTTCTCTTAGTAAACGATACATACCTTCCGACAACCGATTCTATATCGGCCCGTGAAAGCACCTCGTCAATGGTACTTTGCGGGATTTTACTCATTGATCATCCTTTGATCAGGATTCTTTCTTCTCGCTCTTCTTTTCCTTCTTGCTGTCAGACTTCTTGTCCGAAGATGCATCCGGATTTCTCGGGATAACAGTCTGGATCGCGGACTTTGTGAAAGTCACGGGCGTATTGGCCGCTGAAGTATAGATGGTAACATCATCTTCGGTGATATGGGCAACGATACCTACAAGACCACCGATCGTTACGACCTTATCGCCGACAACGAGCTTGTCCATCTGCTCTTTTAACTTCTTATCCCTCTTCTTCTGCGGAAGATAGATCATAAAGTACATGATAGCGCCGAAGAGCACCACCATTCCGATCATCATGATCATATCGCTCTGTCCGTATCCAGTTGACTGCTGTGTAGCATCAAGAACCAATCCTGTCATTAAACATTCTCCTCCTCTTCAAAAGCGCCGGAAAGCATGTCGTCCATACTGTAGAAACCGGGCTCCTTGTTGTTTATGTAACGCGCTGCAGAAAGTGCTCCTCTTGCAAAGGCATCACGTGTCTTGGCGCTGTGTGATATCTTAACAGTTTCCTCGTCGCTTATAAAGTACACTTCATGCTCGCCGACGATATTGCCTCCTCTTATAGCGGATATTCCGAGCTCTTTGGAATCCCTGGCCTGCATTCTGCTGTGCCTGTCATAGACATATTCGAGCTCATTATTGCATTCACCGTTGATGGCATCCGCGATCATCAGCGCCGTTCCGGAAGGAGCATCGAGCTTTCTTCTGTGATGCGCCTCTACGATCTCAATGTCAAAACCGGGATAGAGCACCTTCGCTGCCTTTTTGGCAAGGCCGATCAGAATATTGATTCCGAGGCTCATGTTCGCGGACTTGAATACGGGGATCTTGGAACTTGCTTCCGTTAATAGATCTGTAGTATCCTGATCGAGTCCTGTCGTGCAGCAGACAACGGGTTTATTCATATCGACCGCAGTCTTGATGAGCGCCGGAACAACCTTGGCATTAGAGAAGTCGATGATGACATCAAATTCTTCTTTGCATTCGGCAAGGCTCTGATATACGGGATATCCGAGCGAATCGGATGAAACCACATCGGCTCCCGCGACAATTTCAAACTCATCGCTTTCAGAGGCGAGATCAGTAATGGCGCGGCCCATTCTGCCGCAGCAGCCGTTAAGAAAGATCCTTGTCATAAGGGAAAAACTCCTTTTCGATTATTATCAGGCGAAGAACGATGTCAAAGCAGAAGTATCGTAAGCCTTGAGTGTCTCCTCCACCTTCGCGTGTCCCGCGGGAGTCATGTCGCACAAAGGCATCCTGCAGTGTCCTACATCGATGCCGAGGATGTTGAGAGCCTCCTTGACCGGGATGGGATTAACTTCGCAGAACATGGCCTTAACGAGCGGAATGACGTTGATCTGCATATCGCGCGCAGTCTTTATGTCACCGTCAAGATAAGCATGTATCATCTTTGAAGTATATTCGGGAATGATGTTAGCCGTAACGGATATAACACCCTTAGCTCCGAGAGAGACCATAGGGATAGCAAGTCCGTCCTCGCCCGAATAGAGCGTATAACGGTCGCCGCACTCGCTGTAGATCTCGGGAACCTGGCTCAGGTTACATTCCTTGATGGCAACGATATTCTCCTGATCAACAAGCTTTGAAAGCACATAAGGGCTGATGTTGACATTTGTCCTCGAAGGAACGTTGTAGAGGATCAGCGGGATATCAACAGCTGACGCGATCGCCTTATAATGAGCGACAAGTCCGTCAGGAGTGCACTTATTGTAATAAGGAGTTACGACCAAAGCCGCATCCGCTCCGAGTTCCTGGGCTTTCTTTGTAAGCTCGATGCCGTACTTGGTATCATTGGAGCCTGTACCTGCAATTACGGGAACCCTTCCGGCTACTGTATCGACAGCGCACTTGATCGCCGCAAGATGCTCCTCATCATTCATGGTAGCGGCCTCGCCCGTCGAACCGCAGATTATAATCGAATCGATCTTATTGGCGATCTCGAATTCAATAAGCTTCTCAAGCTTGGGAAAATCAATTCCGTTATCTGTAAAGGGAGTGACAATAGCAACGCCTGCGCCTTCGAAAATAGCCATAATACCGACCTCCGTGAAGTAAATTACATAGAATTTTAGCACTTGCTCAAGTTATGCGTCAATTATCCTTAAAGGGCGGATAAAAGTACGCGTACAAAGGACAAAAAGCACACAGAACAGATCAGATTTGTGTATTATTTAGCCTTTGAATTTCATTCTCAATCACATCATCAACGGCTTTCCTGCCCTGTTCATCAAGTTCAAGGTATCTGTTGATCACTCCTTTAACATCTGTCTGCTCTCTCTCGATCAGAAGCTTATACCCGGAAGGGGAAGAATCATCATCGGAATAACCGATAATGTAGTCGATCCTGCGGTCAAACAGTTCTGACATAGTATGCAGCATCTCATAATCCGGAGTTCTCTTTCCCGTCTCCCACATGGCAACTGCCCCCTTAGTCACCCCCAGAGCCTCAGACAATGTAACCTGCGTATATCCCTGCTGCTTACGAACTGCTTTTAGTCTTTCTGCAAAAGTCATAGCTGTATTCTCCGTTTACCTGACAGTCTTCTATCAGTTTAATCTAACACATCGTTATCCGCGTGTAAACTGAACATTAAAAGGACCGCCTTGCGGCGATCCTTTCATTACCGGTCATTTAACAACCGTGCATTAATCGTTCTTCTTTGCCTCTTCACGGAGCTTCCTTGCAGTAAAGACAAGTACCAGTGCAAAGAGCATGATCACAGCAGCTACGATATTAACAGAGGTTTCGCCTGTCGCTGAAACGGATCTGTCAGTACTGTCTACCGTATTACGCGATCTGTTCGCATTGTCTACTAGGTCATTATCATCTGTAGGAGCAGTCGTATCATCCGTAGGTACGGTCTCCGAAGGTACAGTCTCGGAAGGCTCCGGTGTCACAGTAGGCTCCAGAGTCGATGTGTAGACATTTACCATCGATACGTCAACGGACGAATTAGCAACAACGGTTGCAGAACCTGTTGTAGTACTTGATTCAGCTACAAGAGCATAAACCGTCGTATGACCGTCGATCGTCTCAGCAACAGTATATGTTACTCCGGGCGTAAGACCTGTGACGATAAAGTAGTAAGAACCATTTCCTGCATCACCCCAAAGTCCGGAAGATACATTCTCCATGTTGAGCGCCGGAACTTCCCTTGTCGCGCCGCAGCTTGTATCCGTCAGGACGAAGACAATATTGTCGAGTTCATTCAGAGGTGCGCCGATCAACGACTTACTGATGATGATGCTTCCATATACCGGTTCACTGCCTCCGTCGTCAGGTCCAGGTGTCGTTGAAGGCTCCGTCTCATCTGTAGGTGTAGGTGTAGTTACATCGTCAGTAGGTGTGGGCTCTGTTCCGTCCGTAGGAGTAGGAGTCGTCACGCCATCCGTAGGTGTAGGAGTTGTCACACCATCTGTAGGAGTAGGAGTTGTCACACCATCTGTAGGAGTAGGAGTTGTCACACCATCTGTAGGAGTAGGAGTTGTCTCACCGCCTGTAGGTGTAGGAGTTGTCTCACCGCCTGTAGGTGTAGGAGTTGTCTCACCGCCTGTAGGTGTAGGAGTTGTCTCACCACCTGTAGGTGTAGGAGTTGTCTCACCGCCTGTAGGTGTTGTAGTTGTTGTATAGGCATTGGTTACACTTGTTGTTGCAGCATGTGATGTTGCATCGAAGGCTGCGGGATCAACTGTTGCCACCAGACTCGATCCGTTTGACGTCCATGTGTATCCGGTGATCGTCTGCGGTGTAGTCGTTCCGGATATCGCATTTCCGTTTGCATCCGTCTCTGTCACTACATACGTCTTGTTAAGATCAAGGCCCGTATATGTTACAGATCCTGATCCCGTTATCGGCTGGACTGCTGCTGCAGCGCTTCCTGCGTCAGATCCATCTGCGTTGTAATAAACAGTTCCGTTATCGGATGTCAGTACTACATAATAGCTTCCGCTATTTCTCTGCGTTAC
>JAFXPN010000015.1 GCA_017527865.1 Clostridiales bacterium
ACATCCTCATCAAAAGCATTCGCCGTCATGGCGATGATCGGGATCTTCTTCGCATCCTCCCTGTCCATCGCGCGGATCTTCTGCGCCGCTTCGAGGCCGTCCATCTCGGGCATCCTCACATCCATGAGAACGGCATCATAGAACCCCGGTTCGCTCTTCTCGAAAAGCTCTACCGCCAGTCTCCCGTTCTCGGCATGGTCTATCAGAACACCGCGGGTCCCGAGAAGTTCCTTGACTATCTCGGCATTGATAAATATATCTTCGGCGAGGAGAATGTGCCTGCCGGAAAGTTCGGCGCGCCGCTTCTCTTTGTAAACGCTCATGCTGTTGCGCCTTGCGATCCTTAAGAATTCATCAATGATCGTCGAAGCGAACAACGGCTTTGACAGGAAACTGTCGACACCGATACGAAGAGCCTCGTCCATGATCTCATCCCAGTTGTAGGAAGTTAAGATGATCACCGTCGTATCATTGCTGTAGAGTTTCCTGATCTGACGTGCCGCCTCGACACCGTCCATCTCCGGCATCTTCCAGTCGAGAAGGACCAGGTTGTACGGTTCGTGCTTGGCGTGAGCGACCTCGAGCATATCGAGAGCTTCTTTTCCACTTGAAGCGGTATCGGCCCTGATCCCCGCTTCGTCCATTACGACCAATGCATGCTCGCAGGCAATGGGATCATCATCGACCACCAGAACGTTCATGTCGCGGACGTTGACCGAATCGACATCGATATGGGGATTGTCGCAGTTTCTGAGCGTCACCATGACGGTAAACTCGGAACCCTCGCCCTTCTTCGACTTAACGCTGATGCTGCCGTGCATGAGTTCAACGATGTTCTTCGTGATCGCCATGCCGAGGCCGGTACTCCCGTACTTGTTATTGCGTGATGAATCTTCCTGTGTAAACGAATCAAACAGCTTCGGAATAAATGCTTCGTCCATTCCGATGCCCGTATCCTTAACAACAAATCTTATAGTCGAATGATCCTCGTAAACATTGGTGCGGCTGACGATCATGGTGATCTTTCCCGGCGCATCCGTGAACTTAACGGCATTAGACAGGATGTTGATCAGCACCTGCTTCAGCTTCATATCATCGCCGATATAGTAGTCATCCACATGACCTTCAATATGACATTCGAAGCTCAGACCCTTATCGGAACACTGCGACATGACCATGGTGTTGATCTGCTCGAGCATTCCGGAAAAAGAGAACTCCTCCTTGCGCAGCACGAGCCTGCCGGATTCGATGCGGCTCATATCGAGAATATCGTTTATGAGACCCAGCAAGTGTCTCGCGCTCTCGTTGATCTTCCTCAGATACCCCCTCGTCGTATCCGACAGTGTCTCATCGCGGAGGGCAAGGCTGTCGAGACCGATGATGGCATTCATCGGAGTCCTTATCTCATGGCTCATATTGGACAGGAATGCGGTCTTTGCCTTGTTCGCTTCCTCGGCTTCGGCAAGCGCGGCAGACAGCGCGCGGTTCCTGGCCAGATCATCCCGCATCTGCGCATCTATGACCGTAAATCCGACACCGACCGCATGAACGATGTTATCATCCCGGTCTTCTTTGTGTCTCACGCCCGCCATGCGGAGCATCTCGTAATACTCGCGTCCGTTCCTTCGTGCGAGATAACGGTATGACACCATATTCTCGCGGCCAAGGACATCACGGATGTTATCGGGATCGATAAAATCCAGAAAACCTTCGCGGTAATCCTCATCGACGCAGAGTTCGCCGTACTGCCTGAAACGCTCACTGAACTTAAAATGCACTCCGACCGGGCTTTGTTCATCATCCTGCTGATCTTTGCGGTAACAGACCGCATCGTCTTCATCAAGATTGACATGATATACACTGCGGTAATCCGAAGCCATCGCGGTTATCATGCTGCTTTGTTCAAGGAGCTGATCCTGCAATGCCAGCTGCTCTTCGAGCTTCTCGAGCATTGCCGCCGATCTGGCTTCTTCGATACGGCGTTCATTCTCCTTTTCCTCGCGCTCATGCTTCTCGGTGATATCGGAAATGAAGACATAATATATGCCGCCGTAAGCATCGGTAACGGTGTAATGGCCGTAATCATCGACCCATCGTATCGTGCCGTCCTTCCTCACGATGCGGTACTCGACATAATCCATCTGCTCTTCGCTTTTCTCTATCTGCTCACCTATGGATTTCACTATCTTCTCGTAATCATCGGGATGCAGCATGCCCTTGAACGTAAAGCCCGTTGCCTTCTTAAAGTCCTCAAGATCATCACAGCCGAAGATATCGATGCACGCTTTATTCGCATACAGGAGTTCTTCCGGCGCGCAGGCCTTATATATGAAGAATCCTCCCGGCATATGGCGTCCGAATTCATTGATGAAATACAGTGTCTGCTCGTTTAAAACAAAATTCTTACCGAACACAGGGCTGCCCTCCTTACTCCGATATACTAATTATATTATAATCGGATTAAATGGTTTACGGGAAGGAGACGGGGTTAATTGCACACATTCATAATGGGCATCATCTTCCTGATCCTGGGAGGATGGCTTTACGGCAATATCTGTGAGAGGGCCTTCAGACCGGATGACAGAAAGACTCCCGCATACGAGAAAAATGACGGCGTCGATTATGTCCCCCTGCCCAAGTGGAAGAATGCGCTCATAAATCTCCTTAACATCGCGGGAACAGGCCCGATCCTGGGTCCCATACAGGGCATCCTCTTCGGTCCCATTGCATTCATTACGATCCCCATAGGCTGCGTCATAGGCGGAGCCGTTCACGATTATCTGTCCGGCATGATCTCCGTCCGCGAGGGAGGCATACAGATGCCCGAGCTCGTGAGAAGGACCGCCGGCAAATGGATGCATAAGATCTACACGGTATTCGTCTGCCTTGTCTTATTCCTCATAGGAGTAGTATTCATATACACTCCGGGCGACATCGCGGCAACGCAGCTGTTCGGCTTCGGCGGAACGGCAAAGGAGCCTTCGACATGGGTGATCTACGCGGTCATCTTCGCGTACTACCTCATAGCCTCCGTCTTCCCCATAGACAAGATCATCGGCAGGATCTATCCGCTGTTCGGCGCGGTGCTCATTCTTTCCGCCATCGGAATATTCGCCATGCTGCTTACCAAAGACTTGCCCATGACAGACCTGATGACATACCGCGGGAGCATTAATCCTGACGGCGGGCTCTTAAGCGGAAAATACATCCTCCCCGCATTCCTTCTGGCCGCCGTCGTAATACTTCATCTCTACCACAGATTCGCCGGCAGGATCAAAGACGGTAAAGCGACCGGCGTCTACTTCATCTTCGGCCTCATCCTCATACTCACAGCGCTTGCAGTCTTCGCAGTAATGCTCATAAGAGGCTACGACCTCGTCGAACTGTGGGACCCGCACACCGCCCACGGCTTCAACTACAACTTCTACTTCGAGTCCGAGCACTTCATCCCGGTATTCTTCGTCACCGTGGCCTGCGGCATACTCTCGGGCTTCCACTCGACCCAGATCACTCTCGTCACCCGCACCCTCGAGAGCGAAAAGGAGGGCCGCACGGCCTTCTACAACATGATGATCGCAGAAGGCTTCATCGCGATGGTCTGGGCGGCAGGAACCATGGCAATGATAAGCCTCGGCGCGGAGCAGGCAGGCATAACCATCGCGCAGACAGACGCGGGATGGAGCTATCTTGCCAATGTCAACGGCGTCATTCAGCCGATCTCTGCTACCAGCGTGGTCGGTGTGGTCTGCAAGAATATGCTGGGTCCTGTCGGCGGCATGATCGCGGTCATCGGAGTCATCATACTTCCCGTCACGAGCGGCGACACCGCTTTAAGATCCATGAGACTTATCCTTGCGGACACATTCGGCATCAAGCAGGACAGCAGCCGCAAACGTTTACTGCTCGCGCTTCCCGTATTTGCCGCAGCGTTTCTCGTGCTTATCTGGGCAAAGATCGATCCGAACGGATTCAATACCATATGGCGTTACTTCGGCTGGTCCAATCAGACGCTCGCAGTCTTCGCGCTCGCCGCGATCACGATCTGGATGATGCAGCATGACCGTAAGAAGTTTATGTGGCTGCCGATGATACCGCTTTCTTTCTACGCCTTTATCACCTGCTCATATCTTCTGAGCTCGAAGATCGGCCTGGGCCTGCCTCACAATGTCTCGATCATCGGAGGTCTGCTTTTCGCGCTGGCGGTAACAACGGCCGTAGTCGTAAAGGGAAGCCGGCATTGATCGCCGTAAAGTCACTTGGATGTTCCGAGTACCTTTGCAAGCTGCTCCTTGCGCTTGATCTTTAACGAAGTGGTCTTGATGAAAGGCTCTTCGGTGAGATACAGATCCGTAACCCTCTTATAGTGCGGTATGGTCTGATTGATCTGCTTGATCTGTTCCCAGATGACATCGCGGATGCCGTCAGGCGTCAGATCCCCGTGGATCTCAGTGAGTTCTTTAAGCGAATACTGTATCTGGACCGCGATGCGAAGATCTGTCCAGTCGCCGTCGATCGGCTCTCCGAACACGAATGAATCGAGGACGCCCGGGATCTTGTTGAGCAGGATCTCGATCTCCTCGGGGAAAGCCTTCTTGCCGTTCTTGAGGACTATCATGTCCTTCTTGCGGCCCGTAAGAAAGATGTAGCCGTCTTTGTCCATATACCCCAGATCACCGGTGTGGAACCATCCGTCGCGGATCACCTCAGAAGTAAGTTCCTCATTCTTGTAGTAGCCGATCATGACATTCGGAGCCTTGGCGCACAGCTCTCCCAATCCGTCCTCGTCCTTATCCATGAACTCCACCTGAACGGCGGGCAGCGGACGCCCGATGGATCCCGGACGGATATGCCCCTTGTTCTCGGCGGCAAGAACGGGTGAAGTCTCCGTGAGGCCGTATCCCTGGTAGATCTCTATGCCGAGATCCGTGAACCCCTGTGAAACGCGGGCTGACAGCGGCGCGCCTCCCGAGATGATGTACTTAAGCTGACCGCCCATCTGCGCGATAATGTCCTTAAACAACTTACGGCGTATGTCTATATGGAAGAACAGCAGGAACTTGGCAAGCTTCTTCGCGCGCTCCACGGTCTTCGTTTTGCCCTGTTTCTCAACGCCCTTCTCAACGCTCTCGTACATCTTGTCGATAAGCGCCGGGACGCCCAGGAAGAACGTTACGCCGTACTCCGTCAGGTTCTGCTTGATATAGCGTATGCCGTCCGGGAACACTGTGCGCATACCGTCCGCCAGCGCGAAAAGCATGCCCGTCGACCCCAGTATATGGTGGAAAGGCAGGAACGCTATGTTCGTCGAATGCTCGTCAAAGACCTCGAACACCAGAAGATCCGCGACATTACAGGCGATGCCTTTGTTCGATAACATGACCGCTTTGGACTTTGATGTGGTGCCGGATGTAAACAGCAGTATCGCCATGGATTCCGGCGCGGGCCTGAAATCTGTAAACTCCTTTTTGATGTCTTCGGGAAGTTCACGGCCCTCCGCGATCAGGTCCTCAACGCAGCTGCAGCCGTCATCTCTGTCGTTCATCAGGATGAACTCGCGGATCTTTGTGCGTCCGTTAGCTCTTATCTGATCTATCTGTTCCTTGTTCTTGACATCGAATACAATGGCATCAACTTCTGCCCTTATAAGGGAATCCTCCATCTCGCCTACAGGAAGCTCCTTGTCGATCGGCACCGACACGATCCCCCCGAACAGACAGGCCATATGCGACACTACCCAGTAATACTGATTGCGCCCGACAACGGCTATCCTGCCGCCCCTGAATCCTCTTGCGTAATACGAAGCGCCCAGCGCATTAACATCCGCGATGAAGTCCGCATAAGTGTAATCCTTATATTCCGGATCCTTCCCGGGCTTTATCTTCACTCTGAAGGCAACATCGTCTTTGTATTGGGTTGACGTTGCCGTGATCAATTCCTTAATGCTGTCATAATACTTGGGCTGTTCCATTATTGACCTCTGTTACTGTTTTTTGTCACGCAAGAGCTGCAATCGCGTTGTGAAGCTCCTCGGCCGCTTCTTCAAGCGTCGCTTCGTTGTAGATATATCTGTCGCTTATATTCTTAAAGATCTCCAGGAACTCGGCATTCTCCAGCATCGGATTGATGAGTCTCATATACGGCAGATTATCTGAGATGAACTCGCCTGCCTGATATTCGATCCCGGCAAGCATGCCGTTCTCGATAAGCGCCTGTCTCGCAGTTGAGCTGACGGGGATGCCCTTCTCGGTTCCCTGAAGAACGGCGAAGTCCGGATCATTGAGCAGGAAATCGACCAGCCTGCCGCATGCTTCGGGGTCGCTGCAGTTGATGCTTATCGCATACATCGTGGCGGGCTTGATATACCAGGTGCTCTGATCATCGGGTGAGACTCTCAGATAATCACCTATCACAACATTCATTCCGTCATCTATCGCAGGCTGGCAATACCTTATGGAATCGCTTGCCCAGCAGACCGTTCCCGCCGTGATGCCGGCTTCAAGATCGCCGACATTAAAGCTGTAGAGCGGTTCTATGACCCTGCTGTCCGTGAGTTCTTTATAGAATTCGAGTATCATGGCGATATCCTCGACGCTTCCGATATAATTCCCGTCATCATCGGAAAGCGTCCTGCCCGATGTCTGTTCAAACCAGGCATTCAGAAAGAGGAACATATGCTTATTGATCATCCCCAATAAATAGATATCGTCTCCGCACATCACATCGGCGGCCGTGAACAGATCATCCCACGTCTCGGGGATATCGAGTCCGTATGAGTCAAACATGTCTTTGTTATAGAACAGGCAGACCGTATTATATGCAATGGGGAGAGCATTGAGATGCCCGTTCCTCATGCCCGTTGCCAGATCTTCCTCGGAGAACGCGGACAGATCGATGTAATCGGAAAGCTGATTGATGTCATAGTATCCCTGTCCGTCATAAGAATACTCCGACAGCCACGAATAATTGATCTGCATTACATCGCAGTTATTGTGGGAGGCCATCTGCATCAGATATCTTCTCTCGTATCCGTTCCATACACCGTACGAATGATCGACCATGATATCGGGGTTCTTCTCCTGGAACAGAGACAGCCCTTCGAGGGTATACTCATGACGCGGATCGTTTCCCCACCATGACATCGAGATAACGGTGGAATGCTCCTGGGCACTGATCCTGACATTGGACAGATCCGAAGAACACGATGTGACGGTGAATACCGCAAGTGTGAATAATGCAATTATCTTTATGTGTTTACTCATATCAGATCCCTTTTAGATGAAAGTCGGCTTGGATTTGCCGCCCTTCTTAGAGATATACAGAGCCACATCTGTCTTCTGGTACAGATCATCGAACTTGTACTCTCCCGGTCCCGTCACATACACTCCGCTTGATACGGTCAGTTTATACTGTTCATTCTCCGGCTTGAACTCGGACATGAATCTGTCATAAAACTCCAATGTCAGATCATGTACCCTCGTCTGCGCTTCTTCGAGGCTTATCTTTTTATAGACGTTGTAAACGGCAAATTCATCGCCTCCGATCCTTCCGATCAAAGCCTCTTCGGGAGCGAACACCTCCTTGAGCAGATTGCCCATCCTCTTTATGACTTCATCTCCGACATTATGTCCTGCCATATCGTTTACATCCTTGAAGTTATCAAGATCGAACATCAGGAATGCGATCGCCTGTTTGCCGTCATAGGCCTCAAGACTGCTCTCGGTAAGATTCCTGAACGACGTCTTGTTCAAAAGCCCGGTCATGAGATCCGTCTTCGCCTTAACGTCCAGATCATCCACGACAACTTTTACGGAATCATTGAGCCTGCTTGTAATAAGGAGCATGGTAAGGACCACAAGAACAGTGATCAGCGTGACGATTATGACAAGAGCCCTGATCACCGAGACCAGATCCGCCATGACCGAATCCGCCGGCATGGAACAGACTACTTTCCAGCCGTTCGACAGACTGTTTGAAGTGATCAGGTATTCGTTGTTGACTGCTGTTATATTCTCATTATCGCCGATGATGTTCATGATCCCGGCATCCATCGGCAGACCTTCTTCTTCATGATCATCAGAATAGATAACCTGACCGTCGCGGGTAACCAGTCTTATGTTCATATCGGACAGCTCGCTCGGCACGGCAAGGACATTCTCAAGCTCGGAGATATAGAAAGAAACCACGCATACGGAATTAGGATTAAGCCTCTTTACATAATAGATACGGTCAGTGTTCCCGCATACATTTACGAGCCACGCATCCTGCTTGAGATTGTCATCCGCGATGGCAGAAGAGAAATAAGAATAGATCCCGCCGTCATTGAACATCTGGGCCGTAACCTGGGATATCCATCCCGCGGAATTGTCATTGGCATAGACAATGCCGAAGTCGCAGTAGTTATTCATCATGCCCAGATCAACGATCCTCGTGAGGATCATGGTCTCGTGCTGGATCTTCTCGTATTCTGTCATGGACTCGTCCGTGGCATCATACTCATAATAATCCTTATCCGAGAACAGCAGCGCCGTGACCTTCTGAACATTGTTCAGGTAGTCATTTACGTTGAGTTCCATCTGGTGCGCATTGGCGGAAACGAAATATGAGATCTTATCCTCCGTGGTGCGCCGGAAGGATCTTACCAGGATAAAAGAGATGATGACCGACAGAAAGAAAACGCCTAATATGACGACCAGTGAGTAGATAATCTGTGTAAAGCGCAGGCTCTTGTTTCTCATCTGCAGTTCCCTTTATTAAGGATATTCAAGATGATACCTCATAAGCCGTATCCCATTCAACGGACAGAATATAAACTTTATGTGTCTTTCTTTCCGTCGGTCATCATCTCAGGACGGCAAACACAACATCGGCAATATAGACAGCGACCATGACCGCGCCCCGGACCCTGCCGATATTCTTTGAACCTGCGAAGATCAGTGTCATCAGGCTGACGGCGATCAGCACAGCCATGTCGATCAGCGATGCGAAGTTGACGGCTATCGGGTGTATCGTACACGAGACGCCCAGGATAAACAGGATATTGAAGATGTTGGACCCGACGACATTTCCGACGGCAAGTCCGTTCTCGCCCTTGCGCGAAGCCACGATCGATGTCACGAGCTCGGGAAGCGATGTGCCGAGCGCGACTATCGTAAGCCCGATCAGTGTCTCGGACACACCGAATCCGACGGCGATGGCCTTGGCGCTGTTGACTACGAACTGACCGCCTGCGATGATACAGGCCACTCCGACAAGGATCAGCAGAATGCATTGCCAGAGAGGTCTCGGTTCCGTGCCGTCTTCCTCCTGCGGATCCTTCCTTGCGGATATGATGAGCATTGCGATATAGCTTACAAACATCCCAAGGAGGATGATGCTGTAGATCCTGCTGACTTCTCCTATGTTGTCAGACATCTTTGCCTCGGCAATATTCCCCGATATAAGAAAAGGAGCGCCGACCGCAATAAGCGTCAGTACCGTTATGCCGATCGAGATCGGGAAATCCCTTTTGATTATCGTCTTATCTATCGGCATGGGATGTATCACGGCGCATATGCCGAGAACGACCAGCAGATTGAATATATTTGAACCGATAACATTGCTCAATGCTATCTCGTTGGCGCCTTTGAGAGCGGCAGATGTGCTTACCGCAAGTTCCGGCGCGCTCGTTCCCATGGCAACGATCGTAAGACCGATCACGACTCCCGGGACCCTGAAGTTCTTCGCAAGGCCGGAACTGCCGTCAACGAAGAGATCCGCGCCCTTTATCAGCGCAATGAACCCTACTACCAGCAATACGGCATATCCCGCCAAACCCATTATCTGCTCTCCTTATAATGATTTAAGTACAGGATATTATAATACAGCACTTGTCTTTAGTATGTAAGGTCATTCTGTCTTCCCGATGCGCTCATTGATGTAATCGATGTCCCTGCGGACTTTACTCTTCTGTCAGTATCGCGACCGGCTCGAGCTTAGAGATCCCTCGGCCGCACAGATAAGATGTAACGGCTGCACATACCAGTATGATCGCTCCGCTTAATACGAACCAGACAGGCGGCGTCGGGAAACTGTTCTGCCTGATGCCGAACATCCCAAGCCCCAAAAGGATCAGCTTATTCGACAACGCAATGTGCATCACAAATCCCAGAACGATTCCTGTAACGATGATCGGCATGTTCGTCATGAACGTTCTTCTGATTAGTTCACCTGATGTATAACCCAATGCCTTGGACACACCGAGGTCGGTTCTCTCGCGGATGACCTGCGAACGGGTAAGAAGGATCTCAGTCAGGATGACTACGAAGCATGTAACCACGACGAAGATCACGCAGATCGCCTTCATTGATGCTGTAATTGTGTTGAGAACAGTATTGATTACATCTTCCGTAAGTGACATCTGGTAACCGGGATATTCCTCCTCCAGGTCACTCTTAAACTTCTTAACATCGATACCGTCATCAAGGAACAGAAGCACATCCTCGAAAGTGTAATCAGGGTCGATCCTCATTGCGCCCGCTTCTGACATCAAAGCCTTGTTGCCGCCGTTATTGATCTTCTGATCGATTCCGCATACCAGGAATGATGCAGTACCGAAGCCGTCGGAGGTTCTGACTGTTACGATATCTCCGACCGTTACTCCGAGCTTGTCCGCTTCGACTGTAGTAAGCACGATCTCATTCTCATTAGAAGGAACATGTCCTTCGAGAATGTATTCCTGCTCCAGTGATTCCAGATCTTCATATACATCGATATTAAGTGTAGTTGAATTATCAAGAAACATTACTTCAACACTGGACATTGTTGTCCATGTATTAACTCTCTGAACTCCGTCATGATCTTTCAGCTTTGCAAGCATATCCTCATCACCGGCGCAGTAGATCTGAATATCCGATGTCTCGAATCCGACGAGCTTCAGAAGATTCGACTGATCGATAACCCAGTTCTGATACAGGCAGAATCCCAGACACATCGCCAGCGTAAGAACTGAGATTATCAGCGTAAGGAAAACACTCTTCTTAAGACTTCCGAAGATGTGCTTGCCTGAGATCGCGAGATCCAGGGGAAGACGGCTGTTCTCCAGCTCGAAATGATTCTTCTTAAAGTTATGCGCCGTGATACCGCTTCTTAAAGACTCGAGCACCGTAAGCTTTCTGTAGCTGCCTGTGGCAAAGAAAGAACCGATAAGTACTGCAGCGGGGATACCGATCAATGTCGCGATCAGAGCAGGAACACAAAGACCGGAAAAGCCGGATAGTCCCATCAGTGAACCTGAAAGAGTGCACATAGGCTGATTCAGGAACAGTCCCGCTGCGACAGCTGCCGCAGTAGCCATCACACATATGATCATCTGCTCTGCGATGCATGCGGATCTTAATTCCTTCACCGTATAACCGGTCGCCTGAAGAAGTCCGATATTCTGTGTATTAAGCTCGATAAAGTTCTTGATCGAGAAATACATGATAAGAACGGCAAGAGCCACCAGAACGACTGTGAATACCAGAACGATAGCAGAAGCGATCAACATTGTAGCCGTAGCGGCAAGAACAGCAAGATCGTAATCAAATGTGTTTACACTTGCCTTGCCCTCGAATGCACTTAACACTTCTCTCTCGTAATCTCCGGAGCTGATACCGTCTGCGGCATCTGCATAGATCAGATATCTGGTAAACATCGGATCAAGAGCTTCCTGAATCTCAATATAAGCATCATGGCTTACGACATTCAGATATCCGGAAACACTCATGGTTGTGGCAAAGAACAGATTCTCTACATAGCCTTTAACTGTATACGTCTTCTCATATCCGTTTATCTTAACGGTGTATGTGCTTCCGACAGGATGATCATTCGCGATATAGTAAGGCAGAAGGATCTCATCATCCGCAAGTCCGGCTGCCTCCGAAGGCAGTGAACACAGATAATTGTCATCCGTTCCGTCCAGAAAATAAAACTCATTCGAGATCGCATCATCTTCGCTCACATCACCGCAGTAATAGATTCCGGTACAGTAAACGTATTCAACCGATTCGCACATGGAAGTCGAAGGAACAGAACTAATGATCTGTGCAGACTCTTCAGCAGACAGTTCTTCAGGTCCGAATACAAGAATCGACGGAGTATGATACTGCTTAGCATTCTTTCTGATAGTGCTGTCCTTGCTCATCAGCATGGACAGGCTTACGAACAGCAATACAGCTGCCATGAACATCAGAAGAAACAGTATCGCTGCCTCGCTCTTATGCTTCTTGATATTATTACGCGCTATAAAGAACAATGAATTCATGATTACCACCCCATATCAGAAAGGAATGAGCGAAGCTTCGCGTGACGTTCCTTATTCTCACCATCGTATTTCTCAAGCGAGATCTCGTCGCAGATAACGCCGTCTCTTAAGTAGAGGATTCTATTGCCTCTCTCCGCCGCCGCTATCGTGTGCGTTACCATTACGATGCTCTGACCTTTGTTATTCATATCAGTCAATACATCGAGAACAGCCTCGGTATTCTGAGAATTAAGAGCGCCTGTAGGCTCGTCTGCAAAGAGGATCTCGGGCTCGTTGATAACGGATCTTACAAGAGCGACTCTCTGCTTCTCACCTCCCGACAGCTGATTCGGGAACTTGTTGTAGCACTTCTCATCCAGACCGACTTCACCGAGCAGTACCTTGGCTCGCGCTGCGATCTGCTTGCGGTCACGGCTCTTAAGAAGGCCGCTTACGATGATGTTGTCCAGAACGCTCATTGTGTCGTTAAGGTAGTTCTGCTGGAAAACAAAACCGCAGTGCTTTCTTCTGAAAAGCGCGAGCTTGTCGTTGCTGTACTTCGAGATCTCTTCGCTGCCGTAGAGGATCGCTCCGAGGCTCGGACGGTCCATGCCGGAGAGAGAATACAGCAATGTGCTCTTGCCGGCGCCGGAGTCACCCATGATCACCGTGAAGTCTCCCTTTCTGATCTCGAGATTAAGATTCTTCAGCACATGCTGCTGAACGCTTTCATTGGAAAATGTCTTGCAAAGGTCTGTAGCCTTAAGAACTGTAGTTGTCATTTCATTTGCCTCCCAAATTCGTTTTGTCAGAATTCTTACACTGCCATTCTATTCCGACCTTGGGAAGAATACTTTACGCGAATCTTGTTCAATTCTTAACTGTTTCTTACATGTGCTATACTCGAATCATGAATTACAACTGCCTTATAATCGACGACGAAATAGAGCTTTCAAAGATGACACAGGAGTATTTCGAGATGTTCGATGTCTCCTGCGCCACGGTCTCCACAGCTGACGAATGCCTTGAATTTCTTAAGGAAAACACAGCTGACGTTTTTCTTCTGGACATCAACCTCGGCAACGAGAGCGGCTTCACTTTATGCAAGACTCTCCGCGAAAAATACGACACGCCGATACTTTTCATCTCCGCACGCCAAAGCGACGATGACGTCCTCGTGGCGCTCAACATCGGCGGCGACGACTACATAAAAAAACCGTACACATTAAGCGTGCTCCTCGCCAAGGTCAAGGTTCAGCTTAAAAGGCTCGAGGCCGGAAAGCAGCTCGGCGGCGGCACACCCCAAGAAGAAAACACGGTCAACTTCACCATCGATCCCGCGACACTCTCCTGCCGCGTAGACGGACGCGAAGTGCAGCTTAAGGCAAAGGAGTTCGCGCTCCTGTCCTGCCTTTATGCGCACAAAGATACTATCGTTACCAAGGAAAAGCTTTTCGACGAGGTGTGGGGCGACAGTTTCTACTCCGACAGCACGCTCAACGTGCACATAAGGAGACTTCGCGAGAAACTCGAGGAGAACCCCAACGAACCCAAGTACATTAAGACCGTGTGGGGCACGGGTTACATCCTGGAGACGAATAAATGAAACTGAAGGTCATCGCCGTCCTGTACACCATTCTTATGCTCGCATGCGCGCTTGTATTATGGTTCAGAATCGAAGCCAAGACCGAATATCAGATCGACATGCTCGACCTTAATACGCGCGCAGATGCCGTAGGCGCGGCTCTTTCCGGAGGCTCTGACCGCAATGCGCTTGAAGAGGAATACGGCTGCGAGATTGTACTTATAAGCGACTCCGATTACGCGACCATGAACAATGAGTTCATAAAGCGCGGCCGGTCCGTGTTCGACTACAGACAAGACGGACAGATCCTCGGCAAGATCGCGTTCGATGCCCGGGGCGAAGAGTACCGGCAGACAGTCATCAAAGAGAAGACTCAGCTTCTTACCGTCTTCGGAAGCGCTTATGCGGCGGGCATCATGCTGCTTCTCGTAATCTGGTATTTCTACATAAGACCTTTCAATAAGCTTAAAGTGTTCGCGGGCAACGTATCCAAGGGCAACCTCGATATGCCGCTTAACATGACGAAGCATAATTATTTCGGTGCGTTTACGGAGTCGTTCGACCGGATGAGGGAAGAACTCAAGCTCTCTGCCGAGCGCGAGGCTGCGGCGAACAGGAGCAAGCAGGAACTCGTGGCGGAACTGTCGCATGACATCAAGACTCCCGTCGCAACCATAAAGGCCACCTGCGAGGTAATGGAGATAAAACACAAGGACCCCGATGTTCAGGAGAAGGTTGCAGTCATCAAGTCCAAGGCGGATTCCGTCGAGCACCTGATCGACAACATGTTCAAAGCAACGCTCGAAGATCTCGATGAACTCAAGGTAACACCCCGCGAGGAGAGTTCTCTTATCATAGAAGACATGCTCAACGACCTTCGCTTCTACGGCGAAGTCGTCCGTGAGGCGGAAATCCCGCAGTGCCTTATCATGGCGGACAAGTTAAGACTCGAGCAGGTCATAGACAATATCGCGGGCAACTCGTTCAAGTATGCGGGAACACCGCTTGAAGTATCATTCAGCTCGGACGAAGAGAATGTGCATGTATTCTTCTCAGACAGAGGACCGGGCGTGCCCGAAGACGAGATCGCCATGCTGACGAGCAAGTTCTACAGGGGATCCGCAGCTTCAAAGTCCGGCAAGGACGGAAGCGGACTGGGTCTCTTCCTTGCTTCACGCTTCATGGAAAAGATGGGAGGCGGACTCGAGATCCGCAACCGGGAAGGCGGCGGACTGACTGTTGAGACAGTCATCCGGAAAGTATAAGAAAGGGCCCTCACGGGCTGAAGTGACTGTTTTACCTCACCAGACTGTCGATTCTTTCCCAATCCGTGCACCTAGTATAGTTCGGGCCCGGGAAAACACACTCACGGTTCCACGGTCTGTCGAAGACCAGCACTTTCAGATCCGGAAGATGGTCAAAGAACTTAAAAGCTTTGGGCGAATCCTCCACCGCAAGATCAAACTTCATCTTATAATAGTCCTCAAGCTCAAGGCTGAAATCGATGTTCCTGAAGAAACCGTTTCTGCCGTATTTGTTAAGACAATACATTCTGACGTCCTTAAGCCCGTGATCATCGAGCCATTGGCGCGACGGGTCATACGCACTGTAAGGACGTCCCGTTATCACCGATACTTCATGCCCGCGTTCGAGCCATTCGTTTATTACCTTTGAAGCGCCCGGGGTCTCTTCATAAGACAACAGCACTTCCGGCTGATGTCCTCTTATCATGAACTGCTCGAATTGTTCTTCGTTAAGACCGAACGATCTGTTTAATTCAAAGTATCTGATCTTCTCATACGGAACATGTATGCCGAACATCTCCACGGCAAGCTCCGAGAAGGACCGGGCAGTCTCGCACAGGCAGTCGTCATAATCGACATATATCTTCATCCTTCTTCCCCCGTATCTTCTCTGATTTCCTCAAAGTGATCCCAAGGATATTGGAATCAAACCCTTTCAGGATCGTATCGTAATCAAATTCATACACTCATTACGCCATATTATATTCACCTCAATGGCAGATAACCGGTAATAATACGCTTTCAATGAATTCCACTCTGTCGAAGATCCTCGGTTTAAATGTGCCGGTCATTCCGACAGAAATGCCTTTTTCCTTATTCACATAGATTATATTACCGCTGTCTCCTATAGCGGCAAAGACCTCCCGGTCATCAAAAGGTCTGTACCAAAGATAACCGTAATTCATGTTTCCGAATCTCTCTCCGAGTTTAAGACGGGGAGCGGTCATATCCTTTATGTATTTTTCAGAGATGATCCTTCTTCCCTCATATTGTCCGTCATTTAATACCATAGCTCCGACAACTGCCATATCCCGGGCAGACATGCAAAGTCCCCAGCCTGCAGTTACAGTCCCCTGAGGATCGGAATACCACTCATATCTTCTCGGTTTCTTGTTCATAAAGAAATCAAACTGGTCTTCTTTTGAACTGTCACCGTGATTGATCCTTGCGGGAAGCCCCAGGGGCTTAAACAGATACTCGTTTGCAAGATCGATGCATTTCATACCCGAGGCGTTCTCTATTACTCCCGCCAGTATCTGAATGCCAAGCGTAGCATACTTGAATTCTCCCGTGATCCCCTTGCGTCCGCCAAGATAATCCAGTACGGCAAGAGTCCAGTCTTGTGAAGTACACACTTTGGTCCACGGCTCCGATCTGTACTTGTACGGAGCTGTCATCGTAAGAAGGTGTTTTAACGTTACATCATAGATCGTCTTTTCGCCGCGTTTAACGGTGTAATCCGGAAAGAAATCCAACACCTTCTGATCAACGCTCTTTATCATGCCCTTATCCGAAGCGATCCCTGCAAGCAGCGCCATAATGCCTTTTGTTACCGAATTGATATTTACGGCATCTTCTGTCTTATAGCCGTGCCAGCAGTCATCATAAACAGCCTCACCGTTCACGGCCGCATATATCTGACAGATATTGCTCTCGTTGCCGGTGCTTTCCGCAATCCTTTTATGCAGTTGTTCTATGTTCATAAAAACCTTCTTTCAACAGGATTCGGACGTCCTGTAAAGAAGGCTAATGTAATTTAAAATTCTTTTCAAGTATAAAGTGAACCCGGCAAAAAGGCCGTCTCACTCCGGGTGAGGCGGCCTTTATTGCGCATTACCTGCATCTTGCTTCATGGACTCCGTTAAGCACAACGGCTATCGCGCCGTACAGAACGCCTGCAACAGGCCAGACGATCCATGTGAAGCCCCAGTTCCCGGTAAGGAAGCTCCAGAGAAGGTAGCCCGCCGTAACGGTCAGCCAGTAAGCAGGTGCAACAGCTTTAAGGACCGTATTGGTCTTGGCGGTCTTGTTGTAGTCGCCTTCCTGCAGGAGCTTAGACATGCCGTCCTTGGTTATTCCCGCATTGACGATCATGAAGCACGCCACAGCTATACACATGAGCATCACTCCTACCAAAGCGACCGTAAGCGCATCCCCGTGTCCCTCTATGATCGAGCTTGCCACTACAGCAATAACACCCAGAAGGATGAGTACCGTACCTGCCGTTATCGAGGTAACGAACTTAGGCTGAAACTTCTCAGCCTTGTCCTTCACCATGCCGTCGACACCGTATTCCGTGTCGAAGATCTCCTTTTCGAGCCAATCCCACTTTGATGCCGCTATGCCTGCGGGTATAAAGAAAACAAGCGCCGCCGCTATCAACAGGAGAAGCACTACCGTTCCGACGCCGCCCGCGATGCTGTCTGTTAAGCCGAACATGCCCGCTTCTTTCAACGCCTCAAGAAAGAGAAGCGGCACCGGGCACATAACCGACAGCAGCACGCCGATCGCTATCTTTACCGCGAACTTCCCGTTCTCGTTAAGAAAGGCATTAGCTTCCTCCATGCTGACCCTGCGCATGGCTTTGCCCGTGTCTTCCTCCACCCCGCTTACAGGCCGGACAGTCTCGTCGTCTTTAAGAAGATAATCCGTACTCACTCCGAAAAGCTTGCTCATCTCAAGTATCCTCTGAAGGTCCGGGACACTCTGTGCGCCTTCCCATTTGCTTACCGACTGTCTCGAGACGCCCAACTTATCCGCGAGCTCCTCCTGGGACCAGCCGTTCTTCTTTCTCTCTTCAATGATCTTATCTGCAAGTATCATTTTCATTCAGACTCCTTTTCCGTAGTTTATGGCACTACGTTACCAACTGCCGCGGTTGCACACCATAAAGCCGGCTTGGAAATGTGTCAACTGCCGGTTGCTTCACGTGTATCCGTCAACGTAGTAATTACCGTAAATATCGATAACAGACTGCAGCTCTTCGTTCTCATAGATGTATCCGTCGTAGATAAGGTGAGCATTGCCGTCTTCATCATAGAAAGTGAATCTGTATGTGGTCCCGTCGCACACATCTTCATAATAATCTGCGAAAGTATCATTCGCAACGCTCTCGGTACAGAATCTGTAGAGCCACATATATTCTTCGTCAGACAGATGATAGTTCAAGTAGTTGGTATCCACCTCATAAACATCACCGTCGTATTCAACTATCACGGTATTCTCAATATCCGTATCATCTTCAACGGGAAAGTGCTCAGTGGAAACGACCTCGAGCATAGGACCTTCGATCTCCTGCAGTTCCTCAATTCCCTGCGGCTTGTAATTCTCTTCGTCCGATCCGCGCCTGCTGTTTCTTTCTGTCTTGCTGCAGGCCGCAGCTCCCGTGAGCATAACCAGTGTTAATGTAATAGCAATTATTCTCTTCATAGTCTTTCTCCTCTTCATGTTCGCTATACCGTCAAGACGGTGAACATATTCAGAAGGTCACAAAAAACGGAAACTCATATTTATCAGTTCGCGGACGAGCGGAACAGATTAAGTGTAGTATAACCCGTTATCCTCAACCAATTCCAATTGTCTTCGCAAGGTATCGGCAAGACCGGCAGAAGTATTAAGCCACTCCTCGCGCACGCTGTCATCGGTAACATTACTGTTTATCTCGTCAACCAGAATTGTCGACGCATACTCTATCTTGTCCTCGATAACTGCGGCCATCGCTGAAGGATATCGGAACTCACCCTGCGCTTCGAAAAGGCTTCTTCTATCCTGAATAGTCACCCATTCATATCCGTCAGATTTGAATCTTTTTGTCTGCTCATGAAGGTGCGTATCTCCGCAGATGATCATTACACGGCAGCCCTCATCTGTTGAATCCAGTTTCTCAAGGATATTGGCGTGGATGATGTCATCTCTGTTCTTATCGGTCGTATTGGGTCTTGTGTCATTATCGATCTTCCAGTAATCGATCATACCGACATCGATCCCCTCCTGAACACAGTAGCTGTACGCCAGGATCATATCGATCGGTCCGTCAACAACGCCGTATTCATTATATGTATCTTCCCGCGATTCGATCAGCACAACGTCAGGATCCACATTCTTTATGCAGTTTACGATATCGGCCATGGAATAGTTCATGTAACTGTTGAAATGCTGCGAATGGTATGTTCCGAGTATATAAACATCCTGATCCCTGTCATTCCTGAACTCCACGACCTGATTATATTTGTACAGGTATGTGAAGTACCAGAACGCCGCGAACCCGATACATAAAATGAGCAACACACTTACCGTTATCAAGAACTTCTTTTTCATATTCCAATAATAACAAAATTCAATACTTTTACATTGAAGGATCATACAGGTTTAATATAAAATATATTATTATTTATAAAACAGAATTTGAAGCTTAACGCAATGAAGAAGGCCGGAAAAATCTTTTCATCAATAAGCACCAAGCTGATGCTGCTGATCATCAGTACTATATTTGTTCTTGCGGCGTGCCTCGTGATAATTTGCACACTGTTCATGAGCAATGTGCTCACAAAAAGCGCCGTGACACAGATGAACCTGTTCTGCGATGAGAGAGGCTCTGACCTTGATACCAATCTTCTCAGGATCGAGGATGCCGTCAGCTCACTCTCGAAATGGACTGAAAACAGGATCCCCGATATTAATACGATCATGGAAGACGCATCTCTTCGTGACAGAATAATCGATGAATCGGATGATCTCATCTTATACATGACCGAAAGCAATGATTTTATCCAGAGCGCATACATCCATTACACGATCGATATAACAGGTCCGGTCGACCGCGAGGAAGGCACATATTACAGCCGCGATGAGGACGGTACCTTTAAGACGATCTCTTTCACCCAGGAGGAAATAGTCGAGGATCCCGTAGCGGAATTCTGGTATTACGCACCGATCAGAGCCGGAGAAGCGCTGTGGACTAAGCCTTATTATGACGGAAGCATTGATGATTATCTTATCTCTTATGTACAGCCCGTCTTTATCGATAATACGCCTGTAGCCGTAATAGGTATCGATGTCAGTTTTTCAAGGCTTCTTACATGGGTTGACTCGTTAAGCTACGGCGATACAGGCTATATGTATCTCAAGGAAGCAGACGGAAGCACACATTATCATCTTGAAGAACTCGGAGAAGAACAATCACACGGTGATGAGCAGGATGAACTGCTCGAGAACGCAGATCTCATGACACAGGAGCAGACTACGGATGCATTGATCCGCTACCGTTATCACGGCGCTGACCGTGTTATGGCCTTTGTCACATTGCGCAACGGCATGAAATTCGTCCTCTGCGACGGACATGACAGCATTTACAGGGATAGAGACCGTGTCGTTCTTCTCATGGTGGCAGTGTCTGTCGTTTTGGCAGCAATATCAATGGGCATCGCTGCTTTTATTTCTTACAGGATCACCGATCCGTTAAGAAAGATCGCTTCCGCCGCCAACGAGATCGGCGAAGGCAACTATGACGTTGTACTCCCTCCCGAGAAAGCAGATGAGGTCGGTGAAGTCTCAAGAAGCTTCAGGCTTGCCATCGACAAGATCCGCTCCAGAACCGAAGACCTCAGAGCATATGTTGCAGCACAGAGCGAGAAGATCGAGGAAGACGCCAAGAAGCTCAAGGAGCAGGAAGACGACCTCGTTTCCATGAGAAACCTGGCTTACATCGATTCGCTGACTAATGTTAAAAACAAACATGCATTAGATGATACGGCACGTTACATAGATGAACAGATCAAATCCGGAACAGCAGAGTTCGCGGTCGTAATGTGCGATCTTAATTATCTGAAGCTGATCAACGACACTCATGGTCATCAGGAAGGTGACCGTGCGCTTAAGAAGGCCACCAAGATCCTTTGTACGGCATTCCCCTTGAGCACGATCTTCAGGATAGGCGGAGATGAATTTGTCATCATCCCGTCCGTTCTTGAATATGCCCGGATCACTGAGCATCTTGAAACGCTTGACAAGATGCTTGATCAGCAGCGCAGATCATCAGACGACATCACCAAGCGCATCTCTATATCATACGGAAGTGCCGTGTTCGACCGCAATAAAGATCACTCGTTCAATGAAGTCTTTGAAAGAGCTGATCAGGTGATGTATGAACAAAAGCAGAAGACCCATGTCTTGGACGGATTTAAGGGAGACGACCGTACAGCCCGGAACACATAATCTTTATAAACCTGACCGGCCGATTATAAATCTGATATGTCCGCATCAGGAACAATTGTTGCCTCATAATCGGGATACATGACCTTTATCTCACCGTTTAATTCTTCAATTGCTTTAGTTTTGTCAACATCAAAACTGACGACTACATCAAAACGGATCATCTTCTTTTCCGGTTCTACATAGAATCCGTGCATCTGCAGTGCCCAGTCGTGAGACAAAACCTTCTTTTGTATCTCATTACGCATTTGCGCTGCTTCGTCATCAGAAGTGTTAAACGAGTAAACTCCGATACCCGTCAGTATGACCCCGGTCTTCTGAAACACGTTCGCCTGTATCGTCCTGGTAATCCTGTCCACGGCATCAACATTCATCGTATCCGGCAATTCTATATGAGCCGAACCGTAATGCTTGTTGGGACCGTAATCGAAAAGCGTGATATCGTATGCGCCGCGGACTGCTTCCTCTTCACAGATTATCCGCTTAAGCTCTTTGATCATTTCCGGATCTTCACGTTTGCCGATGATATCATTGAGCGTCTCGATCATAATCTCAATGCCTGCTTTGATGATAAATCCTGATATGATCACACCCACATATGCTTCAAGTGATATACCGAAGATCAGATAGATGATCGCTGACGCAAGGACCGATGAAGAGAGGACAGCATCGAACAGGGCATCCGAACCGGATGCGATAAGCGCGCCGGAATTAACATTCTTGCCCTGCCGTTTTACATATAATCCGAGAAAGAGTTTAACAATGATGGCAACAGATATTATTACTATGGAAACCACGCTGTAATCCGCTTCTTCAGGCGAAATGATCTTCTTTATTGATTCCACAAACGATGTAATACCGGCATAGAGAACGAGAGCCGCGACTATCATCGAACTCAAGTATTCAATCCTGCCATAACCCAAAGGATGCTTCTTATCCGGTTTCTTGGCACCGAGCTTGGCTCCGATTATCGTGACAACGGATGACAGAGCATCAGACAGGTTGTTAACAGCATCGAGGATAACGGCTATGGAATTCGACACAAGACCGACAAACATCTTGAACCCGACAAGCAGGATGTTTGTAATTATCCCTATGATGCTGGTCTTAACGATCGTTTTCTCTCTGTTGGCAGCCAAAACCGTAATATCGTTATTCTTCTCGTCCATTTCCAACCCTCTCAACCTGCGTTATTAAACTGTCTGCAGCTCTTATGCTGCCGTTAATTTGAAAGATTCTCCCAATCTATCTTCTCGTTCTTATAAAAGAATTCTCTGTCATGCTCTCCGACTTCACGCATCACTTTGCAGGGATTTCCGACAGCTACGACATTTGCAGGGATGTCTTTGGTCACTATGCTTCCGGCCCCTATGATCGCGTTATCTCCGATCGTAATACCGGGAACGATAACGACCCCGGCTCCTATCCACACATTGCTGCCGATATGAACGTCCTTGTTATACTGCAGACCTCTGCCTCTTAATTCGGCATCTATCGGGTGATTGGCAGTGGCAACTGTTACGTTAGGTCCGAACATTACCTTATCGCCGATATAGATGTGACCGTCATCGACCAGGGTAAGATCTGAATGGCATAGACCTGATTGCCCATATGGACGTGATGACCGCCCCAGTTTGCGTGCATGGGGAGCTCTATATAATTGTTCTCGCCGCATTCGGCAAAAACCTCTTTCATAAACTTCTCCTTCTCGGCAAGCTGTGAAGGTTTGAGCTGATTGAACTCCCACAATCTGTCCTGAAACGGAATCTGCTCTTTAACGATCTCGGGATCACCCGGATCGTATATAAGTCCTGCCACCATTCTTTCGTACTGTGTCATAATTCTTTCCCTCCCTCGCCGTTGTACTTCACGAACAAAAGGTTATTAACCTGCTCGGTTACATATATTTCCGTATCAGTCTCTTCAAGTCCGTAGCTTGCGATAACTGTTTTGTCGTGGCTATTCAGAACATTCTCCCACCCCGGAGCAGTGTCTTTCTTTTTGGGAAATCTGATCTCACTGTCAAACGAATCTTTCATAGTCAGCCCGCGCCGTCCGCATATGTCGATCCACTCATCCTTTGTGTAGAACTTAATGTGGCCGTCCTTTTTAAGCCGCATGTAGTCATCGACAAATCGTTCTTTGTCACACTCATTCGGCCGCGGGTCTGAAATGAAGAATCTGCCGTCGCACTTAAGCACTCTGCTCACTTCGCCGATACTTGTCTCAATCTCAGGAAAGTGATGCAGCGAATATCTCGCCACCACAACATCGAAGAGCCCGTCTTCAAACGGAAATTTCATGCCGTCGTAACTCACAAAAACGAGATTATTATGTCCTTCTTCCTGTGCTCTATTTATATTTGCTTCAAGAGCTTCATTAACAATATCAAGTCCCGTAACCCCGCATTCAGGGTTATCCTTCGCGATACGGAATGCAAGATAACCGCTGCCCGTGCCGAGGTCTAATATCTTCATCCCCTTTTCGAAGTGCAGGAACGACAGGATCTTATCGAGGTGCTCCGCATCCTGCGTCTGCCTGTTATAAAATGTGCCCGAAGCGAAGCTCTCCTCAAAGCCACGGCGCGTTGAATCGATGCTCGTAGCAGCAGGAAGGTTTCTCCAAAGCTCAGTTCTGGTCTTGCTCTCACGCATCGACTTTATGACAAAATCTTTCGGATCGGGATAGACAGTCAGATCGTCCTCCTCACCCTTCTCTGCACGAACGGGGAATGCCAGTTTCTCTTCATCCACGGAAAACTGAGCGTCAACATCCGAACGGTTTCCTCTCGCATCGAGGCGGATCCACTTATCGTATTCGCGCAGATAAACGCCGTTTAAACCGTGGCTGATAAACACCGGAGCAACATCGTCATCCAGAATAAGTTTCTGATAACAAAAACCTGCAGGAACGCCCTTACATCGAAGAATTGCAGCCAGCAGATGCGCCTTGGCGTGACAGATACCGTGCCCGATAGTCAGGACATCCGAAGCGCTGACAGCTACCTCATCCGCGTTAATATCAGCCGAGTGCGGGAAGGTGTCTCTTACATACTCATACGCGCGTCTTATGAAGTCCGTCTCACAGTCTGCCTCAGCGAAAAGTTTATCCGCAAGATCCTTAACCTCCGGCTTATCGAAGTCGGCTATATCATCGCATTTCAAATATTCATTTAAGTTATCTGTGAACACTCTTAACCGTTGTCCTTCTCTCCAGCCGATTTACAGATGATTATATCATTCCAAAACGAAACGCCCTATTTACTACGTTTGCAGATTATTCGAATTCAGATCCGGTATTGACAAATGCGGTCCCCGCCGATAAAATGAAACCAGTTTCATTAAATGAACGTTGTTTCATTTTCGCAAAGGAGGCCTGTCATGCCTAAAGTTTCCGAGGAATATCTCGCGGGCAAACGTAATATGATCGTCGATGCCGCCTATCAGGTCTGCCTGAGAAAGCCTGTCGAGATGGTAACGATATCGGACGTCATCGCGCAGACCGGCATGAGCCAGGGCGCAATCTACCGCTATTATAACGGTCTTGATGAGATCCTCGCCGATATGATCACCAAGCTTCGCGGCGACTACAACATCATCGATACTTTCGATGAGATTCTTTCCGATAAGTCGGCAACCATCGAGGAACTGCTTTACAGAGTTTGCGACAGCTTGGCAGAAGCAATGGAAGCCCACATCTCAGACATTCAAAAGATCAACTTCGACCTCGGTGTAATCACGATCAACGAACCCGAACGCGCTGCCAGGATAATGGCAAACATCAAGGGCACCGGCAATCTTGAATACCTCGCTCAGCATGCCATGCCTTTGCTCATCAAAGGTGCATATAAGCTCGGTTATAAGCCCGTCGCTTCCCCCGAGGAGATCGCTTCTTTCTTCTCTGCCTCTTACACGGGAATCGAGAAATACTGCATTATGGCTCACTGCTACGGATCCGGAGCCCCGGATTTGAAGGCTGATCCCGGGAAACTGTTCAGAACCCTTGCAAGTTCAACCATCATGCTTTTCGGAGGTAAAGTTAATGAACAATAAACCCACACCCACAGGAGAATACAAAGTCGGCACGTTAACATTCTCGCTTTATGGTGACAGAAGCATTGCATGCCGCGTGTTCTACCCCATAAACAAAGACGCAGACAAGGGGTTAAAGAAACCCCGCTACATGTCCCGCGAGATCTGCAAGGGCTTAAGAAAAACCATGCTCATGCCCATTAACTACAACAAGATCGAGAAGCAGGGCGGCAACTTTATGGAGTGCTTCGAGAATGCGCCTCACATCGAAGGGCAAAAGTTCCCGCTTATCGTCTTCAGCCACGGTGCGGGAAGCTACAGGGAAAGCAACTCTTTTATGTGCATCGACATAGCTTCTCACGGCTACGTTGTGCTTTGCATCGCGCATCCCGGTGTCGCAGCTTGTGTTGAATATGATAACGGGACTTACGAGTATGCCGTAAAGAATCTGACGCTTAAGACATACCGTCCTTTCTTCAAGGGCGTGATGGGCATAAGCAAATTCATGAAAGAGGAAGGTACCGACGAAGAACTCGCCGTAAAGTTCGATGAATTCCAGAAGACATACTGCGGGTTTTTACGCGAGAACCTGATCCTTTGGATGGAAGATTCAAGAAGAGCTGTCGCATATGCCGAAGAGAATCTGAATCACATGATCGATTTTGATAAAGGTATCGGTGTCACGGGCCACTCGTTCGGCGGAATCACTGCATATTCGCTCTGCCAGAATGATCCGAAGTTTACATGCGGCATTAATCTGGACTGCTTAACGATCGGCGACTACGACGGGAAGATCCTGGACAAGCCTTTCATGCAGATAAGCTGTGAGGCAAATCTTCGCACACAGACCAGAGTGTTTCTTGATCACACCAAGCCCGTATACGGCATCGTAATGAAGGATATGGAACATCACGGATTATCGGATCTGAAGTTTGCCGTTTCCGCGAAGAAACTGGTCGGCACCCTTCCGCCCGAAGTCGCGCACGAGAATCTTTGCAAATGTCACCTTGAATTCTTCGATGCGTATCTTAAGGGAATAAAAGACCGCCCCGAACTTAAGGACAACGGGGCGATCACAGTAAAAGTATACTGAGCTCGACAAGGATCTAAGTAAGCGTGTTTTGCATTATCATAGCCATAAGTATATCGAATATATCTCCGTTGATGCATATACTCCTGTCACTGATCTGCTCGGGGCAGAATGCCTCATTAAAGTTCAGGCACGCATAG
>JAFXPN010000016.1 GCA_017527865.1 Clostridiales bacterium
ATATGTTACAGATCCTGATCCCGTTATCGGCTGGACTGCTGCTGCAGCGCTTCCTGCGTCAGATCCATCTGCGTTGTAATAAACAGTTCCGTTATCGGATGTCAGTACTACATAATAGCTTCCGCTATTTCTCTGCGTTACGGCTCCGTCAAGCTTTATTACCTTGTTTACTGTCAGCGTTCCCGTAGGTCCCTGCTGTGTATAATCATTTGTAAATGCTGCCTTTGCACCCTCAGGTAATGTTGCTGCTGCAGATGCTCTTACTGTCTTATTATCAACGTCAGATGTAGGAGATAGCACAATATCGTCATGTGCTCCGGAAACGTCTTCAACTACTGTATATTCTTTTCCAACAACAAGGTCATCAACTATAAAAGTATATGTATCACCCGAATCCGATACTGTCCAACCTGTTCCAGGATTCTTGGGATCAAGATAAATCGTCTTTACAATCTGATCGCCGTCTTTAACATAGAAAGTAATTTCGTGAATATCATTAATTGAAACATTGTTCCCTAATACAATAGTTTTAGAGATTTCAATTGAGCCTGGTGTGGTTGTAGTCTTTTTGTTTATAAAAGCACCCAGATCAAACTGAACACCACTCATAGGAACATTTGAACCACTATCATATACAGTCGTATTATCACCTGAAATACTGGTATAGGATACTTTATATGTATATGACCCTGAGGAATCAACAGTAACGGTCAGTTGTATATCAATTCGTCCTTGCGAATTCTCAACATTTTCAATAGTTTTTGCTTGACTCTCAGTTACCCTGAAATAAAATGGTACACTCGTAGTACCTGAGTCAGGCTTAGCAATATAATGATCTGTATCCGTAGGATCAGCAAAACTCAATTTTGGCAAAATTACATAGGAAGTTGCTTCAACAGGAATAGTTTGGGAATCACCCATAGTAGTTGTGTAAGTCTCATCAGTGTACTCTTGCCATATAAAATCAAAAGCTCCATAACCAAAGGAAACTGAAGAATCTTCAGCATAGTCACCCTTATGACCATAACCCTCGGCAAATGCTTTTCTTAATGCGAAATGCATCTGACCAACGGAATCATCACTCTTGCCTGAATACAAGAAATGGAACTCAGCGCCCATATCAAATCGATTCTTAGCAACTAACCATCCAGTATTATTACCAGATGCAGTAATCCTAGTGGCATTAGGGAACAACATGACACCACCCATATTATTAATATTGACCGTGCCACTCTCAAGAATATTCCAGATAATAGATTGATTATAATGCTGTTGTGTAGTAACGGCATCATAATTATTGGGCGTACTAACTCCACCATTCGTTGCCGTTTCACCAGACTTAAAATTATATGTACAGGTTAAGGAGTCAGCTTGAATATCCTGTGTTCCATCACCATTAGGACCTCCCACAGGAAAACTATTAGTTATAATGAGTCTCTGTCCCTCAAGATTTAATGATTCACCTGTATACGCATCATCAGCAATATTGAATACTACATTTGTAGAATCATCTTTAAAAATCCAAACACCATCACCTCGAGTAAAATAGGGGATCATATCAGATGTGACATTAATATACACAACCTGACCGGCAAACATCGGGTCTGTTAAATTAATAAGTAGTTTTTGGCAATTTTCAAAAGTGTTATTAGTGCCATCAAGTTTTACACCTTTAAGACTATAAAAGTAATCACAATATCCATTGGGATTAAGACAGTACGAACTGCTTGAGGCAGCTCTATTAGCAAGTGTAGCAGACCAACCTATATCACCACTTTCAACATCCCCCGCCATACGATTAATCAATCTATTTACGTTTTTACTGGCATTTGCATTTACAACTTGCATTACTGGTGATTCAAAGGGCGTAGGGGCAGGGTCCATGGTACGAAGAACAAGGAATTTATTAATTTGATCTGCCTCAATATCATAATCAGTAGTAAATTCAAAATTACCTGGACCGGGGTTACGACCAGCCAAAGGCGGAGCAAAGCTATCACCTTCTGCAAGTCCAAAAACTGACTCCGGGGCCTCAATATAAAGGGCTGATGCAGTTGAAGCACCAAAACTAACCTTCGAGCCTGCATCTAGAGAGCCCATCAGAAAATGAGCGGTTGATGTCAAATAATCTACATCATTATTATAAGAACCATTGGTATTAATGAATGTATTACATGCCCATGTAGTCTCAGAATGAGATGTTTGATTAAGAGTGCCACAAACAACACCGTAATCAACAGCTCCTCCCAAAATAGTTTGATAATTAATCATTGTAGAAGAATCAAACGATAATCCATCTGCATTAACTCCGGCATCCCACTTGATCTCCGGGATAATAAGCCATTGCATTATTATGGATGCAACAAGAGCTACGGAAACAAGTCCCATTTTACGTCTGGTTGATTTTCTTGTAATCATGCAAACCCCCTATAAAAAGAAATGATTACCCTATTTTTTCTATAATTATTTTGATAATAATGAGTTTCAGAACAAATTACAAGAGCTTTTTTAATGATTTGTTAACAAATTTCCATATTTTCGACAAATTTTCTGTGAAGTCTTCATATTCTACTCTAAATCGAAGCACCTTGGCTGATCCATTTGGTGAATGAGTCCGTCAGTGTCTTAATCCCTGCAGGACATACCCCAATATCGAGGCTGCGGAAGCGGCGTTGAGGGATTCAGCCTGTCCGTCCATGCGGATCTTTATCTTTATGTCACAGGAATCTATTGTCGAAGTCTTGAGCCCCGCTCCCTCATTGCCGATAAAGTAAGCGGCAGGAAGCGTGATGTCAGCTGTATCAAGTTCATCTCCGTTAAGCTCTGCTGCTATCGTCCTGACATCTTTGGCACGAAGAGCTTCTATCATTTCCGATGCATCATCAAACGCGATGATCTTAACACGCCATATCGATCCCATGGTGGAACGGATGACCTTCTCATTATATGCATCAACGGTATTTTTTGTTACAAGCACCGCATTAAAACCAAATGCATCCGCAACCCTTATCATGGTTCCGAGGTTGCCGGGATCCTGGATATCTTCAAGGCAAAGGAAGATATCTTTACCGTCTCCCCTTAATGAGATCACATTCCCTGCCTCAGGTCTTCTTATAACTAAAGCGACACCCTGCGGATTAACGGTTGAAGACACTTTCTTAAAACAGGAAGCACTTAACAACAAGCTCTCACAGTTATGTTCTTCGGCAACCTTTAAAGCCCACGAAGAATGTTCCTCGTCAGCAACCGCGGTCACTACATCGACAGAACACTTTAGAGCTTCTTCGCATGCTCGTACTCCCTCGATAAAAACGACGCCCTCGCTTCGTGCTTTTCGATAGTCATGCAGAGACGCGATATATTTAACTCTTGAATTATCCTTGCTCGTGATGATTTCCATATTATTGATATATCACAAACAGCGCGCTCATGGGCGCGACACCAACCTGCATCTTTGAGAAAGGAACTCCTTTGATGATATACTCCGACGACAAAGAAACGGACGGCGTATCTATCTTTGTACAGTTCATTTCTGTTTCCGATTCATCAAGTGAGAAATAGATGCTCTTTAAGCCGCGATTAACTATCAGGACGATACGTCTTGCACCCTGTGAAGGAAGAATGAAGTTTCCGAATATGTCGCGGCTCTCGTTATCGAGATAACGCTCGAAAGCGATAACGTCTTCATTGGTAAACAAAGTGCGGTAGAAGCCTGTCTTTAACACACGGTTCTGTGTACGGAGGGCAGAAAGCTTACGGCAATACAAAAGGTGTTCCTCTCCCTCGCGAGACAGTCTGTCCCACGGATAAGTGCGGCGGTTAAACGGGTCTTTGTATCCGTCCATCAGCACCTCGTCTCCGTAATAGACACAAGGCGCGCCGATATAACCTATCTGGATCGCATAACCCAGTTTGCAAAGGTCCGCGCACTTTGATGCTTCATCGTCAGGAACACATATCTTCTGCTGTTCCTCCTTATCCCCTGTATCGGCCGGCTTGCTCATCATGGTATAGATGCGCGGAACGTCATGAGAAGACAGAAGGTTCATTATGCAATAGTAGCTTTCGGCAGGATATCTCTCACGGTACCCTTCCATGCGCGCGTTAAAGACCTTGGCAGATACCCATCCCTGAAGGAATTCGAGCATAGCCGTCCTGAACGTATAACCCATAACGGAATCGTGAGTACGTCCGAGCATGAAATCACGGTAGGATCCGTATGAGCATTTATTGCTCGCGTCTTCCCAGACCTCTCCTACGAGCATCCCCTCTCCTGCTGTGCGGGCCTTTATGGTATCACGCATCTGTCTGATGAATGAATCCGGAAGTTCATCGGAAACATCGAGCCTTAAGCCCGAAGCTCCCCTTCCCATCCATGTATCGACAACTCCGCCCTCTCCGAAAATAAAACGGCGGTAAGACAGATCATTCTCATCGACATTCGGCAGATCGGGGAACCCCCACCACGAATCGTAAACAGTATATCCGTCTTCGTTCTTATAGAAGTTATACCAGGACCTGTACGGGCTCTGAACGCCCTTCTCGTATGCCTTGAACGCGCCTGTCCCCTCGTACCGGTCAAACTTGTTAAAATACTTGGAATCAGCTCCCGTGTGCGAGAAAACACCGTCTAATATGAGCTTTATCCCTTTGCTGTCACATGCTTCCCTGAATTCCTGCCAAGCTTTATTCCCGCCAAGCATGGGATCGACATTTAAGTAATCGGCAGTATCGTATCTGTGTGACGATCTCGCTTCGAAGATCGGATTAAGATAAATGATGTCTATTCCCAGAGACTTGATATAGTCGAGGTGTTCCTTTATGCCCTTAAGCGAACCGCCGAAGAAATCACAAGCAAGATATCCTGTGGAAGGCTTTCCCTTGATATCGACATCCTCGTACCAATCCTCGTGATAGACTCTCTCTTCACGAGGAGAGGCGTTCATCATGCGATCGACGGTAAACCCGCCGTCGCGGGCAAATCTGTCGGGAAAGATCTGATATATCATGGCGCCCTTCATGTGATCAGGCGTCTTAAAATCCTTGTCATATACGGTTATCTGCCAGGCATAGGGATATTTATCCTCATCGGCGCCGACACGGGGAGGTTCATGATAGACCTTGCCTGAAGCATCCTCGGTATCACCTTCCATAACATAGTAACATGTTTCCGTGATCTTATCGGAGACGATATTGCCTTCTTCATCTTCAGTCTCGGTCAGCACGTCCCTGATAAACCTGAACCAATAGAAAACAAGACCAGGCTCATGCGGAAGCATAAGCCCGGTCTCGTATCTTATCGTGTCTTTCGCAAGCTTTGGAAGCTTTACGCCGTTATCATCGATCCTGCGCATCGGTTCCTCGTGGTACGAGAAACCGTAAAGGCCATAAGTGTAGCATAATGTTACTTCACGGCTGTCCTTATCAGCGTCAAATCTTATTGTAACCGCACTGTCCGCCGGCTGTGCGCCGAAGGGTGTCCTGTAAGAAAGATCTCGGGACGCATGAAAGAACATTACTTACTTCTTCTCTTCCTTCTTAACGTCTTTGTCCTTGGAGGCAGCTGCTTTCTTTGCTGCAGGCTTCTTGGAAGAAGACTTCTTCGCAGGAGCTGACTTGGAAGGAGCAGAGGTCTTGGCCTCAGCCTTCTTTACTTCAGGCTTCTTATCTTCATCGGCCTTCTTCTCGGCAGCAGGCTGCTCTTCTTCCAAAGGCATGCCGGTGATGAGAGAATAGAGTCCTGCATACTCGCGGGCGCTCTTCTTCCATGAATAATCTCCGCTCATTCCGGCCTTGATAAGCTTGTCCCAAACATCCTGATGATTTCTGTAAAGGTCACAGGCATACTTGGTAACGAACAGGAATTCATGAGCATTGATATTTGCAAATGAGAAGCCGTTGCCTTCACCGGTAAACTCGTTATATGGAATGACAGTATCCTTGAGTCCACCCGTCTCACGAACAACGGGAACGGTTCCGTATGCCATGGATACGAGCTGGGACAGTCCGCAGGGTTCGAACAGTGACGGCATGAGGAATATATCGGCACCCGCATAGATCGTGTGGGCAAGTCCGGAATCAAAGTCTATGCAAGCGCACATCTTTCCGGGATTGCGGTTAGCCGTATCCACCAGAGCTCTCTCGTAGTAATTATCACCCGTACCGAGTATTACGATCTGCATTCCGTCATAGAGCATCTCGTCCAATACATACAGCAGAAGATCCAAACCTTTCTGATCGACAAGTCTGGAGATCATGGCGCAAAGAGGAGCGCCCGGGTTGACTTCAAGACCCAGCTGCTTCTGCAATGATTCCTTGCAGGCAGCCTTTCCCTTCTTGTAAGTCTTGATATCATACTTGACCGGGATCTTATCATCCTTCTTAGGATTGTATTCCATATCGTTGATACCGTTCAGGATACCCGATACTTTATACGCATACTTCTGAAGAGTATAGTTCAAACCCTCGCCGTAATAATCGGTCATGATCTCATAAGAGTATGTGGGAGAAACGGTAGTAACAGAATTCGAGAAAACGATACCCGCCTTCATGAAGTTGATCGCGCGGTCCTTGATGCAGAATTCCTCTTTAAGATACTCATCGGGAAGATCGAGCATCTCTCTTACGACATCCGTAGCATGCACACCCTGATACTTAAGGTTGTGGATAGTAAAGACGGTCTGGACATTCGTGTGATAACCGTGCTTCTTGAAATGAGCATCAAGGAGCAACGGCATCATGCCGGTCTGCCAGTCGTTGCAGTGCAGAACGTTAGGCTCGAAGTTCATGAAGTCGCCCATGAAGTCAAGGACTGCTCTCTGATAGAAGCAATAACGCTCGATATCAAAGACATACTCGACATAGATCTGGTCGAAGTTGAAATAATACTCGTTATCTACGAAGTAGAAGATAGTCCCGTTCTTCTCAAGCTGGAACAGACCTGCATAAAGAGATCTCCATCCCATCCTAACGAGTTTCCAGCCCAGGAACTGCATCTCATCCTGATACTTGATCTTGATCTTCTTGTACAAAGGAAGGATGACTCTTGCATCTATATTGTCTTTATTAAGCTCAACGGGAAGCGCTCCGACAACGTCTGCAAGGCCGCCGACCTTGACGAAGGGGCTTACCTCCGATGAGGCAAATAAAACTTTGATCTTTTCCATAATCAGATACCTGCTCCTTTCCCGATGACTACAGGGTAATCAGGGTGACCGACAAGTCTTACGCCCGGCCTTACGAATGAATTCTTATCAAGGATTACATTCTCAAGGTGGCAGTTCTCGGAGATGTGAACGTCCTGCATTACCACGCAGTTCTTGACCGTGGTGTTCTTTGAAACTGTAGCGCTTCTGAAGATTATCGAATGATCGATGTTACCGTAGATACGGCAGCCGTCGGAGATGATCGAAGTCTTGACCTCAGCATTGTCAAAGTAAAGAGTGGGAGCTTCATCCTTAACCTTCGTGTAGATAGGCTTGCCGCTCCAGAAAAGGTCTTCCCTTGTCTCGTCCTTGAGCAGTGACATGGAGGCATTAAAGTAAGTCTGCACATTGTTGATCCTCAGCGCAGTGCCTGCATACTCATAAGCAAAGACCTTGATCTCATCGAACATCTTAACCATCGAGTGAAGTCCGAAGTGTGTGGCGCCATGGCTCATCTGTCTGGAGATGATATCTATGAGCATATCTCTTCTCAGACAGATAATTCCGAGAGACGTCTTATTGGAAGTAGCCTTCTGAGGATTATAGAGCATATCCTTTACGAAGCCCTTCTCATCTGTCTCGAGGATATAGCAGGGATGTCCATACTTCAGGGCATCGCGGTTATACATAACGGTAAGATCCGCTCCGCTCTCCTCGTGCGCCTTGATCATATCGTCGAATGTGCAGTTCAGTATGATATTGGAATTTGCAACAACCGCATATGTCGATCTTGAATGACTCAGGAAATCGATAACGCCTGCAAGTTCTTCATCACCTGTGATATTAGAAGCTTCTGAATTGACATAAGGCGGCAGGATGTGCAGTCCGTCATTCTTACGGTCCAAAGACCAAGGTGAACCTGTGCCCAGGTGATCCATCAGAGACTTATACTTATTGTAGGTCAGGATGCCGACATTCTTGATCCCGGAATTGACCATATCAGAGAGCATGAAGTCGATGATCCTGTATCTTCCTCCGAACGGCACCGCCGATAAAGCACGGGGACCGGAAAGCTCACCCAATGCGATCTTCTTATTGTCGGCCAGTATGAGGCCCATAACATCATTAAACATTTATCTTTCCTCCTTCTGACCTTTCTTATACTCTGAATTTCTCTTCGATCACGGAAGCATCGCCCGCATCGATATCCGAATCTATCATGCTGTTGCCCGGGATGACTGCGCCGTCCTTGATCTTGAGACCGCGCTCGAATACGCAGATACCTTCAGAGCAGATCTTATGATTCGTATAAGGACCTTCACCTTCAACCTTGGGTCCAGCCTTAACATCCTTACCGATCACGGTTCCGAAGTCGACGATGCAGCGCTCGATCTTCGCGCCTTCCTTGACGACTACACCGGGAAGAAGGACACAGTCTTTAACAACTGCTCCCTTCTCTACGATAACGGACTCGGAAAGGACAGAGTGATTGACTTCACCGAAGATACGGCATCCGTCTGTAAGAGCGGAATTGGTAACCTTGCCTGACTCACCGATGAACTGTGAAGGCTTGACGGGATTCCTCGAATAGATCCTCCAGGAACGGTCAACAAGGTTAATGTCTTCAGGCTTATCGAGGATATCCATATTGGTCTCCCACAAAGAAGAGATCGTACCTACATCCTTCCAGTAACCTGAGAATCTGTAAGCGAACAGTTTCTTGCCGCCCTCAAGGAGCATAGGAATGATATTTTTTCCGAAGTCATTATTCGAATTGGGATCTGCTTCATCCTTTATCAATGCCTCGCGGAGGACTTTCCATGTAAAGCAGTAAACACCCATCGATGCGAGATTGCTCTTGGGCTTAGCGGGCTTCTCCTCAAACTCCACGATCTGGTCTTCACCTTCAGTGTTGAGGATACCGAATCTGGGAGCCTCCTCCCACGGTACCTCGTATACTGCTACAGTTGCATCGGATCCTCTCTCGATATGGCTTCTGAGCATTGCAGCATAGTCCATCTTGTAGATGTGGTCACCTGAAAGGATTACAACATATTCAGGATCAAAGTCGTCAAGGAAATCCATGTTCTGGTAGATAGCATTAGCAGTTCCTTTATACCAGTCGGACTTACCCGATCTCTGATACGGAGGAAGGATATAGGCGCCGGCATTGTTACGGTCGAGATCCCAGGGATGACCGTTTCCGACATAGGTGTTAAGCGCAAGCGGCTGATACTGGGAAAGAACACCAACACGCTCGATCCCGGAATTAACACAGTTCGACAAAGGGAAATCTATGATCCTGTAACGGCTTCCGAACGGAACCGCAGGCTTCGCGACTGTCTTCGTGAGAACACCCAGTCTTGCTCCCTGGCCTCCTGCAAGTATCATTGCAACTACATCAGTCTTAGCCATTTTTTACTACCTCCGCTTTTGTTTTGTTATCTTTCTTTACTGTCTTGGATGAAGTCTTAGCTGTCGAAGCTTTCTTAGCAGGAGCCTTGGCGGCAGGTGCTTTCCGCGATGCGGGCTTCTTTGCTTCTGACTTCTTGGCCGCAGTCTTCTTTGCAGTTATCTTCTTTGCCGCGGGCTTCTTAGTTTCCTTCTTTTGAGGAGGATCCTTGACCTTCATGAAGTACACTCCGGCAAGCGGCGGAAGATTGAACTTAACATGATAAGGCTTTCCCTGGAACTCCTCGTCGATCGCCTCGAATGTTCCGTCGAGAGTTACGCCCGTAGGATATCCGCTTCCGCCGAATGCCATGTCGTCAGTATTAAGCACGATCTGATATGTTCCGAGCTCGTATACGGGGATCTTGTACTCCTCGAGAGGCTGCGGCACCATGTTGAGCGCCACGTAGATATCGTTCTCCTTCTCATCGGGACTCTTCCTCGCATATACGAAAACATTGTTCACCGTATCATCAGCCGCGATCCATTCGAAGCCTGCCCATGTGTGATCGTCTTTCCACAGCTGACCGTGATCGATATAGAAACGGTTGAGCTTGGACACATAATCCTGAAGCAGGCGGTGTGATTCATAATCGAGCATGAACCACTCGAGCTGCTCGTAGAATCTCCACTCTATGAACTGTCCGAATTCAGCGCCCATGAAGTTGAGCTTGGCGCCCGGATGACTCATCTGATACATGAACAATGTACGCAGAGAAGCAAACTTCCTCCACACATCACCCGGCATCTTGTTGATGAGAGAATACTTGCCGTGAACGACTTCATCATGAGAAAGGCTCAGAACGTAATTCTCGGCAAAGGCATACATCATCGAGAAACAGAATTCATCGTGATGCCATCCCCTCGCATAAGAATCCGTAGAGAAATAATCGAGCGTATCATGCATCCAGCCCATGTTCCACTTATGAGTGAATCCCAGTCCTCCGTCTTCGACGGGATGGGACACCTTAGGCCATGCGGTCGATTCCTCGGCGATCATCATGACACCCGGAAACTCTCTTCTGATCGTGGAATTAAGCTTCTTAAAGAACTCAATGGCTTCGAGGTTCTCATTTCCGCCGTACTTGTTCGGGATATAGTTCTGACGTCCGTAGTCTCTGTAAAGCATTGAACTTACGGCATCAACGCGAAGTCCGTCGATATGGAACTCTTTGACCCAGAATACTGCATTGGAGATAAGGAACGATATGACTTCGTTCTTGGAATAATCGAATACATATGTGCCCCACTCTCGGTGCTCTCCGATCCGCGGATCCTTATACTCGTAACAAGGCGTTCCGTCAAATCTTACAAGGCCTTCAAGGTTCTTCGGAAAGTGCGCCGGAACCCAGTCGAGGAGAACTGCAATGCCCGCCTGATGGAGAATATCCACCATGAACTTAAAGTCCGCAGGTGTTCCGAATCTTGAAGTAGCCGCATAGTATCCGGTTACCTGATAACCCCAGGATGCATCAAGCGGATGTTCCAGAACAGGCATCAGTTCGATATGCGTATAATTCATCTTACGACAGTAATCGACAAGATCGAGCGCGATCTCCCTGTATGTAAAGAAATTCCCGTCCGGATGCTGACGCCAGGACCCCAGATGCATCTCATAGATATTGATGGGCCTTGCCGATAATGCATCGGGACGGTTCTTCATATAGTCATCATCACCCCATGTATAATCATCAGGATCATAGACGATGGATGCGTTGTTGGGTCTTGTCTCAAAGTGCCTGGCATACGGATCTCCCTTATCGTAGATCCTTGAATCCGCACCGATTACCCTGTACTTATAACGGTCCCATTGAGAAGCGCCGTTGATCCTGGCTTCCCAGATACCGGTAGCTCCGAGTTTATTCATCGGGGACGCGAGCGCATCCCATTCGTTGAAATCACCTATTACACTGACTGATATGGCATTGGGCGCCCATACTCTGAAGATATAGCCTTCACAACCGTCGGATCCCTTAAAGGGATGAGCTCCGAGATAGTTGTAGCTCATATAATTATCTCCGCGGTTAAACAAATAGGCTTCGTCCATGAAACGTGCCTCCTCTTTTTTACTACCTTGCATTATATAATAAAGAATTATTAATTACCAACCAAAAACACAAAAAAAGGAAGAATCTTCCTTCTTCCTTTGTGCAATTTTACAAACAGTTAATAATGATCAGATTTCTTCCTTGAATTTCTCGTTGCGTCTGATGATCTCGATGCACATGCGGATATTGTGATACGGACACTTCCACTCACCTACCATCGGCAGAGACAGATCAGGAACGCCCTCCTGAGAAACCTCGTTGTACCACTCAGACGGACGGGCCTTGTCGATAATGTACTTCTTGATAAAATCCCAGTTCGCCCTGGCGGCGGCTTTAAATCTCTTGTCATCCGTCTTCATATAGGCATTCGTAAAACCTATGACCGATTCAGCCTGAACCCACCACGCGCGGGTCTGCTTGGTAATCCCCGTGTCAGTCTCATAAGCAAGAGATCTTCCGTCGAATCCGTACTGCAGAGTATTCTCCGCCAGCGCAAGCGAGACCGGCTGCATCCTTGCCGACAGTTTCTTATCGCCTAAGACCTTACATATCCTGTCGATCTGCCAGCTGAATTCAATATCATGACCGTAAGAACGAAGATCGATAAGACTTCTGTAATCCTTGTTGAAGAACACCTCGAGCCTGCCCAGATCGGGGTTGTATACCTTATTCTCAAAGATGTCGAGGATGTTGTAGATCTTCCTTTTTACGAACCTGTCGTTGGTCTCGATATTGATCCTGTAAAGTTCTGCATATGCCTCCATGATATGGAGCAGAGTGTTCACCGTGCGGTATGCGGTTACGCCGTTCTCCGACAGATGCGGATTGTCATCGGGAGTAAAATCACGGCCGAAGGACTCAAGATATCCGATCTCATCCGTGAACATATTCTCAACACAGTTCTTAAGATAATACGCAAGCTTGAATGCGTCATTATCGTGAGTAACCTCGTAGAATTCACACAGCGCATAGATGGCAAAGGCATGATTATAAGCATGCTTCGTTGTATCGGCAGGCTTTCCGTCATATGTCACCGACCAGTAGATACCGCCGTATTCCATATCGACATAGTGATCCCTGAAAAAGTAATACGCATGTCTTGCGGCTTCAAGGATCTCGACGGAAGAATAACCTGCATCCTGAAGCTTGGTCTCGCTCAGCGCTCCGTCCATGCAAAGCTTGTAACAGGAACTCATGACCCACAGGATACGGCTGTTCAGGACACATCCTTTGTCAGCCCACATATCGACCTTACGGTCTGAGCCGACAGAGCCGTAGAACCCGCCGTAGCGCTCGTCCTTAAGACCGAGCCAGAACGGGATCAGATCATGAACCAGATGTATCTTTATCTCAGGTGTGATAGCCATAAGATTATTCTAACACTAACCTGTCGATTAGCAATTAAGACTTAGCGTACTCAGCGCCTTTGGTGAAGGCCTCCATATTGCCGGGAATAAACTTATGTCTTCTCTCGGGCAAAATCTCATAAAGCGCAGATTCGAAGGATTCCTTCTTAAAGCACCCTGTCGCCTCTGACATACATCCGAGCATCGATATCGTGGCAAATGCCATGTTGCCCAGGTCACTTGCGATCTTGCTTGCCTCCATGGGAATGAAGCGGATATCTTTACGCGTCGGTTCCACATAAAAGAGCGAAGAGTCGATGATAAGGATCCCGCCCGGATTAAGGTAGGATTCGAATTTCTCTACAGAAGGCTGATTAAGGCAGATAAGCACATCTGCATTGTTTACTACGGGAGAACCGATAGGCTCATCCGAGATAACGACAGAACAGTTTGCCGTGCCGCCTCTCATCTCAGGTCCGTATGACGGAAACCACGATACCTCTTTTCCCTCGTAAAGCGCAGCCTCGGCAGCCATCTTGCCCGCAGAAAGTATGCCCTGACCTCCGAAGCCCGCAAGAATGATCGAAAAGTCTATCATGCATTCTCTCCTTCCTTCGCGGCCTTAAGATCAGCCTCGACTTTCTTAAAATCAATATCCTCACCCTTGAACACGCCAAGAGGATACTGAGGGATCATCTTCTCCTTAAGCCAATCCATAGCTTCGAGAGGTTCTTTACCCCAGTTGGTAGGACATGTGGACAGGAACTCGACCATAGTGAAACCGAGGTTAGCCTGCTGAGCCAGGAAAGCCTGCTTGATGGCCTTCTTGGCAGCCATGATGTTCTTGTAGTCTGTAAGACAGACACGCTCAACATAAGCTGCGCCTGTAAGGGGCGCGATCAGCTCAGATACGTTGATGGGATATCCCTGATAAGAAGCATCTCTTCCGAAAGGAGACGTTGTCGTTACCTGTCCGAGAAGCGTTGTGGGAGCCATCTGACCGGAAGTCATTCCGTAAACCGCATTGTTTACGAAGAATGCAGTGATCTTCTCTCCTCTTGCTGCAGCGTGAATGATCTCGGCAGCGCCGATAGATGCAAGGTCACCGTCCCCCTGATATGTGAAGACTACCTTGTCCTTGAGGTTTCTCTTAATACCTGTAGCAACGGCGGGAGCTCTTCCGTGCGCAGCCTGAACTGCATCACATGCGAAATACTCGTAGCTGTTATAGGAACATCCTACGGAAGCGACGGAAACCGTATCTTCGAGGATACCCATCTCGCACATTACTTCTGCGATAAGTCTGTGGATGATGCCGTGTGTGCATCCCGGGCAGTAATGGAAAGGCTTGCCCGTTAAGCCCTTTGTAGCTTCAAATACAACAGCCATCAGTCAAGTGCCTCCTTCTCGGGGTTCTCGTGGATCGCGATGATCTTATCAAGTATTTCCTTCTGCATAGGAAGGTTACCGCCCATTCTTCCGAAGAAGTGAACGGGCTTCTGACCCTTAACTGCGATCTGAACATCCTCTACCATCTGACCGGCAGACAGTTCAATATCGAGGAATGCCTTAACATTGGGAAGTGCAGCAGTCTCACGGATGATCTGCTTCGGGAAAGGCCAGAGTGTGATAGGACGGATCATGCCGACCTTGATGCCCTTCTCGGCAGCCTGTCTGATAACGTTACGGCAGATCCTCGAACAAGTGGAGAATGCTACGATAACGATCTCGGCATCTTCGATTCCGATAGCTTCATATCTTACTTCATCTCTCTCGATGATCTTGTACTTCTCAACGAGCTCGAGGTTCTTTCTCTCGAGATCATCAGGCTGGATATAGATGGAAGTAACCGTGTTATGCTCAGGCCTGCCGCCTCTTCCGCATGCAGCCCAGGGCTTCTCGGGTTCAACGATAGGCTCCTCATCTCTGAAAGCAACAGGCTCCATCATCTGACCGAGTGTACCGTCACCAAGGATCATGCAGAGCATTCTGTATTTATCGGCGAGATTGAAAGCTTCAACCGTGAGCTCATAAAGCTCCTGAACCGAAGCCGGCGCGATAACAAGATTTCTGTAATCACCGTGTCCGCCGCCCTTACAAGCCTGGAAATAGTCACCCTGTGAAGGCTGGATGCCTCCCAGGCCCGGCCCGGCTCTCACGATATTGACTGCAACGGCAGGAAGCTCGGCGCCTGCGATATAAGAGATACCCTCCTGCTTTAATGAGATTCCGGGGGACGATGAAGATGTCATTACCCTGAAACCGGCAGCAGCGGCTCCGTATACCAGATTGATGGCCGCGACCTCACTCTCGGCCTGAACGAAGTTGCCTCCGATCTCGACCATCTTCTTAGCCATATAGTGCATAACCTCAGTCTGAGGAGTAATGGGATAACCGAAGTAATTTCTGCAGCCTGCTCTGATAGCAGCTTCAGCAATGACTTCGTTTCCCTTCATAAGTACTTTCTTGCTTGCCATAGTCAGATCCTCATCTTTCAACAGTAATGACCAAGTCAGGGCATGTTGTAGCGCAGAATGCGCAGCCGATGCACTGCTCGGGATCGGTGCAGGCTGCAGGATGATAACCCTTGTTGTTCAGCCTTCCCTTGTCAAGTTCGAGAATCTTCCTGGGACACGCATTGACACAAAGACCGCAGCCTTTGCACAAATCATCATTAAATGAGACCTTTGCCATTGCCATACACTCCCTCTTTTAAACTCATAGGATAGAATTATAAAAGAAGCACAAATGATTTTCAAATAATATGCGTTTATATAAATTATCGGTTTTTCACCATGAACAAAGCCCCGGCTTTGACACCGGGGCTTCGTTTGAACTCTGATTAAGTCTGATCAGGGCTGGGGCTTGCCGCAGTTGGAGCAGAACTTGCCTGTGTTCTGTGTGCCGCACTCGCATGTCCAGGGACCCGCGGGCTGAGGCTTGCCGCAGTTGGAGCAGAACTTGCCCGTGTTCTGTGTGCCGCACTCGCAAGTCCATGCTGCTGCAGGCGCGGGCTGAGGCTTGCCGCAGTTGGAGCAGAACTTACCTGTGTTGGTCGTACCGCAGGAACATGTCCATCCGGCTGCTGCGGGTGCAGGTGCTGCTGCAGGTGCGGGAGCCGCTGCCTGCTGAGCCTGCCGCTGACCTAAGAACTGGAAAGCGGAATTCATTCCGCCGCCCATCTGGCCCATGCCGCCAACCATACCCATGCCCATAAGGCCGTTTACTGCGCCGTTTGCATTGCCTGCTGCAGTATTCATAGCCTGTGTCTGGCCGAGTACAGCCTGAGCTGCAAGAGCGTTAGGATCAGCGCCGAACATCTTGGACTGGTCAACCTGCTCGATTCTCTCACGGCTCTTGTCATCAGGTGTGATGCCGCCGATAGCAACGGATGAAACAACAACACCTCTGTTCTTGAGCCACTCTTCATCAAGAGCATCCTGCATGTACTTACGGAGTGTTCCCTGATTGGAAGGAAGATCCGCGAACATGATCTTGTCAACTGTACCGCACTTATTAAGAACTTCGGAGAAGTTATCAAGGAACTCGACACGGGGCTGCTTGGGATCTGCAGGTGTTCCCATGAACTGAGCGTTGGTATAGTCACCCTTGATATTGCCGACCTGAGATGTGAAGAACTTTACGGGATCCTTGATCGTGTATGAGAAAACACCGTTAAGTCTGATATAGATGTTACGATACTCGGGATCGTGATAAGGAAGAGCAGTAGGTGTACCGAACTTCTGATCTCTCATCTCGAGCATGTTAACGAAGTAGATCCTCTGCTGTGAAGCGATCTCTCCGCCCATCTTCATACGGTTCCAAGTCTCGGTAACGAGCTTCTTAGCTCCGTCGAGGAAACCGTCATTGCCTGCAAATACTGTAGGAGCAGATGAAGAATCCCATGTATACATACCGGGCTGGATCGTGAAATCAACTACCTTGCCGTTATCTACCATAAGACAAGCCGTTCCTTCGGGAACTGCGATCTTTGCTCCGTTGGAGATAACTTCAAAGCTTCCCTTGTTATTTCCCTTCTGCATCCTCTTGGCACCCTCGTGAACGAGAACGCCCTGACCCAATGAATCACACGTGAAGAACTCAAGATACTGATCCGCAACTGTTGAAGATACGGAAGATCCGATTGTTCCGACGATATTGGAAATCAATCCCATATTCTAATCCTCCAGATAAACATATTTTGGCCTAAAACCTATTTGATTTTATCATAATAAACTCAAATAAAAAATATAATTTGGTATAAATTTGGAATAAGATTCCGGGGATCAGTTGTTACCGGTTTCAGCGGTCACGTTTTCCGACCCTGCAAAACCGCCCGTAATGCCGTCACCCATATTAGGATGGGAATTCGAATAGATAAAATCGAACACGAACAGAGTTACGAGGATTACAGCGACAGGCATGAGCTTGGCAGGCTTGATCCGTCTGATAACATCATCCAGCAGAGGCGACAGGAAATAGATAAATGCAAGGCCCGCGATTCCGAATACCAGAAGACCTTCCGCACAGATCCTTCCGTTGATATTGAGGAAGAAGCCGTCATAATTCCACCACTGAGCTCCGAATGCATATTCGAGGAAAACGCTCGTGCCATATTCAAGGACTCCGCAAAGGATCATCGTGACAAAGAAATGCTTGACCGGACTTTTCCTGAAAGGAAAGAGAAATATCAGAATGGCGATGCCGCCGGCACCGTAAATAGGAAGCCACGGTCCGTGCATTACGCCTCTGTTGATATAGTGACCCTGCAGAAGATAGTAGTAGAACACTTCCCATACCCAGCCGAATCCCGAATAGATAAAGAACATAATAACGAGCGACAGCAAAGAGTAGTGACGCATGTAGTGCATGTTTGCAAATCTTCTCGACTTATGTGACTCAGACAAAGGTGTAAGTCTCGTAGGATAGCTTATACCCTCCAGCTCATCGCGCATGTTCTTGATGCGCTGGCGGCTTGCCTGATTCTCTTCGTACTTAAGCTCATCTTCCGTGTTCCACAGCACCACGCCGAAGTGCTCTGCAAAGAACTTTTTCGCGCCGGTAAGGCCCTGGAGAGAATACTCGGGAGAAGACAGCACATTTACTGCCTCGGGGTATGCGCCGCGCAGACGCCCCATGTCCGCCTTCTCGAAAAGATAGCGGTCGTTAAGCATCTCGCTTCCCTGCACGTTGTTCTCGATGGCATTCTTACGGATAGCGGTATAAAACTCGGAGTGCACCGCGAGCTTATAAGGGTTGCAGAAAAACAGATCTGACAACCCCAAAGTTATGACGGAAAGAATTCTCCATCCGATCATCGTAAGGTCGTTTATGAACAGATCCATCTTGTATCCTTTGGAGATATTCCATGAAAGCTTGATCGCCTGCCAGGGTTTGATCTTCGGGTTCTCTGCGACAACGAACGGAACCATGAACAATCCATAGTAGACAATCGGGAAACCCACGATCGTTACTAACGATATAACGTCGAAGATCGTCATGAGAGTCAGTGACAACGCGACGGACATCCACGACTTGGCACGGAAGATAAAAAGATATCTGTTGATAGAAACCTTCTTGTATATCCTTCCCTCGAGGATGTTACGTCTCATCACTACCATGTACACGAGCTGTACAAACATCCAGAACCATAATGCCAACACTGAACCGAGCGACATCAGAATAGTATCGGCTACGCTCTTCGAACCTACGATGTTGAGGATAACCGAAGATATGGTCGAGACTGCAGTACCGGTCGTAAAGAGATCGATAACCTGATTGATCGTACCCGCTGATCTCGAGAACACTCCGATGTTCTTCTCATCATCATGGATCTTATGCGTTATTTCCGTAACCATATCGGCAAATGTGGAACCGCCGGTCATGGTAGCAACTTCGGTCTCAGTTTTGACGACAGCTTCTTCATAGCCTTGAAACATAATTGTTACGGGATCCGTTCTTAATCCGATAAGGTTCTCGGAAGTAACGAATTCCGATCCGATCAGAGCAGCAAACAGACACATGAGGATAAATGAGAAATAGTGATTTTTAAGATTGGTCTTGGCGGACTTTTTAAAGCCTCTTCTAATCTTCGCCTCAATACGCATAGTTGATAGTCCTTCGCATCTGTATGACTTCCGGAGTCTTTATCTGTAATAACTCCTTCTCACTCATTACACCTTCCATAACAGTCGTCAAGACAAGGGGAATCCCCGTCTTCTGTGACACTTCAAGGAGGATCTTCTCACCTTCGATAACGTCTTCCGCTGTAGTCTGCTCAAGAATATTAGTGTTATTGATCAGACCCGTTATCTTCATCTTTGACGCTTCCTGCAGTTCGGATGCCATTATTATTATCTCATCCGCGGTGGACGTAAACGGTCTTCTGGTATTGACCGCCATCAGAAGTTCAGCACCGGTATTATCGAGACGGGATCTCATGGATCCCAGAATTGTGGCGCCCATATCCTCACCGCCGATATCAAACACGCCCCGGTAGCTGTCATCATCAAAGATAACGTATACTTCACCGCTCAGGACGGGAGCATCAACATTTGAATTAGCATACATAGGACTGATCAGCCTAATATTGTTCTCCTCAAGAACCCCTGCGGCATCGGCAGAGCGGTAAAAGGGATTAACTATATCAAGATCGGCCAGAAGGATCTTGTCTTCCGGTGCAGTCTTTCTCATTTCAAGCGCAAGATTAACGGATATCTCGGACTTTCCGCTTCCGTATGCGCCGATTATTATCTTAAGCCTTCTGTCCATAACTCCATAGATTTTAACACAAGCTGACTATTGTAACGCCGTCTCCGCCTTCGGCAGGATCGCCCAGCCTGTAATCCCTGACGCGCGGATCCAAAGCAAGACGGGCATCGACGGCGCTTCTCAATGCGCCGGTTCCTTTGCCGTGTACTATCCTCACTGTCTTAAGACCTGCAAGATTGCAGTCATCGATATATTTATCAAGTTCCGATTCAGCCTCCGCGACAGTCTTTCCCAAGAGCATCAGTTCAGATACGACAGTCTGCGCCTTATTGAACTTAACGGAAGATGTCCCTTTCTTAACGGGTTCTTTCTTAGGCTCATCCGCTTTCTTCTGCGCGCTCGTCGGCATACGGAGTTCATTCATGCGCACGGTATATGTCATTACGCCGTTCTGTATCCTGACCTTTGAATTCGGCTTATCGGAAGAATCAAGAGACGTACCCGTAAAGTCGATCGACGGAATATAATACTTAGCCCCTTTAACGACTCTCTTCGGAGGCTCTCCCGGAAGGCTCACCTTACTTATAACCTCATCGTCATCAGCCGAAAGATCCTTTACTCCCGCGCGGAGCCTTCTTCTTATCTTATCCAGTTCAGCCTTTGCGTCTTCGTCATAATCCTTCTTTGCCTTGCTCTTAACTTCTCTGATGAGTTCATCAAGTTCCTCTTCTTTTCGCTCAAGGAGTTCTTTCTGCCTGGCTCTCGAATCATTAAGGATACGGGTCTTGGAAGCCTTAAGAGCTTTCTTCTCTTCTTCGAGTTCCCTTGCCTTTTGTTCAAGTTCGGCATTGAGTTTCTCGTTCTCGGCACGTAAAGCTTCAGTCTTTCTTCTGTCCTCTTCAGCTTCCGAGAGAAGTTTCTCAAGTTTTAAGTCCTCATCGGTCATACGGCTCTTTGCATCATCGATGATATGCGCAGGCATCCCGAGTTTCCTGGAGATAATGAAAGCATTGCTCGTTCCTGACGTTCCTGTTATGAGACGGTATGTCGGGCTTAACGTATCCGTGTCGAATTCGCAGGAAGCGTTCATGACGCCCTCTGTCGTCACCGCATATTCCTTGAGTTCGCGGTAGTGCGTAGTAGCCATAACGACGCATCCCTTCGCTTTAAGCGCATCGAGTACTGCAACCGCAAGCGCGGCTCCCTCTGCAGGATCGGTACCCGATCCCAGTTCATCCAGGAGGACAAGTGACTTTCCTCTTATGTTCTTCAGGATAAAGACTATGTTCGAGATATGCGCGGAGAAAGTGGAAAGACTCTCTTCTATACTCTGTTCATCCCCGATATCCGCGAGCACACGGTCATAAACGGAAACCTCCGTTCCCGTGGCTGCCGGTATCATGAGACCGCTCATGGTCATCAGGGTAAGAAGGCCGCATGTCTTGAGCGATACGGTCTTGCCGCCGGTGTTCGGTCCTGTGATCACGAGCGTGCTGTAATTGTCACCGTTCTCGATATCGACAGGAACGACCTTCTCCTTATCTATAAGGGGATGGCGGGCTCTTACGAGCCTGATGCGGCCGTCTGTGTTAAGAACGGGCTTAACTGCATTCATTGAGACCGCAAGTTCCGCCTTGGCGCTGTTCAGGTCTATCTGAGCTATCAGACTGATGTCATTCCGTATCGTGTCAGAGGACCTTCCCGCCATGGCCGTCAGATTCTTTAATATGCGCTCTATCTCGGCTTCCTCAAGCGACGCCAGTTCTCTTATCCTGTTATTCGCCTCAACGACGCCCATGGGTTCTATAAACACAGTCTGTCCGGTCGAAGATGTATCGTGGATGATGCCCGGTATCTTCGATCTTTGCTCGGATCTTACAGGCACGCAGTATCTTCCGTCCCTGATCGTGATTATCTGTTCCTGCAGGATATCCGCGCTGTTTCTGATGATCCTGTCGAGAATGACACGTATAGACCGAACGACATCCTTCGTCTGCCTCCTTATGGAGTAGAGTTCGTTGCTCGCGCGGTCGTTCATCTCGTTCTCGTTTAAGATGCAGCTGAAGATCTCATCCCTGAGCCTCTGCTCCTCCTCAAGCGCCGCTATTGACGCAAAAAGATTAGTATCCGAAAGTTCCTGTCTTTTGTCCTCGGATACAACTTTCTTGATCTCGGATACGCTTTTTAAGAAAACCGCGATATCAAGGAGCGCCCTCATATCGAGAGTGCCGCCCGCCTTGATGTACTTAAGGCTTTCTTCAACTGGAGGAAATGATCCGATCGGAAGGCTTCCGTATCTGTTTATATAGACAAATGCTTCATATGTATCCTCAAGGCTCTCCTTTACGGCATCGCGGTCGGTCGTCGGGAAAAGCCCGCAAGCAAGAGAACGCCCATAGGACGTTCTCGTTAATGACAGAAGCTGTTCTTTAACTTTATCGAATTCGAGTACGCTTATTACGCGTCCTCTGATCTTCTTACGTTCTGCCTCTTCTTCGAATGTAGTGTACTTATACATTACCCTCTTTTATGACAGTCTCTTGGCATTCTCGATCTCGATTGAAGGGATCGTCTTCTTCATGGCAAGACCTTCTTCAAGATCGACATCCGTTATCAATCCGCCCTTCTCGATAACGATCCTGTTGTATTTCTTATTGAGCAGGCAGTCTATCGCGTGAACGCCCATAAGGCTGGCTGTTGTACGGTCTCTTACCGTAGGTGAGCCTCCTCTTTGAAGGTGTCCGAGGATCGTAGGTCTTGATTCGATGCCCGTGTTCTTCTCGATACGCTCGGCGATGTCGGCAGCATTGCCCACGCCTTCTGCAACGATAACGATATAGTGTCTCTTGCCTTTATTTCTTCCGTCAAGGATGACTCTTAAGATATCCTTGTCAAAATCATAAGGAACTTCAGGAATGAGTATGACCTCGGATCCGGTCGCGATGCCGACATTGAGCGCGATGTATCCAGCATTCCTTCCCATTACTTCGATGACGCTGCAGCGCTCGTGAGAGGATGCCGTATCGCGAAGCTTATCGATAGCTTCCATGGCAGTATTCATAGCGGTATCGTAACCGATCGTATAGTCCGTGCATCCGATATCGTTATCGATCGTTCCGGGAATGCCTATCACGGGGACTCCGAGTCTGGCAAGCGCCCTGGCGCCCTTAAAGGAACCGTCTCCTCCGGATACGATAAGCGCATCAAGGTTATAGACTTCCATCATCTTGGCGCCGCGGAGTACGCCCTGATCAGTCATGAACGACTTGGATCTCGCGGTCATAAGGAATGTTCCGCCTCTTTGAAGCTTCTCCGATACATCTCTCACGGTTATGGGTGATATCTCGCCCTTCCAAAGTCCGTGGAAGCCTCTGGTTACACCGAACACTTCCATGCCCGAGTTAATGCCGGCACGGACAACGGCTCTGATCGTAGCATTCATGCCGGGCGCATCACCGCCGCTCGTAAGCACTCCGATCCTCTTTACGGGTTCGACCTCATTCGGATCCACATTATCGTAATTCTTGGCCGTCAATGTGCTTGTATCGGGAATATTATTCTCATCATAAGGTATATTGAGCATCTTTTTCTTCCTCCGCGGAGTTTTATTACCAGTTGATTATACACCAATTATAGTGACAAAAAGCTTTCCATGTATTTTCTTACCGCCGTCCTCAGTTCCTCTATATGATCATCAAAGCAATGCGGCGCACCTTCGATCGGGATCAGCGTGCAGTTACACCCGTGTTCAGCGTATGTTTCCCTGATCAGTTCCGAATATCCGTACGGTACCGTAGCATCAGCCGTCCCGTGTACGATCATCACATTACCGTTATACGAACCGACCGCTTCAGTTACATCCACTGTCCTTACTTTTTCAATATAATTCCGGGACAGTTCGGCACCGCTGTCAAATCTGATGAAGTCGGGCAAATCGTCAGGATCGAACTTATAATGAAGCAGTCTTCCGTGCCGCGCGTCATCCGGGATCATGACCGCCGGCGAGAACGGCATCAGGAGCCTGATATCCTCCGCGTACCGAGCAGCCGCGAGTATCGCCGCAAGGCCGCCCTGCGAATGACCCCACAGATATATCTCGGATGTAATATCGAGACTCTTTGCATATCCGATCAGCGAAGATATATTCGCCATCCATTTATTGATATCATGATCTTTGAAAGCACCGCCGCTTCTGCCGTGACCGTACATGTCGGCTCTCAGCACCGCGATGCCGAGATCATTCAACACATCCCTGACGGCAAGGATATGCTCCTCTTCACAGTTTCCTGTAAGGCCGTGGATCATGATGCATACGGGATATCTGTCCGCGCTGTTAAGAGGTGTATCGGGCAGATCAACAGAAACGTTGAGTTTTATTCCTTCACTTTCAATAAACATAATATCTCTTCCTCATGTCAATGATGATCAGGGCTGCACATTCGCTCTGCCGCACAGTTCATATAATTTCCCGAGTACTTCCGGAGACGGATCGATATTGCATACCGGATCCAGGGCAACCGTACTCCCGTCATTGAACTCAATCTGTACCGGAGCGCTGCCGTGAAAATACACGAGGAAATTAAGGAGCCTCTGGTACGAACTGCCGCCGGGGTTTCCCGTAAACCTTATCCGCACCGCATCAACTGTCTTTGGAGCATCTTTAACTTCCGCATGTCCCGTCTTGCGCTGAGCGGGTTCGGAAGCGTTAAACGTCTTCCTGAACAGCCAGTTCGAAGTGACAGCCGATTCTTCCTTCTCCCCGGAAGGCATGGCGAATACCATGTCGACCGACAAAGAGAAGGAATCCTCTCCCCTTAACCTCCGCTTTCCGATAAAGACATAAGGTCTGTCGGTCTCGAGCACTGAAGCATATTGATCGAGGACCTTTCCGAACATAGCCGCATCAAACTGACCGTACATATCCTCGATAATAAGCGTCGCCATGGCAGTCTTAGCCTTGGTGGAACGAATCTTCTTTGACAGAAGCATGCCGCACATGATCACTTCCGCATCATCATTAACAGATTCAAGCCTTCCTTCTTCCACTGCCTCGGCAAAACGCCTCATATCGAAAGTGCTGTACCTGTTTATGAAATCCCCGTATTCCGACAGAGGATTCCCCGACAGGTAAAGTCCTACATATTCCTTCTCAAGCGCGAGTTTCTCCTCTTCAGGATACTCGTTCACATAATTGATCCTGATCGAATTATCCGGTGCCTCATCATCGCCCGTGACGATATCAAAAAGGCTCATCTGCCCTTCGACCTGCCTGTTGTTTTCCATGGCGATCTTATCGAGCTCGGTCCTGGATGTAGCGATCATGGTCGCGCGGTTCAATCCGGTAAAATCAAGCGCAGAAGAATAGATCAACGACTCAACAAGATTCTTCTTTATCCCGAGCCTCGCTCCCCGTCTCAGAAAATCTTCGAATGATGTGTACGGACCGTTCTCTTCCCTCTCATCCGTAAGCTGATTAACGGCAGCCTCGCCTGCATTCTTCAAGACCGACAGCCCGATCCTGATGCCCATCTTACCGTCAGGCATCCTCTCCGTCGTAAATCTTGCACGGCTGCTGTTGACGTCCGGAGGAAGAACTTTGATCCCCATTGACCCGCAGCAGCTTATGTAAAATGCTGCCTGGGCAATGCTGAACCTGAACGAGTTCATCATCGCCGCCATGAACTCGACCGGATAATAGTACTTAAGATAAGCCGTATAGTAACCGACAAGCGCATAGCATGCCGCGTGCGACTTGTTAAAAGCATATCCGGCAAAACCCGCAACTTCGTTAAAGATCTTATCCGCAACAGCCTCGGGAACGCCGTGCCTTATCGCGCCTGTGATCTCACGTCCGCTCTCATCGACGCCGCCGTATATGAACAATTGTCTGTATTTCTCCATCAAAGACTTCTTTTTCTTGCTCATGGCGCGTCTTATGTTGTCAGACTGTCCCATCGAGAATCCGGCAAGGTCTCTTACTATCTGCATGACCTGCTCCTGATATACCATGCAGCCGTAGGTTACATTGAGTATCGGTTCCAGCAGCGGATGATCGTATGTTATCGATGAAGGATCATGCTTGCATTTAACATACTTGGGTATCTGATCCATGGGACCCGGTCTGTATAGCGATATGCCTGCCGTAACGTCCTCTATTGAAGTCGGTTTAAGGTCCTTCATAAACGAAGTCATGCCGGAACTTTCAAGCTGGAAGACGCCAACAGTGTCTCCCCTGCCTATCATGTCGTATACATTACGGTCATCGAGCGGGATACTGTCAAAAATAATATCGACACCGTAATCCTCCCTGACCATCCGGGCCGCGTCCTGCAGGACAGTTAACGTGCGCAGACCGAGGAAATCGAATTTCAGAAGTCCCACGCTCTCGATGTCCGCCTTAGCGAACTGGACTACCGCGTTGCCGTCATTTACGGCCAGCGGTGCTATGTCCGTGATGGGAACTCCGGATATGATAACACCTGCCGCATGCGTGGAAGCGTGTCTCGGCATGCCCTCGAGCCTCATCGCAACATCGAGCACTTTCTTAACTTCGGGATCGTTCTCATACTCGTCCCTGAGATCCTTACGGAGTTCCATTGCGCCCTTAATGGTGACGCCTATGCCTTCGGGAACCATCTTCGCGATCTTGTCCGTCTGATTGTACGGAAGTTCAAGGGCCCTTGCCACATCCCTTATACAGAGCCTTGCCGCCAGGGTTCCGAATGTGATCACCTGCGCCACGCGGGACTGTCCGTATTTACGAGTGACATAGTCTATAACTTCCTGCCTTCTCTCATAACAGAAATCAACGTCAAAGTCCGGCATCGACACACGCTCGGCATTAAGAAATCTCTCGAATACAAGGTTGTATCTTATCGGATCAAGATCCGTTATCCCGATGGCATAAGCTGCCAGCGATCCGGCGCCCGAGCCTCTTCCGGGTCCAACCATGATCCCGTTGGTCTTGGCGAAATTAATGAAGTCCCATACGATGAGATAATAATCGGTATATCCCATCGAATTGATAACATCGAGTTCGTAATTAGCGCGTTTGATATAGACTTCTGAATCCGCTGCCTGACCTTTGGACGCAAAACGCTTCTCAAGTCCTGTCGTTACGAGATATTTGAGATATTGCTTATTATCGGCAAACCCCGGCGGAAGGTCATACTTCGGCAGATGTATCGTGTTAAAGTCATATTCGGCATTGCACATCTGCGCGATCTTCACCGTATTATCGACCGCTTCGGGAAGTTCCGAGAAGAATCTTCTCATCTCTGTCTCCGACTTTACATAGAAATCATCTGTCTTGAATCTCATCCTGTCGGGGTCGCTCATCTTAGCCCCGGTCTGCATGCACAGAAGCACTTCATGAACACTGCTGTCTTCCTTCATAAGATAGTGACAGTCATTGGTGGCGGCAAGCGGTATCCCGGTCTTCCTTGACAGTTTCACGATTCCTGCGTTAACTGCAGCCTGATCCCTTAAGAAGTTGCTCTGCACCTCAAGATAGTAATTATCCCTTCCGAAAAGCTCATCATACCATCTTGCAGTCTTCTCGGCCTCATCGGTCTTACCGGCTTTTATAAGACATGCGACTTCACCGGCAAGACATCCGGACAGACAGATAAGACCTTCATGCCATCTTCTGAGAAGTTCCTTATCTATCCTGGGTTTCCTGTAGAAACCTTCCATCCACCCTGCAGACACCAGTCGGTTAAGATTGGCAAGCCCCGTATTATCTTTGGCAAGCAGTATCAGATGATTATATGCAGGGGCACTTACATCAACAGGTTTATCATATCTGGACCCGGGAGCGACATATACCTCGCAGCCGATGATAGGCTTAAGGCCCGCATCCTTCATGGCTTTATAGAATTCGACGCACCCGAACATGGCACCGTGATCGGTAATGGCGCATGCATCCATACCCATGTCCTTAAGCCTTCCCGGAAGCTCGGATATCCTAACGGCCCCGTCCAGCAGGCTGTATTCGGTATGCAGATGAAGATGTACGAACCCTTCAGACATGATTATGTACTATTCCTTATTCTTAAGACTTATGATGACATCACGAAGCTCGGCGGCTTTCTCAAAATCAAGTTCCTTGGCGGCCTTCTTCATATCGTTCGTAAGACTCTCTATGAGCTTGGCTCTGTCCTCACCTGACAGCTTGCCCGGATCGTTCTCGTTTATGAGTTTCCTGATATCGATCTTCTTGATCTTATCCTTCTTCGCGGCATCATCGACCGTATCGAAGACATTCTTGACGTGCTTGATGACCGTCTTCGGTTCGATCCCGTTCTCTTCATTATACTTCTTCTGTATATCTCTTCTTCTGTTGGTCTCAGCAACGGCATTCATCATGGAATCCGTTACTTCGTCGGCATACAGGATAACCCTTCCGTTGGCATTTCTCGCGCATCTTCCGATGATCTGTATGAGCGATCTTTCCGATCTTAAAAAACCTTCCTTATCGGCATCGAGTATCATGAGAAGAGATACTTCGGGAAGGTCGATGCCCTCCCTGAGCAGATTGATCCCGACGATTACATCGGTCTCATCATTCCTCAGTCTGTTCAGTATCTGCATCCTCTCAACCGTCTCGATATCAGAATGAAGATATGTGACCCGTATGTCTTCTTTTGCAAGAAAGTCCGTAAGATCCTCGGCCATCTTCTTAGTCAGTGTCATGATAAGTGACTTCTCGCCGCGGCTGATATTCTCACGTATCTCATGAATGATATCTTCTATCTGCCCTTCAACGGGCCTGATATAGATCTGAGGCTCGAGAAGTCCGGTAGGCCTTATAACCTGCTCAACTATCTTATCCGAATGATTCTTCTCATAATCTGCAGGGGTAGCCGATACGAATACCGTAAGGCCCATGCGCGGCTCGAATTCTTCAAATCTCAACGGTCTGTTATCCCGGGCGGAAGGAAGCCTGAAGCCATACTCAACGAGCATATCCTTACGCGACCTGTCACCCTTATACATAGCGCCTACCTGAGGTACGGTAACATGTGATTCATCTATGAACATCAGATAGTCATCCGGGAAGAAATCGAGCAGAGTGCACGGCGGTTCGCCCTCTTTCCTTCCCGCGATATGTCTTGAATAATTCTCTATGCCCTTACAGAATCCGGTCTCTCTCAGAAGCTCCAAATCATACCTCGTCCGCTGCTCGAGCCTGTAAGCTTCAACGAGTTTTCCTTCATCTCTGAAGTACTTTATTCTCTCTTCGAGTTCCTGTTCGATCGTAACCATCGCCTTCTCAAGTTTCTGTCTTCCTGTCGCATAGTGTGACGCGGGGAATATCTCGGCAAATGTCCTAGTGTAGAGAACACGGCCGGTGATCAGATCGACATAAGCGATCCTTTCTATCTCGTCTCCGAAGAATTCCACCCTCGTTATCACATTGTCCGCATCGGGAGTATAGATGTCGAGCACGTCGCCCTTACATCTGAAGGTTCCTCTTTTAAGTTCGAATTCATTCCTGTCGTACTGAATATTGATAAGCTCTGCCATCACCTCGTCGCGCGATATCTCAAGACCTGTATGCAGGCTCACCATCAAAGACATATAGTCTTCCTTCTCACCTATGCCGTATATGCATGATACGGAAGAAACGACGATGACATCATCCCTTGTAAGGAGCGCTCTCGTTGCGGAATGCCGAAGCCTGTCGATCTCATCGTTGATCGAGGAATCCTTCTCGATATATGTATCAGTAGAAGCGATATATGCCTCCGGCTGATAATAATCGTAATAGGAAACAAAGTATTCAACGGCGTTCTCGGGAAACAGTTCCTTAAACTCGGAATACAGCTGGCCCGCAAGCGTCTTGTTATGAGCGAGCACCAGAGTCGGACGGTCTATTTCCTTAATGACATTGGCCATCGTAAAGGTCTTGCCCGATCCCGTAACACCGAGCAGTGTCTGCCCCCTCATCCCGCTTCTGATCCCGTCAACGAGTTCTCTTATCGCCTTCGGCTGATCGCCTGACGGCTCAAATTGTGAAACTAACTTAAACATAAAAAAATTATATCAGATATCGCCGATAAAAGCGAACATATTTTCTATGTCCGCGAACCTCTCTCAGCTGACCATAACCACAAACGAAAAAATAGTACCGGATTTCCGGTACTATTCTTCAAAAACGATCTTGATACTATCTGATGCCCTATATGACCCGTAAAAATGTCACTTGGACTTTATATACTCGTCGATACCCTTAGCAGCTGCTTTGCCCGCTCCCATGGCAAGAATGACGGTAGCTGCGCCGGTAACGGCATCTCCGCCGGCGAATACGCCTTCCTTGGAAGTCTTGCCGAATTCTTCATCCGCAACGATGCACTTCCACTTGTTGGTCTCGAGTCCCTTTGTGGTGGAAGCAATAAGAGGATTGGGCGATGTTCCGAGAGCCATGATGACCGCATCAGTCTCGATCTCGAATTCCGAGCCTTCTACGGGAACCGGCCTTCTTCTTCCTGATGCGTCAGGTTCGCCGAGCTCCATGCGGATACACTTCATACCGCGGACGTTATTGTCATCATCAGTAAGTATCTCTACGGGATTGGTAAGAAGTTCAAACCTGATGCCTTCTTCCTTTGCGTGCTCAACTTCTTCGGCTCTTGCAGGAAGCTCATCGGCAGATCTTCTGTATACAATCGTAGTTTCCGCACCAAGTCTTAAAGCAGTACGGGCCGCATCCATCGCGACGTTACCGCCGCCTACGACAGCTACCTTGGCAGGCTTGAAGATAGGAGTATCCGAATCATCACGGAAAGCCTTCATAAGGTTATTACGCGTAAGGTACTCGTTAGCTGAGAATACACCTTTGGCATTCTCGCCCGGGATCTTCATGAACATGGGAAGGCCGGCGCCGGAACCGATAAAGACGGCTTCGAATCCCTCCTTTTCCATGAGCTCGTCAATGGTAACGGACTTTCCGATAACAACGTTAGTCTCGATCTTAACGCCGAGAGCTTTTACATTCTCGACCTCGGGAGCCACAACCTTCTCCTTGGGGAGACGGAACTCGGGGATTCCGTATGTAAGAACGCCGCCCGCCTCGTGCAGAGCTTCAAAGATCGTGACATCATAGCCGATCTTGGCAAGATCGCCGGCGCAGGTCAGTCCCGCAGGACCTGAACCGATGACGGCAATCTTATGTCCGTTTGAAGGTGCTTCCGCCTTCATGCGCATGCCTTCCTCACGTGCACGGTCAGCAACATAACGCTCGAGCTTGCCGATAGATACGGCATCACCCTTTATGCCTCTTACGCACTGGGCCTCGCACTGAGTCTCCTGCGGACATACCCGGCCGCAGACGGCAGGCAGAGATGACGACTGCGTCAGGATCTCATAAGATCCGGCAAAGTCCTTCTCCTTTAATGCGGTAATAAATCCGGGAATATTGATATTAACGGGACATCCGTTCACACATCTGGGATTCTTGCAGTTAAGGCATCTGGCAGCTTCGACAACTGCCTCTTCCTCAGTATATCCCAGGCATACCTCGTCAAAATTCTTAGCTCTGACAAGAGGCTCCTGTTCCGCTATCGGTACTCTCTCAAATCCGGGTGCAGCCATTATTTGTCACCTCCGCAATTTCCGCATCCGCCATGATGCGTATTACCCTCTTCGAGCGCAAGGAGAGCCTCGCCCTCGAAAGTCTTATAAAGTCTCATCCTGCCCATTGCCTCGTCAAAGTTGACCTTGAATCCGTCAAATTCAGGACCGTCGATACAGGCGAACTTGACCTCATCACCAACGGTCAGTCTGCAGGCTCCGCACATTCCGGTGCCGTCGACCATGATGGGATTCATGCTGACTATGGTCGGGATATCGTATTTCTTCGTTGTAAGAACACAGAACTTCATCATGATCATGGGACCGATGGAGACGCAGAGATCATACTTCTTGCCTTCTGCAACAAGGTCCTCGATAACCTTGGTAACCATGCCCGAGCGGCCGTAAGATCCGTCATCCGTGGTTATATAGAGATTGCCGGCAACCTTCTTCATCTCTTCTTCCAGGATAACAAGTTCCTTTGTCTTGGCACCGATTATGACATCGGCATCGACACCGTGCTCATGTAGCCACTTTACCTGAGGATAGACAGGAGCAGTACCCAGACCGCCTGCCACGAATAATATCTTCTTATCTTTAATGGAATCGATATCATCGGTCATAAGTTCGGACGGATTGCCCAACGGTCCGACCACATCATGGAAACATCCGCCCTCTTCGAGATCCATCATACGCTTGGTGGATGCTCCGATAGTCTGGACCACTATGGTAACGGTCCCGGCTTCACGGTCGTAGTCGCATATCGTAAGAGGAATGCGCTCGCCTTTGTCATCGATCCTTACGATCAGGAACTGACCCGGCAGACAATACTCGGCAACACGCGGCGCCACGACATCCATAAGGAATATCGACGGACACAGCACCTTCTTCTTCTTGATCAGGTACATAATTGGTGACCTCCGGTTTAAGGCATATTACTATGCGATTTTAACACTTAAAGCAGATAATATACAACAGAAAAACTATACCGCGTAAGCTTATCCTCAGCTTCTCTGTTCCTTCTTCGAAGACGTCGCGCAAAGCTCCCTGCAAAACAGCAGCGCAAAAGACACGACACCGCACAGCGCATATACGAGCATGTATATAAGCCAGCCTGTCTTTGAATTGAGATTAACAAACGGTACGGCGCTCTTTACGGTAAACAGGAAATTAGGCGCGAATTCAAGATGAGATACAGTGCCGTTCTCATAAGCAGGAACTGCGAGCAGAGAATTAACGTACACAGACAGCAGCATCAGCATGTAGTAAGCCGTAAGACTTCCGGTAAAGGATCGTCTTGACATCGGCACTTCTCCGCAAAGCTTAATGTAGATGCCTAAGACCATGAGCATAACGTGATAAAGGAATGTCTGATAAGCAACAGGATGGATGAACGCCTGGCTCGCGCTTATGGTCGTCGAGAAGATCGACGGAAAAACGATCGCGCCGAGACCGCCTAAGATACATGTGGGGTACATGAACGTAAGAACAGAATCGACTTTCTTTTTATCTGATGCAAATCTGGCATACAGGATAAGGAAGATCATCAATGAACAGATATGAAGCGGCATGTGGTTCACAGTAATATAAGGAATGACAGAATCCGATGAGCTTACGGGGATCATCTTGGCAACGCTTCCGATCTTAATGGCCTCCGATATCATTGATACGATGACAGCCCAGGTCAGGACAGATTTTAACGGCGGCCGGTATTTTTTTAGCAGCAATACGCTTATCACTACTATGACAAGACAGATGAACATCCAGATACAATGATTGACCGAAAACATTGATACCGCCTTTCGTCAGAAAAAATATGGGGGGAACATCATAGACAGAAGCTTAAGTGCCGGACCGTAGCCGGACAGATCGATAAGGACTCCGCCGAACAGGAACGACAGAATGAGATATGTCGGAAGTACCGCAGAGAAGATCCTGCTCTTCCTGCCCTGCCCCGGGATAAGATCAAAGAGCACCGACACTATAAAAGCCAGGATGATGACCGCAGCGCAGTAGATGATGAGGCGCAGCGGTGAAAAAACGGTTCCCGTGATCAGACAGGATATTACCGATACTGCCGCGACCGGGACCACATGTACCGCAGGAAGGATCAGTCCCATAAATATCCGTTCAGTCCTGCTCATACGAAGATATATGCGGTTGTCGCTGTCATTAAGGCATGCCAGGACTCCGAGCAGAGCCGCCATGAAGATAAAGAATCCGCAGAATTTATAAACAGGAAGCTCGATCTTATTCTTAACGGACAGATCACCGTACTCGATACCGTCCGCTGATTCAAGGCGGTATATCTCATTACTGTTGATATAAGAATTAAAAATATCGCTCAGCACCTGTTCATAGTCATCGGTAAGAGGAATATCCGTTCTTTCGATCGAACCTATGAGTATCCGTCTGGCAAGATCGGGGAAAAGCTTTCTGAATACCTCCTCACCCGACATGAGCGGCAATGTGGATGCATTCGTTCTCACAAGAAGGATCTTTGGGATCCGGTAAACAGACAAAGACTCATCCGTAAAGCCTTCGGGGATTACGAATCCGGTGCTGCACTTTCCGGAAGCAAGATCCGTATAGAGTTCATCCTCATCTTCGATCTCGTAGAAAGAGAAAATGGAATCGGTCTCGATAAGTGAATCGATGATCTCAGCCGATCTGTCTGTCCCGTCGAGGTCTACTATACCGACCGGGATATAGGCAGACGATTCTTTTGCGGGAACGGCAACATATACCGAAGCCATGATGATAAGGACCGCGGCCATGACATAGATGTAAGGATTCTTAAAGCTCCTCTTGAAGCACAGATACAGGCGGTTCAGAAAAATCCTCATGAGAACAACGCCTCCATCGTAAAATCTATAAGATATCTGAGCGGATTGAATACTGCGCCTTTTTGGAGAAACCTCGGAAGGAATTCAAGAGGGACAAGACCGCCTGCAAGATACATCAATACGGTAAAGACCGCAAAGGAGATATATGATGCCGATATCGGAGTCTTGAAAAGATAACACATCCCCGTAACGATAACCGACAGAATGATAAGCACGGGGATCATCCTGTACAGCGAACCTGCGCCGGCGCCGATGCGGGCCTTATACATAATGATAAAAAGCATTAAATATACGATATACATCATCGAAGCAACGCTTAAGGACTCGATGATAAAGAATCTGTAAGGCTTTACCCCGGACAGTTTGCCCCTGGCGATAAAAGCTTCATTCGAACCTTTGCAAAAATAAGCGAAGACAAATACGGAGATAAGGAATATATACACCAAAGCGCCGGCGATGATCTTCTGGCTCAGCGTATAATCGGCGATATCATCTATGTCCTTTATCTTGAAGAGGCCGAGCTGATCGACAGCATAACTTATCTCGTCAACCGCCACATTGTTGGCGATAATATATGCCCTGTCTCCGGTGATCCCGACCTGATCACAATACATATACGTTGTCTGCACGCATGCCTGTCCGATACCGAGCTCGTCGGCAATGATGGTCATGGCATCATTGACCATGAGTTCATCAAATGTATCTGCAGATCTGTAAATGACCTCTACCGGGGGATTGGTTCCTACGGCAACTCCGTAAACAAAGTTTTCCGGTATTATGAGACCTGCCGCGGCCTCGCCCTCCTCAACAGCTTCCCTTACCTGTTCCTCTGAATCATAGAGTTCAAAGTTCAGGGAACCCTGGAATCCTTTAAGATGGCTTATGACATTAAATCCGAGACCGTTGATCTCGCTGTCATCCGGATTATAGCAGGCTACCTTTACGGCAGTATAAGTACCGTCTTTAAAAAAGATGCTTTCGCCCCAGATTGCGATAACGAGCGCGGTAAGTCCAAGGACAAGGAAATACATGCCCACGACCGGCAGGAACTTAATGATCCTCTTAAACTGGGCTCTTAACACTTGAGAAGCTCCGCAACGGCATTCGAGGGATCTGCGCTCCTGCAGGTTCCGTCTTTAAACAGATAGACTTTATCGCACAACGAGAAGACTTTCTCTTCGTGACTTGCGATAATGACTATCCCTCCCTTCGATTTGTATGCCTTAATGAAATCAAGGATATCGTTCTTTGCAGGAAGATCAAGGGCGGCAAGCGGCTCATCAAGGAGCAGGATATCGGGTTCCGTTATGATCACCGATGCCAGAGCAAGCCTCTTCTTCATTCCGCCCGACATATTCTTGACCTTGACTTTGATGAAATCGCTCACCTTAAGTATAGACAGTTCAGGTCCGTTTAATGCCTTAAGGATGTCTTCCTTCCTGCCTGACGTCCACATAAGGATGTTGTCATAAGCATTAAGCTCATCGATCAGGGCATTCTCCTGGGTTACGTATCCGACTTTTCCTTCCGTAACCACCTTGCCCGCAGACGGTTTCTTGAGGCCCGCCATAACCGAGAGTAACGTGGATTTTCCGGATCCGTTCAGGCCCAGAAGTCCGATACACTCGCCTTTATCGGCGTGCATGGTGACTTCCTTAAGAACAGTCTTCCTGTATTTTACGCTTACATTATCGATATCAATCATCAGTTTCCTCCCGGAAGCGTTCCGTAATAAAGATTCATATCAACGTAGGCATCAATGCCCGGCACCGAGCCGGTACAGCTTTGCTGCCAAACCCTGTAGATGCCCTGATAGTCTGTATTCGCAGTATAGTGCGCAAGCCAGACTTCCACGAATTCATCCTCCCAGATCACATCAAGTATAAACTTGCTTGCGTACAGCATCGAGTTATAGCCTCTCTCCCGCACTCTCTCGCGAAAAGCCCGGTACAGGTCATTAACATCGCTGATGCTCAGACGGTACTTCTGGAAACCGTCAAAAAAGTTCTCCCAGTCAAATACTATCGGCAGTTCTATATCATATCCGTCTACCAGGTCACACATCGTATCGGCAAGAGCCTGCACATCCTCCACGGTATTATCCGTCGTGTACACATAGACTCCGACGGCAATGCCGGCCGCCTTCGCGCCTGTGACATTGGCAACAAAGAATTCATCCTCGTGGAATTGTCCCTGGGAAGACCATCCTGCTCTTATGAATGCGAATTCACATCCGGCCGAGGCCACCTGTTCCCAATCGATGCTCCCCTGCCATTTTGAAACATCGATCCCGTAATGAATGCTGTCACCTTCGTACGTGCCGCAAAAATCCGAGAACGGTGTGGCATTAGATGTAGAAGTCGCCGTGTAATCGCCGGGATCTCCCCCTTCCTGAGGAGCGACCACATGTACGGTGATCTGATCCGAGGTCTGATTGCCGGCATCATCGGTAATCGTTAATGACAAAGGATAGGATCCGGTTACGGAAGGATCGACACTTCCGGATACGACAAGATCGATCTCGGAATCCCTGTCGTCAATATAGCTTATGAACTTATCGATATTGAATTCATCGCCCGCGGTCAAATAGGCATCGCGGATGATATTGATAAAGAACGGCGCAGTTGTGTCGACATCAGGCGTCGGCTCCGGCGTAGCTGTCGGTTCCGGAGTCGGAGAAGACGAAGTTTCGGTCATTTCCGCAGGTTCGGTTTCTTCGGCTTCGGTCTGACCGGGCACTGAAGCAGGGCCCGTATGGCGCTTTGTATCATCGTCAGAGCCTGTCATACCGGCGCATCCGAAGCAAAGAGCAGCCGTCATTATCATCAAAACTGTCAAAACAATGTTTTTCTTCATGGCAGTTATTATATAATAACCTCATGCAAAATCGAACAACAAAACGATTGACCGGACCTCAGGTGATCCTGACAGGATTCTTAATACTGATATTAACAGGCACTGTCCTGCTCATGCTTCCCATATCATCCAAGGACCGTACGTTCACTCCTTTCATCGATTCACTGTTTACATCGGTTTCTGCAAGCTGCGTTACCGGCCTTATTGTTAAGGACACCCAGACCTCATGGTCACTGTTCGGACAGGCCGTCATACTCACACTGATCCAGATAGGCGGCATGGGAGTTCTCACCATGACGACTTTTTTCACGAAGATAATGGGGCGCAACATCGACATCAGGTCCAGAGCCGCGATGCAGGAGGCAGTATCCGCGCCTAATATGGGCGACATCGCCAAGCTCACTGAATTCATAGTTAAGGGGACTGTGCTTTTCGAGGGGCTGGGCGCCGTGCTCGTCATGCCCGTCTTTATAAGGGACTTCGGTGCTGCAAAAGGCATCTGGTACTCGGTCTTCATGTCCATCTCCGCTTTCTGCAACGCGGGCTTCGATCTTCTGGGTTCTGCCGGAGGAGAGTGCTCTTCCCTTACCTATTACGCTGACAACCCCCTTATCAACATCGTATTCATCGCGCTTATCCTGACCGGCGGTCTCGGTTTCCTTACCTGGGACGATATCAGGACGTACAGATTCAAGTTCAAAAAGTACAGCACACAGAGCAAGATCATACTCGTTTCAGAAGTCTTTCTGATAGTAATACCTGCTCTGTATTTCTATCTGTTCGATCTTCAGGGACACCCTCAGGGGGAACGTATACTCGAAGCTTTATTCAGCGCAGTAAGCCCGAGAACTGCGGGATTTAACACAGTCGACTATAACGAGTTCTCCGGAAGCGGCATTGCTCTGACGATCATACTGATGCTCATCGGCGGAGCTCCGGGTTCCACCGCAGGAGGAATGAAGATAACCACCGTCGCGATACTGTGGGCTGCCATGATCTCCGTTTTCCGCCGCGAAAAGGCTCCTGCCCTGTTCAAAAGACGCATCAGTCATGACACCGTCCTTAATGCGGTCGCGATCTTCCTTTTGGACATGCACCTTTTCCTTATCGGTGCGATCGCGATCGCGACGATCGAGAAGCTGCCTTTGGTAACAACTCTGTTCGAGTGCGGATCCGCGGTAGCTACGGTCGGTCTTACCATGGGTATAACTTCCTCACTCGGTACCGCTTCCAAACTGATACTCATCTTTATAATGTACGGAGGCCGAGTAGGCGGATTAACGCTTGTATTCGCCGCTACTGGAAGAACAAATGCAATATACGACAAGTATCCGACGGACAAGGTTGCCGTAGGATAACAACAAGGAGGAGGATATTATGAAGAACATACTCGTTATCGGTGCAGGAAGATTCGGAACATATCTGACGCAGAAGTTCGCCGAGCAGGGCGATGAGATCCTGGTCATCGACAGCCGGGAAGAAAGACTTGATAAAGTCCTGCCTTTTGTTACGTCCAGTCTCATAGGAGATGCGACGGACGAAGACTTCATGAGATCCATAGGAGTCAGTTCTTTCGACCTTTGTGTTGTATCCATAGGCGATGATTTCCAAAGTTCGCTCGAGACCACTTCACTTCTCAAAGAACTGGGCGCGAAGTTCGTTATAGCAAGGGCATCAAGAGGCGTACACGAGAAATTCTTATTAAAAAACGGGGCAGACGAAGTTGTCTACCCCGAGAAGTTCATGGCTAAATGGACCGCGATCCGCTTCAGTTCGGCTAATGTAAAGGATTATATCCCCGTTCCCGGAGATTACTCGATCTTCGAGGTCGAAGTACCCGCATCCTGGGTCGGCAAGTCCATGATAGATCTTAAGATACGGCAGAATATGAGACTCAATGTCCTTGCAGTAAAAAATTCCAAGGATGACTTCAATATGGATTACGATCCGTCAGAAGCATTCAAAGCCGGTCAGACTGTAGTCGTCATAGGAAGAGACAGTGACTTAAAGAAGTACCTGGGACTCGAATACTGAGATTAACCTCAGCCGAATATCGAATGGATCGCTGTCGCGGTGGCTTCAAATGCCTGCGTGGCGGTATCGAGTCTCTCAATCGAATTGTTAAGGGATTCAATATCGATCGAATCTATCTTCTGCATTGTCGTCTCGACTCCGTCAGCCGCGTTCTGAGTGAGTGCTCGGACCTCCCCTGCCATGCTTCCGAGATCCGCTTCGTTTATGTCTGTTGCCACTTGATTAAGAGTTGTTATCGCCGCATCAGCCTTGGTATAGATACTGTTGATCTTGCGGGTCATATTGTTAAGGGTCAGAAGTACTGCCACCGTGATTATCACGGCGCACACTGCGACTATCACCATTGCGAAAGACTGTATCCCCATCTTGCGGCTCTGCTTCTTCTCTTCCTTAAGTATCTTGCCCGCTACTTCCGTGTTGGCTTCATTTTCTGACATAACCTGTTACCTCCGTTAAATTGCTCATATGATTATATTAAACTTTTTCCGTTTATACCCGTTTATGCTAAACTCATCTTATCTTCTCTTCAAGGAGGGATCACAGGTTGCATTTACTGCTCACGGCTAATCCGCTGACCATGGGAAACAGCTTCGGATACTATACCGGTATCTTCTCAACGGCCGTAACGGCATCCGTTAATCCGACTGCAACGATGGCGGTCCTTGCAGCGCTCGGCGCGATCGAGAATGCTTCGGTTTATTCTCCTGATTCGGCCTTTTTCAACAGTATTGCGGATTCACTCAACAGCATACCTGTCGTGAACGCAGCCGCCGGTCTTCCTATCGCCAACCCGTATGCCGCAGTATTTCTTACGCTCGTGGCAGCAATAATGATCATCCTGCACTCATTTGCAGAGAGCAAGATCGTATCCCAGGCAACTGTCGACAAACTTGAAAAGCTCGCGGGATGGGTAGGCATTACGGCACTGTCCCTGATGCCCCTCCTCACCAACGAAGAGGTTCAGAAAACGGCTTCGAAGTCAAAGAACGCGGGACTTTCCGTTATAAAGCAGGCTTCATCCTCTTCCGGAACGGCATGGTATATCTGGGTGCTCGGCATAGGCACTCTCATCGTGGCTTCGGTCGTTTACTGCCTCTGCTATGACTGTGTGGACAGTATCGGGACCATATGCGCTGCAGTCCCCGTAAAGGGACTGAACTTCATCGAACAGATCATCAAAGCATTGATCCATGCGGGAATGATACTTCTCGGGCTTACATTTCCCTATCTTTCCTTCATCCTGAGCTGCCTGATCGCATTATTGGGGATACTGCTCTTCAGGATCCTTAAGCGTATCACCTTCTATTACAAGGAAGTCTATATACGGCCTGTACTGCACCGGCTGTTCGCGAAGGATAAGGCCGTCGCCCCCATACACAAGAAGACTCCGCGCAGGATCAGAAAGTTGTATCCGGGCACGACAAACACCATTCCCGCATTCGTATTCAAAGGGTTCGGCAAACTTCCGGTCAGATCGGTCCTGTGGATCGTCATCGAGAATGATAAGGTTCATATGGCCGTGAATAAGGCTTTTCGCGCACCTAAGCTCATAGATGCGGATGAGATCTTGAGCTCAAATAAAGATGCGGCTGTCTGTGTGCACAGAAGGTTTTATGAACTGAACACCCCCGACAAGAAGCTGGACATCGTCATCAGCCGCATCAATTCAGATACCATATATAAGATCGCGTCAGGATTCGGCGTCCCTTTGAAAGACAACAAGCAGGAAAGCGCTTCCGGTGAAATTGTTTACTGATTATTATTATTTGTAAGTGTAAGATATATCCTGAAAAATATCGGGAGATTACAGATGTTAAACGACAGACGATTTGTAGCACTATGTACATCGCGTGTATACGAACCAGCTGTTCACGGCTTTGTTATAAGGCTGAACGAGAGACTTAAGGCACAGGGATACACTCTGCTTATCTTCTCGCTCAATTCCGATATATACTGGGAAGAAGACCGGGTTGCAACCGAAAGGTATGTCTTCGATATCATCCCCTACCGTTTTCTCGATGCCGTCATCATAATGGACGAGAAGATCAAGAGCCATAAGATCGCGAACAAGATAATCAAAAAAGCCAATGACCACAGACTGCCGGTAGTTATAGCAGACGGATACTATGACAATTGTTCCTGCATCAGATTCGATTATGAGAAAGGCTTTGAACAGGTCGTACGCCATGTTATCGAAGAACACGGTGTAAAGCGCCCCCATATCATGGCGGGACATGTCGGCAACGAATTCTCGGATTCAAGGATCGAAGTATTCAGGAAAGTCATTGAACAGAACGGCATCCCTTTCGACGCATCAATGGTAAGCCACGGAGACTTCTGGGCTGACCCGTGCAGGATCGCGATGCGCGAACTGCTCGAGCGCGAGGTATTGCCTGATGCGATAATATGCGCGAACGACATTATGGCCATCACGGTGGCGGAGATGCTCAAAGAAGAAGGTATACAGGTCCCCGGTGACGTCATAGTCTCAGGTTTTGACGGATATGACGAGATCTACTTTAATACCCCTAAGATAACGACGGCAATATGCGATATCATAAAGCTTGCCGATGTCACTTCCGATGTTCTGTTCAAGATGATCAGCACAGGCAGTATATATAATGAGAGCATAGTCCCTTCACTTCTTACCAATTCCTCATGCGGATGTCCGGAACAGGAGGAATTCCCGTCGACTCTCCGCAACCGGTTCAGAGAAAGCTTCGCAAGGCTTAACGATGACAACAGGGTATTGCAGATCATGTCAACTTCCATGCAGATGAGCAATTCCGTCTCACAGATGGTCTCCTGCATAGAATCCTACAAAACCGTCGACACCATAGTCGTGGCAGACAAAAGGGCATTTGAAGGCGACTCTAACTACTTTACGGATATCATGCCGCCCGATTACACCAGAAATTTCTCGGTCTTATATGATTCCGATTACCCCGGCAGCTACAAAGAAGACAGTTTTTCTTTCCAGGATATCGATACTGAGACCGAAGACGTCTTCGCCCTTCCCGTAAGAGACCGCCTCCGCGAGCTGTCAGAGGAGGGATTCCCTCTGATATTCAATTCCCTGGACCTTATGAACCGTCCGTTGGGTTTTGTCTGCTATCACTTCCGCAATGATCTCATATCGAATTACACAAACTCGGTAAGCGTCACAAATGCTCTGTGTATAGGGATCGGCGGATATATAAATATGAGATATCAACGCATACTCTTAAGACAGGTTGATGAGATGTACCGTCACGATGCGCTCACGGGTCTTTATAACCGCATAGGATTCCAGAATGCTCTCGACAGACTGATAAAAGATACTGATCACTACGGACAGAGAGTGACGGTAATAATGTCTGATCTTGACGGGCTCAAGTTCATAAATGACAACTTCGGACATGCCGAGGGCGACAATGCCATACAGAAAGTCGCCCATGCCGTTTCATCTTCGGTCCCCGAATACAGCCTGACGACGAGATTCGGAGGAGATGAGGTCTTCAGTGTCATCTTCGACAAATGCAATCCCGAAGATATAATAGGATCGATCAACAGCAAGCTCGAAGAATACAACGAGACCTCAGGGAAGCCCTATACGGTCACCACCAGTTGCGGCTATACCACTGCGATCCTGGATGAGAAATTCGACATCTCACATGCGGTAAAAGAAGCCGACAAACAGATGTACATCATAAAGAGCACCAAGAAGAACAGCCAGTCTGTGCTTTAAGTCCTGTCCGGCGTCACAGGCTTACTGATTTATAAAATATTTAATAACTTAAAACTTTCTTTGACCGAGCTGCTGTTTGACAGGCGCTTATTATTTGGTATATCCTCGAGTTCGAGGAGACTAACCGTGGAAAAGTATGCAATAACGGGAATGAGCTGTGCCGCCTGTCAGGCGCATGTGCAAAAGGCAGTCGAAAAGGTAGAAGGTGTCACCTCCTGCTCGGTATCGCTTCTTACTAATTCCATGACTGTTGAAGGCACCGCATCATCGGAAGCAGTGATCAAAGCCGTTGAAGCAGCAGGTTACGGTGCAAACACTGCAGGGGCATCTTCACAAAAGGGACAGTCCTTAAGCGCAGACAGCTTAAAGGACAAAGAAACTCCGGTATTAAAGAAACGTCTTATCTTCTCGCTGATCTTCCTTTGTATCCTCATGTATTTCTCAATGGGAGCAACGATGTGGAACTTCCCCGCCCCTGCGGTCATCAGGGATAATCCGGCAGGAAACGGGATCCTTCAGATGTTCTTTGCCGGCATCGTAATGGTCATCAATCAGAAGTTCTTCATAAGCGGCACAAGATCTGTCCTTCATGCAGCTCCCAATATGGATACTCTTGTCGCGATGGGATCCGGTATATCATATATCTACAGCATATCGGTCCTTATAAGATCATGTTATGAAGGCCATACCGGATCACACGTCCAGGGTCTTTACTCTGAATCCGCCGCCATGATAGTCACTCTCATAACCGTCGGCAAACTGCTCGAATCCGTATCAAAGGGCAGGACGACCGATGCGCTTAAGGATCTCATGGAACTTGCTCCTCAAAGCGCGGTGATAATCAGGAACGGAAAAGAGATAACGGTCGGCATCGAAGATGTAAACGTCGGCGATATATTTGTCGTAAGGCCCGGAGAAAAGATCCCTGTTGACGGGATCATTACCGAAGGCGCAACTGCGGTAGACGAGTCTGCCCTGACGGGAGAATCGGTCCCGGTCGACAAGACTGAAGGCGATCACGTATCCGCAGCCACGGTCAACAGTACGGGATTCATAAGATGCAGGGCGCAAAGAGTCGGTGAAGACACGACTATATCCCAGATAATAAGGATGGTAAGCGATTCCGCTTCATCAAAAGCTCCCATAGCCAGGATCGCCGATAAGATATCAGGTATATTTGTACCGGCGGTCATCGTAATTGCGGTCACCGTAACATTTATATGGATACTGACCGGCGCTCCCTTCAGCGATGCTCTTACCAGGGGCATCAGCGTGCTCGTTGTAAGCTGCCCGTGCGCTCTGGGCCTTGCAACGCCCGTAGCCATCATGGCCGGCAACGGGGTCGGAGCCCGTCACGGAATACTGTTCAAGACATCCGAGGCTTTGGAACAGGCCGGCAAAATCCGGATCGCGGTCATGGATAAGACCGGTACCATAACAGAAGGAAAGCCTTCCGTAACCGACATCATCTCGGCGGAAGGAACAGATACAAATGAGCTGCTGTCGACGGCATTAAGTCTTGAGCAAAGATCGGAGCATCCCCTGTCAAGAGCAATAACGGAATATGCATTGCAGACTGATATCAAATCCGCTGAATGCTCAGACTTTGCCGCGATACCGGGCAAGGGACTAACGGGCATTATAAACGGCTCACAGATCTGCGGAGGAAACTTAAGCTTTATATCCTCCAAAGTCTCCGTGAGCAATGAAGCCATGAGTCAGATAGAAGCTCTTTCTTCGGAAGGAAAGACCCCTCTTCTCTTTGCCGGCAGAAACGGTTTCCTCGGGATCATCGCGGTTGCGGATACTATCAAAGAAGATTCAGCCCGGGCGGTCAGGGAACTTGCGGACATGGGGATCGCATCTGTTATGCTTACGGGAGATAACATTCAGACGGCTGAAGCCATTGCAGGACAGGCAGGCATCGGCAATGTCATAGCAGAAGTCCTCCCCGACGGCAAGGACCGCGTTATCAACAGACTTAAAGAATACGGTAAAGTCGCAATGATCGGAGACGGGATAAACGACGCCCCTGCCCTTACATCGGCAGACACCGGAATAGCTGTCGGAGCAGGCACTGATGTAGCCATAGATGCTGCAGACATCGTACTCATAAGATCCAGGCTCACTGATGTTCCGGCGGCTATAAGACTGTCGGAAAAGACCGTCAGGAATATCCATGAGAATCTGTTCTGGGCTTTTATCTATAATATCCTGCTCATTCCGATAGCCGCAGGCGCACTGTCGGCAGCAGGCATCAACATGAGCCCGGTATTAGGATCGGCGGCGATGAGCATCTCGAGTTTCACCGTCTGTATGAATGCCCTGAGGATAAACCTTTTCGATCCCGGGGATACAAGGCATTACAGATCAAAAGGCACACCGGCGGCAATACCGCAGGAAATACTGCATGAACTTTCAGGAGGAAAAGACAGAATGGCGACAAAGACGATCAGCATTGAAGGCATGATGTGCGCGCACTGCGAGAAGACCGTAAAGAATGCGCTCCTTGATATCGAGGGCGTAAGTTCGGCTGAGGTATCCCACGAGACGGGAACCGCTGTTGTTCAGATAAACGCAGATGTAACCGACGAACAGCTCACGAAGGCCATAACCGACAGAGACTACACCGTTACGGGCATATCCTGACACACGGGATAAAAAACTTACTTAGGGATCTCGATAACCATGTATTCCCCGGGCTGCAGAAGCTGACGCGCGGTCATACGGTCGAGATCCCTTCTTATAAGAAGACTTCCCTGCGGTGAATAGCGGGAGTACGATCCATCTGAAAGATCGTAAGTATCGCTCGCGACGATAAACTGCTGAAGCTGATCCGAACTGTTTGATACAACAAGACAGACGGAAGATTCGTGATCGACGAGAATGACATCACAGGCTTCATCAAAGGCTTCGGCCGTATATTCCGAGGAAGGATCGATCGGCTGCGCAGTCTCACAAAACGCAAGCACACCGTGTGTCAGCGGCTTCAGAGAAGCCACGACTGCACTGACATCAACATCCGAATCGACCATTATGATCTCGGCGAATCCGGACTCGGCCCTGATAACGGCGGATACGATATCTGCCGCATTGTAACCGGAAGAACTGCCGCCTATCTTAAGTGACCTTATAAACTCACCGCCGGCATTAACGCCCGACGTTCTCGGCGCTGCATAATCTGCTGCCTCAAAAGCTTCGGCGGATGCCGTATCAAAATCGCTTCCGCTGTCGATAAACACAGCCGAAGCATGACGGTCGGCATCGGAAAGCATAACTCCTCCCTCGTACTCCATTCCGTCTATAAACACTATCCTGTCCTTGATCTCGGTATAGAATTCAGATTTCGCGAAAAGCCCCATCACGTAAGTTACGTATGCGCCTCTCCCTGCATCACTTAAGAAGGCTCCGTCGTTGTCATTTATCTCGATATAGATAGTATCGAACTGCCTGCTCCACGGGAGAGCAGTTCCGTTATCGATGCGGAGTTTACCGTATCCGTTAGTTACCGATCCGCATAGATAACCGAGCAGACCGTCAACATCAGACTGGACAACGGACGGTCCCATTACAAGCCACGGATCCGCCCCTGAAGACTTGCATATCTGCATGGCACATTCTAAGGATGATGCTCCTGTACCGTAGTATCTTTCTTCACATGAGCCCTGACCTCCGATCACCTCATCCTGGAAGCGTAGGGCTGACGGAGCAGAACGGTTTATCATATCGGTAAACTCGGCAGGAACGGAATTCAGATCATACCTGTCAAGCCCGGCATAAACGCTTCGGATCTCTATTACGCCTTCCCCTTCAAAGGAAATATTAAACCGCAGGTACTCATCGGACAGCATCGAATCCGTAACGGCAAATACATAAGAATACGGACTCATCTGTTGAGACAGATCTGTTATGTGCATTCCTTCATCACCGAATGTTTCACCCTCAAGCCATATATCGCATTCACCGATATCAGCGGAACCGGACATCTCAACCTCGATCCTGTAGAAGAGATTCTCCCTGAACAATTCTGAAACAGGCGCCTCAAGCTGAACGGACATGGCATGAAGTCCGTCATCAAAACCCGTCAGGCTTATCCCCTCGTTTCCATGTTCGATCCCGGTATTCCCGTATATATCCCAGTCAGAGACATCAGCCGATGAATGCTTGACTATACAGGTGTCCCCCGCCATTACCACGCCGTCGGCGACGGGCTGGTCGACCACTATAGCGGACATCAGGGATGCCTCATAGAGTTTATTGCCGCTCCTGATGATATAGAGTCCTTCCCCGGATATCATTACGTCATCAGCAGATATCCCGAAGTTTCCCAAAGCAGATATATTGCCGGTCTCCATGGAAACACGGTAAGTCTGGTGATCAGAAGATACTGCGATGATATGGGAAGGTCCGGACGGACAAAGGGAAACCGGTTCGATCGAAGAGATATCCCGGCAGTTAAGGACGGGTGCACTGTCCGTAAGATCCGCGCTTATTACCTTTCCGTACTCTGTAAGGATAAAGACGTTCTGTCCGTAAGCCTCGATCTGTGAGATATGATCACCTTCAGGAATGCACTCATCCAGTCCTTCGAGCTTTTTTACGTATATACCGTTAAAACTGACGTATACATCACAGCCGTCCGTGCACGCCATAAATCCCGATCCGCATGCGATCTTTGCTGCCTGAACATATCCGATGTCAACGCTTCCCGAAGATGTAAATGCGCGGATCTGACCATCCGACATGAAACAAAGAATGTTTCCGTTAATGACCGCTATATGCTCGGCCGTGACGCCGTCCCCCGTAAAGACGTTCCCGAGGAGCGCCGGAGTTCCCGTATCCGAATTGACATAGATATCACCTGAACCTGTGAGCGAATAGAGATTTATCCCTTCTGCGCATATATCGGAAAAAACGATACCGTCAGAGATATCACGTGGATCCAAAGACGCATCTGCGATAAGTCTTCCGCTTGAAGTCAAAAGGAACAAAGTGCCTTGTACCCGGCACGACTTAACGGCAGGATCGGAGATCATAAGATTATCGAGACCGCCGATCTGTTCGGGATAGGAGAACATCGTCTCGGAAAAACCCGCGGCATTGCCGCTGTACCTAAGTCCCATCCTGCCGTATTCGTCGATCGAGAGTATATTCACTTCGTCATCGGAGGACATGCCCGAGAAAGCATCGGAACCGGACGGATCAAAATAAATGTAATTATCATGCGCATCGATCACCTGACCGTACATGCATAAGTCCTTCTTATCAAAGAAAGGATCATCGATGATATTGGCATCGGGAACCTCAAGGATATTGATCCCTACCCCCTCACATCTTTCCGATGTAAGATCGGCGGAGACAGTGACTCTCGGAAGTTCGGCGCTGCGGCCGAAGAACCCGATAAAGAAAAGGAACAGGCCGGATCCGACCATCATCAGCGTAATGAGTATCAGTACGCCGAGAAGTCTTCCTTTATGAAGGTTTCCGAACCTGAATCTGGCGAGACGGTTCATGCGAGTTCCTCCGCATGAACTTCGGGAATAGCAGTCTGCCGGTCTTTATAAATAAGATACATGATAACAAGCGCCGAGACAGCAGGAATGATACAGATTATCTCCAGGACCGCTGCATGGACAGATGCATTTGCAGATGCATTTTTAAGGTCGCCGTAGATGCCGCTGTCAAGGAGCGTAAACAGAGATGATCCCATGAGATTAAAGACCGAATGGACGATATAGGATACCCATATCGAACCCGAGAAATGGTAAACAAGAGCCAGAACAAAGCCGCATATAAAAGCATATCCCACATGGATCGATATGCCGTGCATAAGGCCGAATACCAAAGCAGACAGGATTGCTGCCGGGATCGCTTTGACCCTGGTATTGAGTTCACTGTAAAGCGCTCCCCTGAATGTCAGTTCCTCGGCAAGGGGAATGATCATAAATGAGGATACAAATTCGAGTAGCGTATCCCAATACGGAACTTTGCTTCCGTCAACAGTGGCAAAACGGTCCACACTGTCAGAATACTCCGTAAGCTGATCCGCAAGAGGTTCGAAGTTCTTTGAGATCAGCACTGCCGCATACATATATAAAGTTACCAGTCCGAGAAGACCGAAAGCGATCACAACGGCCGCTATGATGCTTATCCCGTCCGGCTTATCAGTCCTTATGAGCCTGTCGCTCTTTATGGATCTTACGAAGCCGTAAAGCAGCATAACGGCCACGGCGGTCAGTCCGTAGACCGTGGAAAAAAGGCCCTCGTAAATATTGACGTCCAGTCCCGCAAATCTGAATACCGATATTACGGCGACCTGGATGAACACGAACAAGAATACAATGAGAAATATCCTGAATATCAAGCCCAACAAGTCGATGACTTTATTCATGAAGGTCTGCTCACTCCGACTCTTCTTTGCCTTCCGGGTACATCAGAATCATAATACCGCCTCATAAAGAGCGAGAATGCCACCTCGAGCTCATTCTCATCCCTTATCGATATAAATATCTGGCTGCCCTTGTCGTTGAACTTAGTCTCCATTATGACAAGCTCGGGATCGGCATGCTCCCCGTTATCGGGCGTGTAATTGCTCATGACGATATACTCCTTCTCCTTATAGAAGAAATCGTCTATGACGGAGAGGTAATAGTTCTTGTTGGTCGAGACGTCATTGATGACGATAAGTTCGTCCTCCTCACCCGTCTTCTTACGGCTGATAAGCGGAGACCGGTCCTTGAGGCCCAGAAGGTTCTTGATGAAACCGTTTTTCTGATTAGTCTTCATTATCAGGCTTCTTCGTCATCTTCATAATCTTCGAAAAGCGTATCATAATGGTCGTAGACCGCATCTTCTTCCGATTCATCCAGGGACCTGTATGATATCTCATCCCCTTCAATGATCTTCTCCATTATGAGTACCATCTCTTCATCTTCGTTCTCGTTAAGAGTTACAAAGACACTGTAGGACCTGTCCTCAAAGTCAAATTCATCTATCTTGAGCAGCTCGGTCTGTTCACCGGTCTGTTCGTCAACCAAAGTTATGCGTTCTTCATCCATAAATAAACTCCTTGAGCATGATTCCTAAGCCACAAAATATTATATCATATGAAGTCTTCTTCCGTACGGATTAACAAAGCATGTTCAGGAAGTGTAGAATACGTATATCAGGAGGTATCTGTGCATTCAAGAACGCTTCCGCAACATTCTCATCTTTTACCGAAGCACCGAGAACCGTAAACTTCTGAACCGGCAATTTGCAAAAGCCTATTTACAAGCAGACTTTACTATGATAAATTACCGCCATAAAGCAAACCGTTGATGCGGAGATAACGGCGACGACGCCTCTACAGAGAGCCTGTGGTGCTGAGAGTCAGGTAAGAAACGAATCGTCAAATGGACCGCTGAGGGCGCAGTCAAACGGGAGACCGGAGTATTCTGCGACGGAAGGCACCGTTAACAGCCGGGGATATGATGGTATCCTGCTTAAGTGTACGGTAACCCGTAAATCAAGGTGGCACCGCGGATAATGTAATTATTCGTCCTTGACAGAAGAAATTCTGTTGAGGACGTTTTTTTGTCCTCAGCGCGAAGGAGGACAAAACAGATGCAGATCAGACCGACTTACGACGAAGTAAGGAAGATCGCCGCGGAGGGCAGGTATGATGTACTGCCTTTAAGTGTCGAGATCTTATCCGACTTCACAACTCCGATCGAAGCATTGAAGATCCTGAAGAACGCTTCAGAACACTGCTACATGCTCGAATCGGCACAGGCTAATGAGACGTGGGGCAGATACACCTTCCTGGGCTTCCGCCCGAGGCTTCTCATCACATGCAAGGACGGCGTGATGGAGATCGGAGACGAGAAGATCACGACACAGGATCCTTCCGCCGAACTTCGCAGGATCATGAGCGGCTACAAAAGCCCGAGGTTCGATTACCTCCCTCCTTTCGCAGGCGGACTCGTAGGATATTTCTCTTACGATTATCTGACATACAGCGAACCCACGGCCAAGTGCGATGTCGAAGATGAAGAAGGGTTCAAGGACGTTGACCTGATGCTTTTCGACAAGGTAATCGCGTTCGACAACTTAAAGCAGAAGATCATCGTAATCGAGAACATGAAGCTATGTGAGGGCGAGGACGGTTACAACCGCGCAGTTGAGACACTTAAGGGTCTCGCAGACCTTCTCCATAACGGAGAGAAACTCGAGGAGAAAAGCGGCAGGCTCTTGGGCGAGGTTACACCGCTGTTCGAGAAGCAGGCTTTCTGCGACATGGTCGAAAATGGCAAGCACCATATCAAGGAAGGCGATATCTTCCAGATCGTTCTGTCCAACAGACTTTCCGCACCTTTCGAGGGCAGCCTTCTTAACACATACAGAGTATTAAGAACGATCAATCCTTCACCTTACATGTTCTATTTCTCGGGAACGGATGTTGAGGTCGCCGGTGCATCTCCCGAGACACTCGTTAAACTTAAGGACGGCATCCTTCACACATTCCCTCTTGCAGGCACAAGACCCCGCGGCAAGACACCCGAAGAAGACAGAGTGCTTGAGGAAGAGCTTCTTGCTGACGAGAAGGAACTTGCAGAGCACAATATGCTCGTTGACTTGGGAAGAAATGACTTAGGCAAGATCAGTAAGTTCGGAACGGTCGAAGTCGAGAAGCTTCACTCCATCGAGAGATACTCACACGTCATGCACATCGGCTCCACTGTAAGAGGAGAGATCACGGATACCCACGATGCTTTCGATGCCATCGAGGCAGTTCTTCCTGCCGGAACACTGTCGGGTGCTCCCAAGATAAGAGCATGCCAGCTCATCGGCGAACTTGAGAACAACAAGCGCGGCATCTACGGCGGCGCGATCGGATATATCGATTTCACGGGCAACATGGATACATGTATCGCGATCAGGCTCGTGTTCAAGAAGAACGGCAAGGTCTTCGTAAGATCAGGCGCAGGCATCGTAGCCGACTCCGATCCCGAGAAGGAATATCAGGAGTGCCTTAACAAAGCAAGAGCTTCCCTGAAGGCACTCGAGCTCGCACAGGAGGAAGATCTATGACGCTTCTTATAGATAACTACGACAGTTTCTCATATAACCTTTATCAGATGATAGGGTCGATCGATCCTGATATCAGGGTAATCCGCAACGATGAAGTCACGGTAGAACAGATCAGGGCATTAAATCCCGGCCGCATCATCCTCTCACCCGGTCCGGGAAGACCTGAGGATGCAGGCGTCATCATCGATGTGGTAAAAGAACTCGGCAGGGACTTCCCCATACTCGGGGTTTGTCTCGGTCATCAGGCTATATGTGCAGCATTCGGCGCGACCGTCACTTACGCAAAGAAGCTGATGCACGGAAAGCAGTCCCTGGTAAGATTCGACGGCAGATGTAAGCTTTTCGACGGGATACCGTTAGGTAAAGTCGCGAGGTACCACTCACTTGCCGTCGATCCCGCGACTGTCCCGGATGAGCTCATGGTCACGGCTCTTACGGAAGATGAAGAGGTCATGGCGGTGCAGCACAGGGAATATAAGATCTACGGCGTACAGTTCCACCCGGAATCGATAATGACGCCGGACGGCAAAAAGATGTTAACCAATTTCATTAAGGAGGCATAATACAATGATCAAAGAAGCAATCGTAAAGATCGTAAACAAGGAAGATCTCACATATGACGAGGCATTTACCGTCATGAACGAGATCATGAACGGAGAGACAACTCCCACGCAGAATGCGGCATTTCTCGCGGCTCTTTCCACCAAGAGCGCAAGAGCTGAGACAAGAGATGAGATCGCCGGCTGCGCTGCGGCAATGAGAGACCACGCCATCCCCGTAGAGACAGGCATGGACATCTTCGAGATCGTAGGCACGGGCGGAGACAACGCACACAGCTTCAACATCTCCACCACTTCCGCGATCGTGGCTGCTGCAGGCGGCATGAAGGTAGCCAAGCACGGTAACCGCGCGGCATCTTCCAAGTGCGGCACGGCAGACTGCCTCGAGGCCCTGGGAGTAAACATCAACCAGAGCCCCGCGCGCTGCATCGAGATGCTTAACGAGGCCGGCATGTGCTTCTTCTTCGCACAGAAGTATCACACCTCCATGAAGTATGTCGGACCCATCCGTAAGGAGCTCGGATTCCGCACGGTGTTTAACATCCTCGGCCCCCTCACCAACCCCGGCAAGCCTTCAATGCAGCTCCTCGGAGTCTATGACGAGTACCTCGTTGAGCCTTTGTCACAGGTTCTCGTAAGCCTCGGCGTTAAGCGCGGCATGGTAGTTTACGGCACAGACAAGCTTGATGAAATCTCTATGAGCGCTCCCACAAGGATAAGCGAGATCCGTGACGGCTGGTACAAGACATACACAATAACTCCCGAGGACTTCGGCCTTACACGCTGCACCAAGGATGACTTGAAGGGCGGCGATCCCGAGCAGAACGCTCAGATCACTATCGACATTCTCAAGGGTGCTAAGGGACCTAAGAGAGACGCAGTTCTCCTGAACGCAGGTGCTTCCCTCTACATCGGCGGCAAGGCAGACTCATTTGCAGAAGGCGTTAAGCTTGCAGGTGAGATCCTCGACTCCGGCAAGGCATACGAGACACTGCAGAAGATGATCGAAGTCAGCAACCGTCCCGAGGCAGAAGCATGACGATATTAGATCAGTTGGCAGATCATGCACGCGAGCGCGTTGCCGCTTCTAAAGCCGCCCGTTCCCTCGAGGAAGTTAAGGCAGCAGCTTTGGCTTTGCCCAAGGGCGGCTTCGCTTTCGAAAAGGCTCTGCGCAAACCCGGGCTGTCGTTCATTTGCGAGTGCAAGAAAGCCTCCCCTTCCAAAGGCATAATCGCAGAGGATTTTCCGTACCTCGAGATTGCCAGAGAGTACGAGGCTGCAGGCGCTGACTCTATATCGGTCCTTACCGAACCCAAGTGGTTTCTCGGAAGTGACAGATACCTTCATCAGATCACTTCTGAAGTAAGCATTCCCTGCATCCGCAAGGACTTTACCGTAGACGAATACATGATCTATGAAGCGAAGATCCTGGGCGCATCAGCAGTTCTTCTCATCTGCTCGATCTTAAGCGCAGAACAGATTAAAGAGTATATCGGAATCTGCGATGAGCTGGGACTCTCCGCGCTCGTGGAGACACATGATGCAGACGAAGTTAAGACGGCGCTCGAAGCAGGCGCACGCATCATAGGAGTCAACAACAGGAACCTCAAGGATTTCTCCGTTGATACCGGCAACAGCATGAGACTTAAGGAGCTGGTCGGAGATGATATCATCTTCGTATCTGAGAGCGGAGTTAAGGATGCATCCGATGTTGCAGCGTTAAAGAAGGCGGGCGTCGATGCGGTGCTCGTAGGCGAAGCTCTTATGAGAGCTCCCGACAAGAAGGCAATGCTCGAATCTTTCAGGAGTGCATGATGACGAAGATCAAGTTCTGCGGACTGACACGTATCGAAGATATAAAAGCCGTTAATGATCTGAAGCCTGAATTCATAGGCTTCGTGTTCTGGCCGATGAGCAAACGTGTCGTTACGCGCGAGCAGGCTTCAGAACTTAAAGCTGTACTCGACCCTTCGATCAAGGCTGTCGGCGTGTTCGTTGATGAAGATACGGATATTGTCAAAGCACTTCTTAATGATGATATAATCGACATCGCGCAGCTTCACGGGAGCGAGGACGGGGCTTACATAAACGAACTGAAGAGCAGTACCGGCAAACCCGTAATCAAAGCCTTCAGGATAAGGAGCGAAGATGACGCGAAGAAGGCTGAAGAGAGCCCCGCAGATATGGTCCTGCTCGACTCCGGAATGGGCACGGGAAAGACATTTAACTGGGAGATCATAAAGGGCGTAAAGAGGCCTTATTTTCTTGCAGGCGGACTTGCTCCCGACAATGCGGCGGAAGCAATAAGAGAACTTCATCCTTATGCTCTTGATGTGAGCTCAGGGATAGAAACAGAAGGCATTAAGGATATTAAGAAGATGACAGACTTTTATGAGGCTGTCAGAAAGGAAGATGAACATGACTAATCCCAACGGACGCTTCGGCATACACGGCGGACAGTATATCCCCGAGACGCTGATGAACGCTGTCATCGAACTCGAGGAGGCTTATAACAGGTATAAAGATGACCCTGAGTTCAACGCGGAACTTACCCGGCTTTTCAACGAGTATGCAGGAAGGCCGTCAAGACTTTACTTCGCGCAGAAGATGACAAAGGACTTGGGCGGCGCGAAGATCTATCTTAAGAGAGAGGATCTTAACCACACCGGCGCGCATAAAATTAACAACGTACTGGGGCAGGCGCTTCTGGCGAAGAAGATGGGCAAGACACGTCTGATCGCAGAGACGGGCGCAGGCCAGCACGGCGTTGCCACAGCCACTGCGGCTGCGCTTTTCGGAATGGAGTGCGTAGTATTCATGGGCGAAGAGGATACGGTAAGACAGGCTCTGAATGTTTACCGCATGAGACTTCTCGGAGCTGAAGTCATCCCCGTTAAGACCGGGACGCGCACGCTGAAAGACGCTGTTTCCGAAGCCATGCGCGAGTGGACTTCACGTATATCCGATACGCATTACTGCTTGGGTTCCGTCATGGGACCTCACCCCTTCCCTACCATCGTCCGCGACTTCCAGGCGGTTATCTCCAAGGAGATCAAGGAGCAGATGCTCGAGAAAGAGGGACGCCTTCCGGATGCGGTAATCGCTTGCGTAGGCGGAGGATCCAATGCCATCGGCAGCTTTTATAACTTTATCGGAGACAAGGACGTAAGACTCATCGGCTGCGAGGCTGCGGGAAGAGGTATCGATACCTTCGAGACGGCGGCTACGGTCAACACAGGAAGAGTCGGAATCTTCCACGGAATGAAGTCATATTTCTGCCAGGACGAGTACGGTCAGATCGCACCTGTTTATTCGATCTCAGCAGGTCTCGACTACCCCGGCGTAGGACCCGAGCACGCATACCTGCATGACATCGGACGTGCGGAGTATGTGCCTGTTACCGACGAAGAGGCTGTATGCGCTTTCGAGTATCTTGCGAAGACCGAAGGCATCATCCCCGCGATCGAGTCCGCACATGCTGTGGCATATGCGCGTAAGCTCGCACCTGCCATGAGCAAGGATCAGATTATCGTCATCACCATCTCAGGCAGAGGTGGCAAGGACTGTGCGGCCATCGCACGCTACAGAGGGGAGGATATCCATGAGTAAGATCGCAGAAGCTTTTAAGAACGGTAAAGCATTTATTCCTTTTATAACTTGTGGAGACCCCGACCTCGAGACAACAGCCGCAGTCGTTCGTGCAGCAGTTGCAAACGGCGCATCTTTGATCGAGCTTGGCATCCCGTTCTCCGATCCGACCGCCGAAGGACCGGTCATACAGGGCGCGAACCTGCGTGCGCTTGAAGGCGGAGTTACAACCGATAAGGTATTTGACCTTGTACGTGATCTTAGGACCGACGTTACAATCCCCATGGTCTTCATGACATATGCAAATGTCGTATTCTCCTACGGCGCTGACAGATTCATATCCACTTGTAAGGAAACAGGCATTGACGGACTGATCCTGCCCGATCTTCCGTATGAAGAGAAAGAGGAATTCCTTCCGCAGTGCCATAAATACGGGATTGACCTGATATCACTGATAGCTCCTACTTCCGAGAACCGCATCGCCATGATCGCACGTGAGGCCGAAGGCTTCATCTACCTTGTTTCTTCACTCGGAGTTACGGGCGTAAGATCCGAGATCAAGACGGACCTCGAGTCCATAGTTAAGGTAATAAGGGCGAACACGGATACTCCCGTCGCCATCGGCTTCGGAATCTCCACTCCCGAACAGGCATCGAAGATGGCAGGCATCTCCGACGGCGCCATCGTAGGTTCCGCCATTATAAAGATACTCGCGAAATACGGCAGGGATGCCGCGCCTTACGTCGGAGAATACGTTAAGTCAATGACCGATGCGGTCAGATGATCATCTTCTCAAAGTCTCAAGGTAATCCTGAAGGATGATCTCGGCCGCGACCTGATCTATCACCGGTCTTTGCTTCTTCGCAGACCTGCCGACTTCCTTCATGAAATTCGACGCCAGAACGGTCGTGTAACGTTCATCCTTAAGAACGGGCTTGATACCCGTGGCCGCTTCTATCTTCTGTCCGAACGAATTGGCAGCCTCCTCGGTGTGGGAAGATGTGCCGTCGGTCCTCAAAGGACGTCCGAGGATTATGCCCGTGATATTCTTCTCTTTTACGATCTGAGCGATCCTGTTGACCGCCCATGTGTCATCGACACCGTTCCAATTAACGGTCTCAAAACCCGTTGCCGTTATCAAAAGTTCATCAGACAAAGCGACTCCGATATGTTTCATACCGAAGTCGATCCCCATTAGTCTTTCTTTATTCATATGCTCACAGTTTGCTGCAGTACTCCGAGATTATGACCTCGAGAAGCTCATCCCTGTCGATCCTCTTGATAATGCCTCTCGCGCCCCTGTGACTGGTAATATAAGTGGGGTCGCCCGAGATAAAGTACCCGACAAGCTGATTGATGGGATTGTACCCTTTCTCCTTAAGAGCATAGAGCACATAAGTCATGAGCTCCTTGACATTCTCAGTCTTGTCTGCCGAGAAATTAAATTTTGTAGTATTTGAATCCAACTTCAATGCCCCCGCATTCACTACTTCTGATTCATTCTACCATAATGCAGCCAAAAAAATATAAGTATTTTTTATATTTTAAATAATTTTACAAATCAGCGCCGAATACATATTCCCTGTCGCCGTCACTTTCGCGATAGAACCTGTCTCAAGAGGCTTGTCATGTGACACAAGAGCCTTCACATACTCACGCGTATATCCCACATACATATCACCGTGGTCCGCTTCTATCAGGACCTCCTGCTCTTTGCCGACCTGACCCTGCGCATAAAGCATCTCCTGCTCATCGGACAGCTTACGGAGCAGTTCACACCTGTTCTTCTTCACGGTGCCGTCAACCTGCGGCATATCCGCAGCCCTCGTGCCCTTCCTTACCGAATACGGAAAGACATGCACCTTATCTATCCCCGCCGTCCTGACAAATGCCATCGTCTCGTTAAACTCTTCGTCCGTCTCGCCGGGAAATCCTGCAATGATATCCGTCGTAAGCTTCATTGACGGGAACTGTTCCCGGAGAAGTCTGACTTTCTCAAGATAGACCTTCGTATCATATTTCCTGTTCATCCTCTTAAGCACGGTATCGCTGCCGCTCTGAAGAGACAGATGAAAGTGCGGGCACATCTTACCGATCATGCCGAGTCCTCTTATGAATTCTTCTGAAAGGCTCGAAGGCTCGAGAGATCCTATCCTGATCCTCTCTATGCCGCTTATCGCAGCAATATCCTGAATGACTCCGAGAAACGATCCTATCCCCTCGCCTCTGTCCGAGCCGTAAGAACAGACCTCTATGCCGGAGATTATGATCTCCTTAAACCCCGCCAAAGCAAGGTTGCGCGCCTCTTCTCTTATATTCTCCCGTGATCTTGAAGCAACTCTTCCCCTGGCGAAAGGTATGATGCAGTAAGTGCAGAAATTATCGCATCCGTCCTCGATCTTCATGAACGCGCGGCTTCCTTCAGGCGAGATAACAGTGCCGAAGTCGTGATACACATCAGTGCGTGACAAAGGCGGTCTCATATGGGAAGACTTGTGCTTCAGAGCTTTTCGCGCAGAAAGAAACTCTTCCACACGGGTTACGATCTCATTCTTGTCGCGTGTACCGAGGACTATGTCGGCATCGATGCTGCCGTCTGCCATCTCAGATGCGCACCCCATGGCAACGATGACGGCATCGGGATTAAGCCTTGCCGCTCCCCTTAAGTTCTGTCTTGACTTACGATCGGCCTCACCTGTTACCGTACAGGTGTTTATTACGCAGATGTCTGCTTCCGTCACATCCGCGGCGCACTCATATCCCGCAGATAAGAAAAGCTCGCGTGCCGCATCAGTCTCATACTGATTGACGCGGCACCCGAGCGTGTAAAAATATACTTTGCCTTTTGAAGACATCACTGTCTTACCTTGATATGAACCTCACGAAGCTGCTGTTCGGTAACATCTCCGGGAGCGCCGCACAGAAGATCCTGTGCATTGCCGTTCATCGGGAATGCTATTACCTCACGTATAGACTCCTCATTTCTCAAGAGCATGATCATACGGTCAACGCCGGGAGCCATGCCTGCATGCGGAGGAGCGCCGTACTGGAATGCGCTGTACAGAGCGCCGAACTTGATCTTAAGATCCTCTTCGGTATATCCGGCGATATCAAATGCCTTCTTCATGATCTCGACATCGTGATTTCTCACGGCGCCGGAAGAGAGCTCCACGCCGTTGCATACGATATCGTACTGGTAAGCGAGGATATCCTCGGGCTTCTTTGTATTAAGAGCCTCAAGTCCGCCCTGAGGCATTGAGAAAGGATTGTGCGTGAAGATATATTTCTTCATTTCCTTGTCATATTCATACATCGGGAAATCGTTTACATAGCAGAAACGGAAAGCGTTCTTCTCGATAAGATCGAGCCTTGCGCCCAATTCATTCCTGATCCTGCCTGCGCACTCGTTGGCTCTTGCCTCGGTGTCAGCGATAAAGAAGATCGTATCGCCCTGTGTAAGGCCTGCAAGTTCTTTAAGTTCATTCTTCATGTCGTCAGGTATGAACTTATCGATAGGTCCCTTGTAAGACATATCCTCAAGGACTTCAAGGTAACCTAATCCGCCCATGCCAAGATCGTCCTGTGCGAACTTCAGCATCTTCTCATGCTGACCCTTGGAAAGCTTCGCATGAACATTGATAGCGCGGACAGTCTTGCCTATAAAAGCCTTGAACGTGCATCTCGAGAAGAACTCGGAAACATCGATTATCCTTAAAGGGTTCCTTAAGTCGGGCTTGTCCGTTCCAAACTCGAGCATCGCCTGCTTATAAGGGATTATCGGATACGGGGCTTCTGTCACGACAGCGCCCTCGGGAGCGAACTTCTTAAATGTCTTAGTGAGGATCTGCTCTCCTACCGCGAATACATCCTCCTGTGTCGCAAAGCTCATCTCGAAGTCGAGCTGGTAGAACTCTCCCGGAGACCTGTCAGCCCTTGCGTCCTCGTCTCTGAAGCAGGGAGCGATCTGATAGTACTTATCGAATCCCGATACCATGAGAAGCTGCTTAAACTGCTGGGGAGCCTGAGGAAGAGCGTAGAATTTACCCTTGTACTTTCTCGAAGGAACGATATAGTCTCTTGCGCCCTCCGGAGATGACGATGTCAGGATCGGAGTCTGGAACTCGACAAATCCCATATTCTCCATCTCCTGTCTTAAATAAGAGATAACCTTGGAACGGAACAGGATATTGTCCTTTACCTTGCGGTTGCGAAGATCGAGGTAACGGTACTTAAGCCTTACGTCTTCCCTGATCTCCTTGCTTGTCTGAACTTCAAACGGAAGCTGTGAATAGATCCTGCCCAATACATCGACCTTCTTGCAGTCAAGCTCGATCGTACCGGTCTCGATCTTGGGATTATATGTCTCTTCATCACGGTGCTCGATCACACCTTCTACGCTTATGCACTCTTCCTTGACGAGTCCGTCGAGCAAAGACGTGTCGCGCATGACTACCTGCAGCACACCGTACTGGTCTCTCAGATCGATGAAGGAAACACCGCCGTGATCCCTGATATTCTCTATCCAGCCGCAGGCTCTTACGGTCTTACCGACATCAGCTTCGGTTATCGCGTTTATCAGCTTGTCTCTGTAGATGTTAGACATAGTAAACAACCCCATTTATTTATATATAATAAAAATACTCGAAAATGTTATTACATAACCCCTTCAAAGTCAAACACCCCGCTTGTGCGGCATTGTCAAAGACAGCCGATTTTTATTATAATAATCCCATGAAAAGATTGGCATTTGTTATCCCGTGGTACAGTGATGAGGTCAGAGGCGGAGCGGAGACTGAGCTTCGGGGCATCGCCAAGCACCTCGCCGCTTCCGGGATCGAACTCGAGATACTGAC
>JAFXPN010000017.1 GCA_017527865.1 Clostridiales bacterium
AACAATAATCAGGAGGAAACTACAATGGAAGATTCTAAGAAGCTGAACCTGGAAGAAATGGAAGAGGTTGCCGGCGGTAAGGCAAGAAGGATCATCGAAGAGACTATCAGTGAAGCAATTACGACGGACAAGCTTCCGGTCATGGGACTTCAGGAAGAGACACGTAACTTGGATGACAAGAAATCGGAAATCTCCGGGTGCATCTTTTAACCTGATAGAAACTCTCTTTAAATAAAGACCAATAAAGGCTGTGTTGCTTCGATATGAGGTAACACAGTTTTTGTTTCCGACAAAACTTGTCGATAATTGTCGGTTTTTCGTAGGTGTTTCTCAAATAAGCGGAATCTATACTCCTTTCAGATAGTTTATAACAACTTAAAAAGGAGCATAGATCATGGCGAAAGGTAAATTACTTCGAGACACTTTGAACATAGCGGATGTCATAAAGAAAGAGTCCGCCGGATGGACTCTGCTCAACAATAAGCTCATGCGATTGTTTTTCGATGATAATAAGGAAGCGGCGCAGCTGATGCTTAATGTGATCCTCGGAAGAACAGATCTTATAGTTAAGAGTTCGCGAACGGAACAGTATATTGAGGGCATGAGATGGAGGAGCGTGGCGCTCGACATTCTTGCAGTAGACGAAAAGGATAACAAATACGACATCGAGATACAGCGCGATATCAAGAAAGCGACTCCCAAGCGCGCAAGACATTATTCAGCCATGATGGATTCGCATATGCTCCTGCCTGATCAGGATACAAGGGACATGAGAGATTCGTATGTTATCTTTATAACAGAGACAGATAAATTCAAACATAATAAGCCGCTTTACAGGATTGAAAGAATGAATCTAGATACGAACAGGAGATTTAATGACGGATCTCATATTATCTATGTAAACGGTGCGTGTCAGGACAGTGACACCGAGCTTGGCAGGCTGATGCATGATCTGCAGTGCGCTGATCCTGATCAGATGCATTATGATATACTTGCTAGTAAGATGAGATACTATAAGAATACAGAAGAGGGGGATAAAAAGATGAGAGATTTAATAGATGAGATTATCGATGAAATAAGAGAGGAAACCAGAGAAGAAGCTAGAGCGGAAGCTCTGGCGGAGGGCGCCGAGCAGAAGCAGATCGAGGTTGCGATAAAGATGATCGCCCGGGGAGATTCGATCAACGATGTCGCGGATATCACCGGTCTGTCTGTCGAGAAAGTCACTGAACTTGCCGGAGCTAAGGCGAGCTGAAGATCTGACGGACCCCGGGAGCCGCGGGGATAACGGAGATTACTGATTCCTCACAGGGAAGTTAAAGTAAGTGTCCGGGAACGGCTCATTCTCTAATGTATAGTGCCACCATTCCTCTTTCAATGGTAAGAAGCCGCTGCCTGTCATGACAGACCTCAGCAGTACCCTGTTCGACAGCTGTTCGGGAGTCAGATCCGTATAATCCGAATGACTGATGTCACCGAAGAAGTCGAAGGGGCCGCCCATATCAAGTTCCATGCCACGTGATATATCAAACAATGTAAGATCCACTGTGCTTCCCCTGCTGTGGCCGGAATGCTCGGCGATGAAGCCCAGCGGGAAGAGCTGATCTTTATCAAGGTCCGGATAGAAAAACTCCTTCATCTTTGTATCATCGATATCAGCTGCCCAGCGCACAAAGTGGTCCACAGCCTGCTGCGGACGGTAGGCATCGAATATCTTAAGCCTGAATCCCTTTGACACAGCTTCATCGGAAGCTTTCTTAAGAGCAGCGGCAGCTTCACGTGTAAGAAGGGCCGTCGGCTCCTCATAGCCGTCTATCCTTGATCCTATGAAGTTATATGTCGAGTAATACCTGATGTCGAGAAGGACATCGGGTACGGCTTCCGGTATCACGACGAAGTTTGAACGATCAGCCATATCATGCACCCAGCAGGGATCCGACGATTATGCCGATCCATGTTCCTATCACGTATCCCAGAGTGCCGACCAGCATGCACGGGGCGACAAGCTTATTCCAGCCCTGCGATATGGCCATTCCCGCCGCCGTCGTGGGACCTCCGATATTGGCATTAGAAGCGAGGATGATGTCCTCAAGGTCGAACCGAAGCAGTTTCCCGAAGACGAAGCAGAACAACATGTTGCACAGCACCATGATCATGCAGAACACAAGAAGGACGGGCGCATTCCTGATTATCATGATGATGGACGCGGGCACGCCTATGACGAAGAAGAACTGATAGATAAGCCAAGTTCCGACTTCCTTCGCTCCGTGTATCTGCTTCGCCTTCCCCTCAAAGAATGTGGCGAATATCATCGAGAAATTGGTGATCCACACATACTGGCTTCCGAAGAACGTATTCAGCATCTTAAGGAAGGCATTGCCTGTCGGGATGATACCGGTCAGAAACCCGCTTAAGAGTTTTGACAAGAATACCACCACGCCTGCGTACGCGAACGCCGCCGCTATGTCTTTAAGAGAGATGTCGGAGCGCGCCCAGTATTTCGCCGCGAGGGTCTCGGTCTCATCCTTATCTGCCGATCCGTTCTTCAGCACCTCGTCGATATGCGGATGCTTATATACTTTGCGGAAGAAGGCGCTTGATGCGATCCCGAGAAGGACCAGGAAATACACTGCCATGTTGAGATTATCGGCAACGGTCGTGGCCGATATGATCCCGCCGTCCACATTGAAGGCCGCGGAAACTGCGGAGAAATTGACGCCGCCTCCGATGTAGGAGCCGGTCATCATGGCGGCAACACCCGGAACCTCATCGATGAAGTTCCCAAGGAGCACGGTTCCGAGAAGAGCCCCCGCGACCGTCCCTGCAGAGCCTATCAGGAAGATGATGAGAAGTCTCCCCGTCTCTTTCCATATCCTTAAGATATTGGCGTTAAGCAGCAGGAGCGGGATCGCGAGCGGCACCATATATCCCCACACGACATCGTCGAATACGGGAGCGCTTGCGGGAATGATGCACAGGTTGGTAAGCACCACAGCGATCAGCAGCGCTATGACCGCGCCCGATATCTTCGCCGCCCACTTATACTTCTGTTCAAGATATATGGATATGAAGGTGGAAAGGAACATCACCGCCAGCAAAGCCATATGGTTATCGGCTGCGATAAGTGTTGTCATGTCATACTTCCGTATCGGCAGCGCGCTTTGAGGCTCCCCTATTCTCCCAAAGGGCGCGGACTTTCCGCTCGCTGAAGTAACCCGCAAGAGCTGAGAGCAGTCCGATGGCCATGCCTCCGAGTACATCGGTGGGATAATGAACACCGACATAGAGACGTGACAGAGCGATCAGCACCGCATATATGAGCGTTACTACCGTAAGTCTTCTGAACGTCTTATTGTCCGAGAAGCCCTTAAGGCCGAAGATCACGATGAACAGCATCGCGCCCGCGACAGCAAAGGCCGCTCCGGTATGCCCCGAAGGGAACGAATTATCAAGCTGTTTTTTTCCGATATAGACGAGTTCCTCAATTACATCGTAAGGTCTCTCTCGGGCAGCGATAGGTTTGACCAACAAGTTGACTATTATGGCTTCGATCGCAAGCGAGAATCCCATTATATGTCCGGGGATCCGCGTCTTGCGGATAATGATGAGCGCAAGTATAAGGGTGATCCACAGGGCTCCGTAATCCGCGCTGCGCGTGATAACCACCATAAACGGCGTCAGTATGTCGTTGCGGATGAATTCCTGTATGAAAAGCAGAATATCGCCGTCCATGAAAACTCCTTATTCGACCGCGAGATTCTCGAGACTGTATTCGATCATGACGATCATGCCGAGGCTTACGGTCGTATCGGTATCATTGACTCTGAATACCTCGGTGCCGTCTTCGACAACATCATCATAATGCGAGACCTCGTCCGCGCCGATCATAAGGCTCATCGAGCCGCCGGACAGTGTCAGCTGATATACACCGGTTCCGTAAACGAAGCTTCCGTCGTCATCGCTGATGAGTTCGAGACCTGCCAGAGCGCACATCGAATCGAGATCAAAGATGCTGTCGCCCTCATCTGCAACCGTAATAAACTGATAAGCTCTTCTGTGTATCGTAACCGTACGGTCGCCCACCGTATAATTGAACGAACTTGTCGGAATTCCGTCGTTCATGTCAGGCGCCCTTCCCGCTTCATGTCCGGATCCGAGATTGATGCCGATGGATGAACAGAATATATCGAATTCACCGCCCGGAACGTCCATGATGCCGTTCACGAGATCCACGCGGGACATGCCGTTCCACAAGAGGTTCACGTTATACCATAAGCCGTCTTCATCGGCATTGCGGTTCAGCACCGCAAGATAGAAAGCCTGGACGAATGCGATCTCGTCAATGCCCCTCTGCTCAAGCTCATCGCTCTGAACGATGATGTTGACGGCCTCCATGCCGCTGCGGCTTCCGCTCCTCAATCTGCGGACATTGTCCGTCATCTCGTCAAGAGTCGGATAGCGGCCGAGGAAATAGACATAAAGGCGGTCAACGAAAGCCGCTATGCCTTGATTCTCTTCCGCATCACAGACGGGGTCGCCCGTAATGATATTAAAAGTCAGGGAACAGCTTCCGACTGTCGATACGCCGTTGCCGGTTATCGTAACAGTCGCGGTCCCGAGATTGACGTTGTTCTCATATGAAAGCGTGTATTCCTCGCCCTCTTCAAGGACCTTGCCGTCACACGTTACGGTCACGGACGGCTCGACCGGATCTCCCGAGTATATCTGATCGGGGATCGGATCGACAGTCGCGGTCTCAAGATCATAGGAAGGTATCTCCGCCTCGATCTGAAGAACGGATTCCGTCAGTTCAGCCGACTCTTCGGATTCGCCGTAATTAACATTCGTGCCGCATCCTGCAGACATCACAAGAACAGCCGAGAGACACAATGCCGTAAGTCTTCTTGTCGCAATACTTGTTCTCACTTTACCATCCTCACAGACCAAGCTTGATAATATTGTCGAAGCCCGCACTCTTCGCGCGGGAATAGAATTTATCCGCCTTCTTCGGGTTGGTTACGAGAAGGAGCGTTACATCCGACTCGGCCTCGTACTTCTCCGATTCACGTATCGCATCGAGTATGTCCTCCGCCTTGTAAAGGATCGCGGTGCGGGGCCTTGAACCCGCAAGCTCGATGCCGTTCTCCATCACGATCGAGAAGATGCGCTCGAATCCTATGGAGAAGCCGACCGCCGGGATCTGCTCGCCGGTGAATCTTCCGATGAGTCCGTCGTATCTGCCGCCGCCCGCGACCGTTCCGCCGAACTTCTCGCTCGCGACTTCGAATACCGTGCCCGTATAGTAGCCCTGGCCTCTTACGAGCGAAGGGTCGAATACGACCTCATAATCATCTGACAGTTTATTGGAAGTCTCTATGACAGTCCTCAGGTTCTCTATGGCTTCTGCAGCCTCATCCTTACAATAGACCGCCATGTCATCGAGCGTAATGTCTTTCTTGGCGATGAGCTTCGACAGCTCGCCGATCGCGCTTTCCGGCAGCCCCTTCTCCGTAAGTTCCGAAGCGACGCCGTCGGCGCCGATCTTATCGAGCTTGTCGAATGTCACGCATACGGTGTCAAGGGAATCTTCCGGGAAGCCCATCGTCTTGAGGGCACCGCGAAGCACCTTTCTGTCATTTACCCTTACAAAGAACTTACCGATGCCGATCTTGCCCAGGGCCTTCGCCGTCACCGATATGAGCTCGATCTCACAGCACAGCGAGTCGGAACCCAGGATATCGATATCGCACTGAACGAATTCGCGAAGCCTTCCCCTCTGAGGACGCTCCGCGCGGTAGACCTTGTCTATCTGTATGCACTTGAAAGGATTCGGCAGTTCATTGCGGTTGTTCGCATAGTATCTTGACAGCGGCAGTGTCAGATCGTATCTGAGGCCCAAGTCGCACAGTTCAGACTCGTCTACGGGATCCTTACTGAGCGCCGCATCGAGCTTCTCGCCTCTCTTAAGTATCTTGAAGATGAGATTGAGATTATCTCCTCCGTCACTCTTGTCGAGATTCTCCGCGCTCTCCACCGCAGGCGTGTAGATCCTTGTGAACCCGCAGCTTCTATACGTATCAAGTATCATGTTCATGAGCAGATCGCGCTTATATGCTGCATCGGGCAGGTATTCCTGCATTCCCTTCTGGGGTTTGATATTCATCCGCCGTTCCTCTTCAATCCTTAAATCTTGTCTTTGATCTTCATAAGAGCTTCGTATGTCTGCTCACTCAGGATATGCTCGATGTGGCAGGCATCCTCAGCCGCCGTTTGATGCTCGACCCCGAGCATCTCAAACAGCTCCGTCAAAGTCTTATGTCTCTTATATACTTCCTGCGCTATACCGAGGCCTTCTTCTGTAAGGGTAATGAAGTTCGAACCGTCAACTTCGATATACCCCTTCTCCTTAAGGCTCTTAACGGCATTGCTAACAGAGGGCTTGGTTACGCCGAGCAGTTCGGCAATATCAACGGAACGGATATAGCCGTTCTTCTCTTTCAACATAAGCATCGCTTCCAGGTAATCTTCCTTAGACTCTCCGAGAACTTCTCTGTCCATGTCTGCCTCCTGTCCGTAAGTCAATTTATTATCCTTTGATTATAACATTAATTCATTTTCTTCAAATCTTATTGGATTTTTCCGAACTCCTGTATAAGTGTGCCAGAATCCCCGCTATAGGGGCCGGCCAGAACCTTCTGAACATCTCATAATCCTCGGCGCTTCTTACAGATCCTTCTATCTGCTTTGTCGTCTCGGAGTTGACATGGATCCTGTGGAGCATAAGCGGTTCGGGTATATATACGAAGCTTCCTTCAAGCTTTGACAGCTGTTCCCATGCCGCCCAGTCGAGCGACACTTTATAACGGCCGTCAAAGATGCCTTCCGGGATCTTTGCCTTTACGTAAGTTACGGACGGACAGCAGATCGGGGACCCCTTTGACAGGACTCTCCTCCTGGCTCCTCTCTTCTCCCATGCGCGTTCGTTGTTTAAAGGCTTGAGCAGGAAACGCTTGATCTTAAGCAGCTTGTTGTCAAAGACGCGTTCGCCGCTCCGAAGCTCCCCGTAATCTGAGAATAATATGATCGGATCCTTCGCCCGGTTCGCGTATTCGATAAACTTCTCCGCGTATGAAGGTTCATAGATGTCATCCTGATGAGCGATCGTGACAAGCGGCGTATCGGCCGCAGACAATGCAAAATTCCAGTCGCCTGCTATCCCCTTCTGTTCGGGATTGACGTACAAAGAAAGACCGTACCTGCTGCAGATATCACTTATATGATCGTTGGGAGTCGACGTCGCGACCTTTATCTGTGCGCTAATGCTCTGCCCTTTAAGGGAACGCACGCATTCCTCAAGATAAGGGCTTTCCTTGTAAGCGCAGACCACGAAGGTGATATCGTTTGACGTATACGTTATTCCTTGCCCTCCAGCTTTCTGATGCGTTCCTCGAGAAGAGCCTGTGACTGGGTAAGAGCCCTCAGGCGTTCGGCCTGCCCCGACACGATGGAGGTAAGGGACATGATGAGCGTTATGACGAAGAACAGAGCGATGGCGAACAGACCGTTCATCGGGGATGCGATGCCGACCATGTTCGTAAGACGGCTCAAAAGCCCCGGGAAGATGACGCACACCAGCATGACGCCGCCCGACAGGAACCACAGGAGCGAGAACTTTACCGACATCCTCTTCCTGTGGAAGAAGTAAGACATGAGGCCGAAGTAAAAGACCATAGCCACCAAAAGCGAAATCCTTAACGTTACAGACATCTGATCTTCCTCCTTACTGAAGCCGCCTCAACACGATCGATATAGACACCTTCAACATATAATAGATCGAATTAAGAGGACGAATGGAGCTCGTACCGCCGAAGCGCTCGCGCATAACGACCGGAACCTCCATGATCCTCGCATCATTCATCCTCGCCATTACAATGGCCTCGGGCTCCGGATAATCGGTGGGATACTCTCCCGCGAAAAGCTCGATCATGTTCTTCGAGACCGCTCTGAATCCGCTCGTCGCATCCGTGACCTTAACACCTGTAATAAGACGGATGAGCCCGTTAAGGAACTTTATTCCGAAGCGCCTCATCCCGCTGGTCTGGAAGCCTTCCTTCTCGATGAATCTGGAACCGATGACAACGTCTGCTCTGCCCTCTTTTATCGGAGCGGTAACCGCCTCGAGGAAATCCGCGTCGTGCTGACCGTCCGCATCGAGCTGCACCGCGATATCATAACCGTTCAGACCCGCGTACCTGTACCCGGTCTGAACCGCGCCGCCTATGCCGAGATTGACGGGCAGCCTGAGATAGATGACGCCGAGTTCGGCAAGGATCTTCTCCGTATTGTCAACGGAACAGTCGTTAACGACCAGTATATCCGCCCACGGAGCTTTCTCGCGAACCTCGAGCACAGTCTTCCTGATACTGCTCTCCTCGTTATAAGCAGGTATGATAACCAAAACATTCATAACAGCCATTATACTATATTTATTATTTAATAAAAAAGAGGTTGCGCAGGGCAACCTCTCTTATTCGCGATAAAAATCGGGTTATTATCTCTTGGAGAACTGTGAAGCCTTACGGGCCTTCTTCAAGCCGTACTTCTTTCTCTCCTTCATACGTGCATCTCTTGTAAGGAAGCCCGCGCTCTTAAGTGTTGCCTTGTAAGCATCCTCGTCAGCCTCGACAAGTGCTCTTGCGATGCCGTGACGGATAGCGCCTGCCTGACCGGAGATACCGCCGCCGATGGCCTTTGCGATAACATCGAACTTGCCTGCTGTATCTGTAGCAACAAGAGGCTGGCGGACGATGAGCTTCAATGTCTCGATACCGAAGTACTCATCGATGTCCTTACCGTTGATCGTGATCTTGCCGGAACCCGGTACGAGACGTACACATGCTGTAGCGTCCTTACGACGGCCGGTACCGTAGAAATATACTTTGCTTGATTTCTTTGTAGCCATTTTCTATCCTCCGAATTACTGCTCGAATGTGTACTCAACGGGCTTCTGAGCCTGATGATCATGCTCTGCGCCTGCATATACGTGAAGCTTTCTGAACATCTGTCTTCCGAGAGCATTCTTGGGAAGCATTCCCTTGACTGCATGCTCGAGAACGAACTCGGGCTTCTTATCCATCAATGTAGCGTACTTTGTCTCGCGAAGTCCGCCCGGGAATCCCGAATGATGACGATAGTACTTCTGATCGAGCTTCTTGCCCGTAAGGACCATCTTGGAAGCGTTGATAACGATTACATAATCACCTGTGTCTTCGAAAGGTGTGTAAGTGGGCTTATGCTTACCGCGAAGAAGTCTTGCAACTTCTGTCGACAGACGTCCGAGAGTCTTTCCGGAAGCGTCAATGACAAGCCACTGTCTCTCGATATTTGAGGATGTAGCAACAAATGTCTTCATATGACTTTACTCCTTGTTTCTTTATAAAAGGGCGCCTTCGAAGCGCCCCGTTATATTACTTGCTTGTCCTTTAATAGTCAATACTCTTCGCGAAAAAAGTTTGATTTTCTATTAAATCGACCGTTTTTCTCCTATATACTCGTTTATCCTACGATCGCAGTATAGGTAATCGCGATGGTTCTTCCGTCCTCGAAGATGAACGAGATGAAGCTGTCACCCTTTGTATATTCGATGCCGGATGTTCCTTCGTTGCCGTCCTCTCCGTACGCTGCCCTGACCTCTTCCTCGGTCGCGCCGATCCTTATGCCTTCGGCGGTTGCAACGGTATCATCCTTGAGCTCGACAGCCGCAATATAATCAACGCCGTCCTTTGTGTAGGATCTGACGACGATGGAATTGTAAGTATAGACTTTGTCCATTCCCTCGTACGCGCAGGACGGGGCCTCGAAGTAAGTGTACCCGTCACCTAACTGCTCGATCACCGCATCCGCGGGCGCATTCATGGGGATCGCAATGCCGTTGTAAGTGAAGACAAAAGCGTCTGCTGCCGCCGTGTCCCCTGTACCGTCAGCCGTATCGCTGCCGCCTTCCGCTGCCTCGGTCTGTGCAGTCTCACCGCCGGACAGAACAACGGGCGCGGTATCTGCGTCATCTCCCGAACATGCCGCAAGTGTCATCACAACAGCCGCGCCGAGCATGATTGATAAGATCTTCTTTTTCATATGATTAACCCTCCGTTTATTCAATGGCATTGGCTCCCCAGGATCTTAATTCCCCGTATTCGGAGAGTTCCGCCTCCTGTGCCTGCCTTAACGAATCGTAGAATAATATATCATCTTCCCATTCTCCTGCAACATCAGCATATTGCCTGAAGTCTGTAAGGTCGTAGTTATTAATAAGATACTGTCCTATATAAGAAGCGAACTTCTCGGCGCCCGACAGGTTGAGATGAAGACCCGCGTCGTAGGTGTCTTCCGACATGTCGAGACCCATTGCATCTCTTAAGTAGATATAATTAATATATGGGATGCCGTGCGCGTCGGCGAACTCATCGACCTGGTCATCCCACTGTTCATACCAGTACGGGTAGAGCGTCGGCGCCTTAATAAGGACCAGTTCGATGTCATTCTCCTCACAAAGCTCATACATCATCTCGAGGTATTCCATGGATGTGTCCGGCAGTGTGTAATCGGCAAGCGGCATGGGATCCGGAAACGCGCCTTCGGGAAGGACATCAGCCCTCATGTAGTATCCGTTCGTCGTGACGCGGTCCTTCGAGAAGACATGCTCAAAGTCCGTTGCCGTCAATTCGCTCCATCTCGAGTGATAGCGGAGGAAAGGAAATACATAATCGATCATGTGCTCGTCTTCGGTCATGGAGGCTTCGATGGATGCGATTTTCGATGAGGACCAGCGCATGCCGTCGAGTGTCATCCTGTTGTAGGACTCGCTCTGAGGCTCGCCGTACTTCAATGCGAGCACGTTGAATACAACGACCTTCGGGGTCTCGTAACGCAGCGTGTCCTCTAGAAGATAGTAAGACTGCCATGTGAGCTGCTGGGCCGAACCCCTTATGTAGGAAGAGATCCCGTACTCCTCGAACAGCGTCACCGTCGAGATATTCTCATACACTTCGCAGTCCCCGAGGAAGATGACCTCATGGGGTTCTTCGGAAAGGTAGTATTCTTCGATCATGGAGCCTTCGACCACGCCCTTCTGATACTTCGGCATCAGAAGTCTCTGAAGATACCAGAGGGCGGCGAGTGTCAGAATGACTGAACCTGCGACGCACAAACACCGCAGGATCGTACTGCGAGTAAGTTTCTTGCCGTTTTTTGTCAACTTGTGCATACGCTGTCCCCCTTCCGTCAGAATTGATTATAGATAAACTGCGATGCGTCGTAGCCCGCGCCGTAAGCGCCGAACACGAGCGTTGCAATGAGCAGTATTACCGCGCTTAACGCAAACAGCGGGAATCTGTCATAAAGGAATCCCCTTATGTCCGTTCCCTTGAACTTCTTGTATAAGCTTACGAGGAAGACCACTGTGATGCTTCCCGCAAGAAGGATGTAATCCCCTGAGCTTAATCCGATATCCGCAAGAGCGCCTCCGAACAGTTTGCCGGCATTAAATGTCGTAAACATCGATCCGAACATCTTGAATGTCAGTCCGACGTTCGCATAGCAGTCAAACAGCTTCAGCGAACTCATGAGAAGGAACGTGCGGATTATCTCGAACACGGCATAGCCTTTGTGAGGCTTGAGATTAAACTTGGCGTGGAACTTGGCGTACAGCGGTTCAAGTTCCTGGGATGCCATGATGACGACAAAGTTCATAAGTCCCCAAACGACGAAGTGCCATGCGGCGCCGTGCCAAATACCTGTCGCGAGCCAGACTGCAAAACACGAGATATAGACCGTGACCCTCTTTCCGACCGCATTGCCAAGATGCTCGCGCGACCACTTCGAGAGCTTCAGCATCTTCGGGGACACGGACAGCGGATAGAAGATGTAATCCGTAAACCACGTTCCCATCGTGATATGCCAGCGGTTCCAGTACTCCTTGATGTTCTTCGAGAAGTACGGAAGGTCGAAGTTCTCTTTGACTGTTACGCCGAGGACCTGCGCGATGCCGATCGTTATGTCGATGCCGCCCGTAAAATCGCAGTAGAGCTGAGCAGCATAGAACATCATGACGATGAAGACGAACGCGCCGTTATATTCATCGGGCGACCCGGTCAGGATCTTTATCGCGGGCAGGAGCCTGTCCGCAATGACGAGCTTCTTGAAGTAGCCCCATAAGATCCTTATGAAACCGTAACTTACATTCTTAAATTCAAACTGCTTCGGCGTATACAAAGTCTGTGACAGATCGCCGAATCTTGAGATAGGGCCCTGCACGAGCTGCGGGAAGAAAGATACGAACAGCAGCAGTTTGAGAAGATTCCTCTCAGCCTTTACGGTGCCGCGGCTGATGTCGATCGAATACGAGACAGTCTGGAACGTGTAGAACGATATGCCCATCGGTATGATGACATTTACAAAGGACAGAGGCTCGCCTCCCCTTATGCTGTTCACGGTGTCGATCACAAAGTTCGTATACTTTGTGGCCGCGAGTATCCCGAGGTTGATGAGAAGGGACAGCACGAGCAGCAGACGCGTAACATTTGCCGTCGTCTTCTTGTACTTCTTCTTGCCATCACCATCGAAAAGCTCTTTGTTCTGTTTAAGGTACGCCTTGCGCTTAGCCTGATAGTCTTCGGTTACTATGGCATGCACATATGCAACGAGCGCCGTAACGAAGATGAATATCAGGAATCTCGGGTCGGCAAAGAAATAGAAGGCAAGGCTTGCCATGAGCAAAAGCCCCCACCTTTCCTTCGCCGGAGTAAACGCATAATAGACGATCACGAGGATCGTAATGAAAACGATGAACTTAAGTGAAGTAAAGAGCATCAGTCCTCTTCAAGCCTGGTGATAAGATCCCATAAAGCCTGCGCGGAATTGAAGTTTTCCGGTACGAGTTCCTTGGCGGGGATCTGAACATCGAATCTGTCATTGACCTCGGATACGATCGATACGATATCGAATGAATCGAGTATCTTATCGTCTATCAAAGTCTTGCAGTTCTCAAAGTCAACATCAGAGTGCAGATCCTGCAAAATCTCTATCAATTCTTCCATAGTATCCTCCTTGACGGAAAGTTCCGCTCCTATTGTATCATTTACTCTCAGACTTCAAAGTCAGCGCTTTGCGGTCGATCTTGCCGTTGGGCGTGAGGGGAAGCTTGTCGACCTTGTGGACCTTCGTCGGGACCATATAACGGGGAAGCTTCTCCTTGAGGAAAGACAGTACCGCTTTTTCCTCTGCCTGTCCTTCGTAGTGCAGCTCGATGCGGTCTTTTCCCCTGATATATATGGCGCACGACCTTGCCACCTCAGAAGCGGAATCAGCAACCGCTTCGATCTCACCTAATTCGACGCGGTGTCCCATATGCTTGATCTGGAAGTCCTTGCGCGATACGAACACGAGTTCCCCGCGGTCATTGCGGCGCGCGATGTCGCCGGTACGGTAGATGATCTCGGGATATCTGTCGTTCAGCGGATTTTGCACGAACGCTTCTGATGTGCGCTCTTTATCCATGTAGTAGCCGAGCGTCACGCAGGTTCCCCTCATGCAGATCTCGCCCTCGTCAGAGGGCTTGTTATCGCCGTCAAGAAGGAAGATGTCCACGTTCTCGAAGGGTCTGCCGAGAGGGATCGGCTCATCGTCTTCAAACTCGCGGTCGATCTCGTAATACATCGATACGCCGGTCGTCTCGGTCGGTCCGTAGAGATTGATGTAGCGGACATCGGGCAGCGCCTTCTTCCACTTTCTGTACTGCTTTACCGGGAACACTTCGCCGCCGAATCCCACGATCTTGAGATACTTCGGAACAACCTCGTCGAGAACTCCGAACGCGGATATCATCGTAAGCGCGGAAACTACCCAGCACAGCGTATTGATCTTATATTCATTGAGGAAATCCACGAGCTTCAGCGGGAACATGAACAGCGTGTGCGGAATGATCACGGTCTCGCAGCCGAGCTTGATCGTAGGATAGATATCCTTAAGAGAAGCATCGAAATAGAACGGAGTCTGGGAACCGAAGACCGTCTCCTCATCAAAGCGCATGACCTCACAGAAACTCTCGATGTAATCGATGAGGCTTCTGTGGCAGACAGCAACGCCCTTGGGGATGCCCGTCGATCCGGAAGTGTACATGATATAGCAAGGATCGGTATCGATCATGGCGGCGCGCACCGCATCAAGAGCTGCGGGGATCTCTTCGTCATCCTTTATGTCATCCCACAGGAACATCTTCGCATCCCCCGCAAGGCGCTTGGCATTCTCTTGGGTAGACTCGTCACAGATAACGGCGCGCGGCTTCAGGTTCTCGAAAATAAGGCTGATCCTCATCTGAGGCATCTCGTCGTCGATCGGCACATAAAAACATCCCGCCTCGAGGACCGCCATGAAAGAAGCGATCTCGGACGGGGTCTTGCTCATGTATACCGCAACGGGCTCTTTCGCAATGCCGGACTTAAGAAGCGCCGAACCGCCCGCGCGGGCAAAGCTGCGAAGCTGCGAGAAAGTGACCGCAGTATGCTCATCTCGGAAGCTTACCTTATCGGGAAGGCGGGCTGCGGTCTCATCAAGGTAATCAAGCACATTTATTCTCATTCGAAATCCTCCACTTCGAGAGTTTGATAGTTCACATACTGCTGCACCGAATCCTGAGCTACATTGATATCGGAATAAAGGTCGACATTATATCCGTGATCGCTGTGGTTAAGATCGTTATATGCATACATGAAGTAATAGCCCTCGTGATAGTAAGCGTAGCAGGCATCGCAGTGATACCAGACGCCGTTGAGCTCGACCAGGTTCCAGTAGTGAGCGGACCATGTGATGGGATCGCGCTCGACCAGTCTGTTCGGAATGCCCGCATTCTCGAGGAATGCCCTGCATACCGCATAGTATGTGAAGCAGTCGCCGTGGAATGTGGTGAGGCCGTCATAAGCGCCGACCGTCCAGTCGATCTTGTCCGACGTATCGATGTAATGAATATAATTGTAGGTCCAGTTGAATATGCGGAAAGCCTTCTCAACGTCGGTCATGTCTTCATCATAGATGTTGTACTGCTCGATGAGCTGATCGCAGATCTCGTACAGTTCCTCGGGTTCATAGTAACGCTCCGGCCTTACGCGCAGATGCACATTGACCGTGACGGAAGATGAATTGCCGTACTCGTCGGTTGCGATGTAAGTCAGCGGAAACGTCGAAGACATATGCGTATTGACCTGTGAATTGTCGACGACAAGTTCGGGATCGGGATCATAATTATCCGTAACGGTAATGCCGTCGAGATAGGATATCGCCTCGCCGACAAATCCTTCGATGTCATGAGCACCGTAGATCAGCGGCGCGAGATGATCGTCTATGACGGTGAACGGAACGTCGACTATCGTCTCATTGCCTGCGTCATCCTTTACCGATACAGGGAAGACATACTCGCCTCCCGCCGATACGTCAGGTTCGCCGGCATAAGATACCGTAACGTGCATAAGATCGCTCACATTGGTTACAGTCTCTGACGCGTCGGGCAGCTGTCCGCAGTAGATCGTCTGCGGGACCGCTTCTGCCTGCGGGGCGGTCGTATCAACGTAATTGAGGATAACGTCCTTACGGATGGTTACAACAAACTTGAATTCGATGATGAGCTTATATGAGCCCGGAACATCGGGATTGATCCCGGTCACATCGGTATAGAACCTGCCGTCCTCGACGATGTCCCCGTTCTCAAAGAAATACCCGAGATCAAGCGGGATCCCGGTCTCGACGGTTACCTCATCATAAATACGGGCTTTTCGAGCTTCAATGCTGTTGATGACAAAGAGCAGAGCGCCTATCACAAGTCCCGCGATAACGGCCGCGATGCACGATATTATAACCGTGCGCTGCGGCAGATAATTTGATTCCGGATCCTTCAGGTTCTGCTTCATTCCGCGTCATCCCTCACTGTGAGATTATCAAAGTCCAGCAGATCCTGGACCGATTCCGTCGCAACGGTCACGCCATCCGGCAAAGTCTCGGGATCATAGCTGTTATTGTACGGGTCAAGCTCCGCATCAGTCCTCAGGCAGATGTAAGTAAGCTCGGTCATCGACAGGAACACGCAGGCATCACAGTGATACCACCTGCCGTCGACCTTGACCAGATTCCAGTAATGACTCGATACGTTTATCGGATATCTTTCGATCGTAATGCTCTCTATGCCCATCGCTCCGAACATCGCGCGGCACATCGCCATATAGTTAAAGCAGTCGCCGTACATGGTGGTAAGTACATCGTAAGCGCCGGCCGTCCAGTCGCACTTATCGGAATCCATCGTATAGTGGATGTGCGTATTGACCCAGGCGGTTATCCTGAGAACCTTCTCCATGTCGCTCATCGAATCATCGCAGATGTCATTATCTTCGATCACCTGTCTTGCGAGCTCATATATCTCCTCGGGTTCGTAATAACGCTCGGGCTTTATGCGCATGTGGATCGTTACGGTCGTCGATGACGTGTTGCCGTGTTCGTCAGATGCGATATATGTCACGGGGTAATAACCCTCTTCCGTCACATTCACTTCCGAAGTATCAACTTCGATCGTAGGGTTCTCGTCGTGATCGTCAGTTACCGTTATGCCGTCCATGTACATGATCGCATCACCGATGAAGGCCTCCATGTCATGCGGTCCGTAGATAAGCGGCGCCGTGTGGTCATCCGTAACGGTAAAAGGAACATTGATGAACGTCACGTTTCCACTCGCGTCCGTGAGGCTCACCGGAACATCATACTGTCCCGCCTCAAGGATCTCAGGCATCTCGTTGACATAAGCGACCGTCACCTGCGCCAGGTCCTCGATCTGAGTTACCGTGTCCTGCGCCGGCGGAAGTCCGTCGGTATAGATATCCTGGGGAACCGCCACCGCGGTCGGCGCGGTCGAATCGATTATATTGAGGATCACATCCTTCGTGACCGTTATCGCGCTGCCGTTCCTGACTTTGATGATGTAGCTTGCAGGCACCGTCGTGTCGATCCCGGACACATCCGTAACAAGGACTGCATCATTGGCATCTGCCTGCGCGAAAAGCGTAATATCGATCGAACTGCCTGTCTCTATCGTAACTTCGGAATTGATCTTGGACATGAGGTAACGCGTGTAGATCCTGTACGACAGGACACCGCATCCTGCGATGAGCGCCAGGACGGCGACGACAGTCAGGACCTTGCGCAATGCAAGGCTCCGCCTTCTCTTTATACGCTCAGACGTCTTGGGTTTCTTCTTGTCAGATCCTTCGTGTACTTTCATGCCACGATAGATTTTATCACTGTCGGGAAAAAACGCTATATATTATAATTAAACATATGCACGAAGATGATTTGCCCTTGAGATATGAAAAATGCCTAATATGCCCACGCAGGTGCGGCGTTGACCGCGCGAACGGCCGAACCGGGTTCTGCGGGATGGGTGCAGTCCCGGCGGTTAACCTCGCGATGCTCCACCACGGAGAAGAGCCTGTAATTTCAGGAACGCAAGGCAGCGGCGCGGTGTTTTTCGAAGGGTGCAGCCTTAAGTGCTCTTTCTGTCAGAATTACGACATCGCACGAGGGCCTACGGGCAGGGGCAGGCTCTGTTCTGCCGAAGACCTGTCTTCCCTTTTCCTCGATCTTCAGGCGCAGGGCGCGCATAATATCAACCTCGTCACGGGCGGGCACTTTATCCCGACGATAGCTGCGGCTCTCATCTTCGCGCGCGGCAAAGGGCTTATCATTCCCGCGGTCTGGAATTCGGGAGGTTACGAGTCTGTTGAATCTCTTAAGATGCTTGACGGCCTGATCGACATCTATATGCCCGACATGAAGTTCTTTTCACCTCGCCTGTCAGCGGATCTTGCCGCCGCGCCGGATTATTTTGACGTCTGCAGCGAGGCTATCGACGAGATGTACAGGCAGACGGGGCCTGCCGTAATAACGGAAGACGGCCTTATGAAGCGAGGCATGATAGTGCGGCATCTTATGCTGCCGGGACAGCTTTTCGACACAAAGAAGATACTCGATCACCTTTGCTCGAGGTACGGGAACAACATCTATATAAGCCTCATGAACCAGTACACGCCTTTCGAGTATAAGTACCCTTCGATGAAGCTCCCGCCTGCTCTTAAACGCAAACTGCCACAGTCCCATTACGAGGCTGCAGCAGATTATCTTGCTTCTTTGGGCCAATTCAACGCCTTTGTCCAGGAGGACGCATCAGGCGACGAACTGCTTCCGGATTTCAAATGAGTGACTTATAATGCGCCGTCGATGAACTGCTTCATGGCAGGCAGCGGCTTAAATCCGACAGATTCAGAAACGATCTGACCGCCCTTGAAGATCTTTACCGCCGGGATGCTCGACACACCGTATTCGATTGCAAGATCGGTGTTGTCGTCGACGTTGCATTTGCACACCTTAACCTTGCCTTCATATTCGCCCGCGAGCTGCTCGACCACGGGACCCAGCATCTTGCAAGGTCCGCACCAGGGAGCCCAGAAATCCACCAGAACGGGCAGTTCGGAATTGATGACCTCAGCCTCAAAGTTATCCTTATTGACATTGACTTCTGACATAAGCGTTACTCCTTATTTTAGAATAATTATAAACTATTATACCTCATCATCAGATAAAATTCATCGGTGAAAGTGACTGCACCGTTTGTTCGGACAGACCGATTATCGATGCGATCTGCCATACCGCAAAATGCGCCCCGTATCTGTACATATCGACAGACGGCTCAACGTCGTAACAGAAATTGGCAACACTCGCGATATCGTAATCCATGTCCTGCGAATAGATATAGGCAAGGGTCTGATAATCAGCCTGACCCCATCTCATGTGATAAACGGAAGTCACGATGGTCATGCAGTGGATATCATTGGCTCGCATTATGCTGAAGCTGTTGACGGCATTCTCCGCGGTAGTGAGCGCATCCTCGTCTATATAGATCCTGGCGGGGTCTATGCCGCATTCTTCCGTGAGGTAATCCCTCATGAGTCCGGCCTCGGTGTTGCCCTCGCGGTTATTGGGACCCGTCGCGCCTCCCGAACAGATTATGATCGAATCAGGCAAAGCCTCGGCAAGAGCAGCAGCCGCGTCGCATCTTCCCTTAAGCTCGTCCTGCATCTGCCCGTTCATGAGCTCATAACCCAGAACGACGATCGCATGGTCGGAACCTCCGCCGATGCCGATCTGCGCAGGATCATCCTGACCGTAGATATAGAGTTCATAATCATCGTCCATGAACACTTCATCCCAGATATCCCCGATCTTAAGAGCCATGGTGAAATTGTCTTCGCTGACCGCCCTTATGGCTTCAAGATCATCCTGTAACTGATCGTCATACGATATGCCCTCATCCTTTGACGTATAAGCCTCAAGAAGATGAAGAAGATAATCCCTGAAGTTCTCTTCGTTGTCCGGGGCGACCGCAGTGCTTATACGCGGTATCGTCTCCTCCGCGGTCGGCTCTGTCTCGGCAGCCGTCTCGTAAGACACCTCTGTGACTGTTTCCTCTTCTGAATCTACATATGAATATTCCTTCACCTCGACATTACATGAAGAAAAGAGAAGAGCCGCGATCACAGGCAGGGCAGTAAGATGTCTTAAACGCACCGGTTTTCCTCTCCCTTTATCCGTCAGTATCCGAGGCTCTGGTAGAGCATGACATCGTTATATATGAGATTCGCGATCATCTCATAGGTCTGCGAGTTGTAATGAAGTCCGTCGGGAGATCCGAATCCCGCATCTCTCAGGAACGAACAAGTATCGATCCATTTGCAGGTTGAAGGAAGGCTGTCGGACAGCTGAACGTTAAAATAATCGATATCCGCATTCATGCTCTGATAATTCCCGCATGTCGGATTAACCGATACTACATAGATATGGTTATCGAAGCAGAATTCCTCGGGCAGCCTTTGGAAGAACTCGATGTAATCATCGATATGAGCCAGGTCGTTTACGCCGAGATTAAAGACAATGTTGGTATCGGTAAGTTCGAGTATCTCGCTCCTGTGCGCCGCAAGGAACGGATAACCCACTCCTACTTCGGCTATCGTATTAAGGTGCAGATGCTGCCCCATTCCGACTGTCCTCGAGTCTCCGACAAAAACAAAATTACTGAAATCAAGATCATCTGTTGCCATATACAGCTCCGATTCTTCCGCAGGATCGCTCTCCTCGGTATCATCGATATCTTCTTCGGTCTGATTCTGAGTTTCCGCAGCCGGACGGGCCGCCCTCGTCGGGATAGACACTTCCGTCTGCTGCTCCGAACACGAAGCAAACATAAAAGAGGCAGCCATTGCCGCTAACGCCAATCCTGTGATACCGAACCTGTTGAATGATCTCATCTCAACCGCCTCCAACCCTAATTGTACCACAACAAAAAAACCTGCCGATAAGGCAGGTCTTCATCTGGAGCGGGATACGAGACTTGAACTCGCGACTTTCACCTTGGCAAGGTGACACTCTACCACTGAGTTAATCCCGCGTGCCTGATTATTATATGAGCGAGTCTGTGATTTGTCAACCACATATTGATCAGGCGCGGTCAGGCTTTACAGAAGGGGATCGAGAAGCGTGCCGATATAGCTCGTAAGTTCCGCGAATCCGTTAGCCGGATAATCATTCAGAGTATCAGCGGACATTCCGAGACGGTAAACATCGGTCGAGAAATTCGTTGACCAGCAGATCTCGTCGCCGCACATCGCATCTTCAAAGTAAACGTCATTGGTTCCGTCCGTAAAGACGATCACTGCATGTCCGATGTTATTCTCTTCCAGGATGCCGTAGAAATCGTAGGTGTTCGTTGCCTCGGTATAGACGGCCCTCTCCGGCATAAAGCCGTCATGATCCATCTCGTAGGAGAGCGTCGCAAGATACGACAACATATAGAGAGTCTGCTCACGGCTTAAGTCCATGTTGTCATATTCTTCAGGGCTTATGAGGACCATCGATACGAGCCTGTCATACACTTCCCTGTCAAATCTGAACTGTGTGCCGAAGTTATCCGTTGAGACAAGGTTGTCTTCGAGCTGAATGCAGATCTCATCAAAGTCAGCCCCGTAGAAATCATAATCATCCGGGATACCATCAGTATATGTGACGGTTATCTGAGAATAGTCATCCGCTAATTCATAATCCGTCCATTCGCCGGAATATGAAAGGTCTTCCGTCTCAACCTCATCGATAACATCATCAACATCCGCATCATCTTCATCACCGGAACGGCGGGATGTACGTGATGTACGCGACGAAAGGGATGATCTTCCCGAAGATCCGCTCTCCTCATCAAGTTCCTCTTCAAGAACTTCAAAGAATTCATCGATGCTCTGGACATCGGGATCGTTCATCGCTTCATCGATGGCCGACCAGCTTGCGGCGACTATCATCAATATGAACAACGTCAAAAGTCCGTTTATGACGAGACCTGCGATCGCGAATCCGATACCCCTCTTCGACTTATTTATGGTCACGATGAGACCGATCACGGAGAAGATAAGGCCTAACGGGGCCGTGAATCCGCAGCAGAAGATCGAGATCAGCGAGATGATAAAACCGGTCATGGCGAGGGCGCTTATTCCCTTCTGCGCAGCATCGTTCATCACCGGACGGTAAACGGACTGATCGTATCCGTTCTCTCCAGTCTGAAACGTCGGCTGGTATGTCGGCTGGTATGTCGACTGATATGAAGAATCGTATGCAGAATATGCAGTATCCTGTTCAGGTTCAGGCTGAGGCTCCGGGAACCTCGCTCCGCAATTTGTACAGTACTTCGTGCTGTCCTCGTTCTGAGTGCCGCAGTGGTCACATATCTTCATGATCTATCCCCCTTATTGATTGATCTTAACTTTTTTCATTGTATCACATGCCCGAACGCTCAGTTAGCAGGCTTCATTTCGACGAGCTTGGTGAATCCGCAGTAATCGCATGTTGCCTTGCGCAGAGACTCGTCGGGGATGAGTTTGCCTCCGCAGGTCGGGCATATCATGCTGACCGAGAGCGGCATGGTGTGAAGATCCTTGAAGTGATATCCCGTCTTCGATTCAACATAGAGTTTGATGCCGTCCACTGCAGACTTCTCCTGCGCGGTCATTCCGTCCATCTTGGCGATATGCTCAGCCCTTAACGCAAGGCTCACCAGAGCATTCTTGTCGGCGCGGTCCATATAGACCTTCAGCTCATCGAATGTCATCGGCCTGTATGTCTCAAGTTCCGAGATCGCATCCCTGTACTTCTCCGGTATGTCGCCCGTTTCCTTGATATTCCTGATCCTCGCGGTGACAGCCCTTGCCTCATCCCGCGAGATATTGCCGTCAATGCCCGCGATATACCAGCACATGACGATGCCCGCTCTCATGGTATTGAAAGTCTTATCGTCGAGGAGTTTGACATTGAGAGCCGCTTTATCGGCATCCGCCTTGGCCTTGATCTTGGCGATCTCCTCTGCGCTCTTACGGCGGCGGGCTTCTTCCTCTATCTGCTTGCGCTGGTTCTCGTAAGCCTGCATCTTGGCCTGGGCTTCGACCTTACGAGCCTCTGCAGCTTTGTTGTCCGCTTCCATGAGAGAACTCACCGCGCCTGCAGCGAGGCTCCCCAGAAAATTGTTCATGAGTTTCATGCCTAATGCCATAACCGTCTCTCCCCGTTAAAGAATCTTTACTATTATACTATAATAATCATATCAACAATCTACCGAGGTAACACATATGTCCGTCGATAATAAACCTGCAGTAAGTCTGCTCTTCCGCGGTGAAGAACCCGCATATAAGACCTTAAGCGATACCACGGTCCACGACCTCGGGATCGACACAATAACGACACAGATAACATCGGACGCCAAGGAACAGCAAATGATCATCCGCGTCCTGTCCAGGATGACTTCTGACCCTCAGACCGCGGAATACAGACAGGATATTTTCGATGATGTATATAATCTCCCGGATATGCGGGCGAAGCTTCTCGACCTGATGAATCAGATAGACTACCTCAAGGACTACGGCACATGGCGCAAGAATGCAGAGGAGAAGCCGGGGCTTTGGGACCTGATGCACAGGCTCGACGAATTAAAGACATTCATCACCTGCGTCGAATCGCTCCACGACTGCCTGTCCGATCCAGGTATCAAGTCTCAGGGACTGAAGGATCTTCTGAGCTACATCGATACACTCTACACCGACGCGAACTTCGCCCAAATGAAGAAGGACATAGAGAACATAAGCGTCGATGCAAATTCGATACAGAGTGTCACGATCGGAATCAATGTCAATTCCAGATTCGAAGCAGAGAGCTTAGGTCTTATCTCGGTCAATGCGAAATCATTTAAGAAGTCCGGCATCGTGGGCTCATTCGCGGATGCGGTAGCATCGAAGGATAAGCTTAACAAAGACACTGACTGGAACAAAGAGATGCGGTATGAACCTGCCGACACGCCCGGCGCGGAAGGCGCACTGGATAAGATCAACGCGACCTTGACCGAAGGGATCAATTACTCAAGCGTCATCGGCAACAAATCCACGCTGGCCAAGATCCCCGACGGCGACGGAACTTCGAGCTCCACGTTCTATCTGTCGAACATCGCTTCGAAGATGATGAGCCACCTCGTAAAGAAACTGCGGTCGGTCCTTTCCGCTTACTCGGACATATCGATCGTCACGATAAGCAAGCTCATCCCCGAGCTTACGTACTATATCAATTTTGCTGAGTTTATCGCGGCGGCAAAGAAAAAGGGCATGCACTTTAGCAAGCCTCAGCCCCTCCCTTGCGAAAAGAATATATCCGCAATGAACGCCAAAGGCTTCTATAACCTGAAGCTCGCGTCCTCCCTTCAAAGTTCGGACGAAGTCGTAGACAACGATCTTGTCTATGACGACAGCCACGTGATCTACCTTCTCACCGGAGCCAACAGAGGCGGCAAGACCACGCTCACGCAGGCAGTCGGACTTCTCTATGCTCTTGCGCAGGGCGGCATCTATGTCCCTGCCGATTCATTCGAATACACGCCTGCGGACATGATCTTCACGCACTTCCCTGCCGACGAGGACAAGACGATGGACCTGGGCCGTCTCGGCGAGGAGTGCGTGCGCTTCAGGGAGATCTTCGACCGGGCAACTTCGCAGAGTCTGGTACTCCTTAACGAGAGCTTCTCGACCACTTCTTTCGAAGAAGGTTACTATATCGCGGTCGATGCCGTGAAGGCCCTGAGGCTTAAAGGCTGCCGTACCATCTACAACACTCATATGCATAAACTCGCACAGAACGCCGGGGAATTGAATGTCTCTTCCCTCGTCATGGCGAGTGAGGAAGGAAAACGTTCCTACAAGGCAGTCGAGAAAGCGCCTGAGGGTTCGTCCTACGCGCGCGATATCGCGGCCAAGTACGGCGTGACTTACGAGATGCTTACGGGAGAACAGGAAACCTGATCCGGTTGGCGTATAGCAATCCCCCAAAAGCTGTCAGGAACCCTTAAGACGGATCAACGAGCTCCCACAGCGAGTCTATTATCAGCGAATCTGCGGGGGCCTCTTTCATTACCGCTTCCCTGTCCATCTGCGACCAGGACACCAGAGCAAATGCGGCGCCTGCATTCTTCGCGCATTTCGCATCCGGGACCGCATCACCGACATAGATCACACGGCTCATATCAGTGAACCCGAGTTTATGCGCCGCGTACAGCAAAGGCTCCGCTTCAGGCTTATGGATCACCGTGTCGTCCTTAAAGACGCCCACGTCGAAGAAGTGTTCAAGCCCTTTGCGCTCTAAGGTGACGATCGCGGATTCATAACGTTTGCTCGAGACCGTGCCCTGCGGGATGCCGAGAGCCTTTATCCTGTTAAGGTCCTCCATGACGCCCGGGAACATGGGGATAACGTCGCTGTCGAGCAGGAACCTGTTGTGGACAAGATATGCATCGAGAAGCCTCTTAGAAGTCTCCTCATCATGCATTGAGAAGGTATCGGCAAGCGGCCTTCCGATATAGCTCATCAGATCCTCATCCGTGCGCTCACAAGTGCCGAAGACCTCGATATATGCGTGCCTGAACGACTCCATTATCATGGGTATCGAGTCCCACAAGGTTCCGTCAAGGTCATAAAGGATCAGATCATACTTATTCATGCACCTATTATCTCATAATCTCCTGTCTGATATACTTTAATAAATCTGAAGATCCGGGGATGGATTCGTTATGTACAGGAAAACGGCTTATACACGGATGTCTTGTCTGCCGTGGGCACATTCCATTTTGACCGGTAAGGGAGAGCGATATGATCTACGACAAAGTACAGCACTTCGATCTGGTGTTCAGCGAATATCAGGAAGTCGGATCCAATAACATCGATTTTACCCGCGAGTATATGCAGAGGGTCAACCAACAGCTGCGCGAGGCGAACAACGGCAAGCCGGTTATCAGAGCAAACAACTTGAAGGAGTTCGGGATAGGCGTGCTCGGTTTCATCGCCTCATTGATACTTGCATTTGTCCTTACCATCGTACTGCCGTGCGGAAAACATCTCGTTTTCCATATGGGAGCAGCATTCCTGTGCGGCTTCATCGGGTTCGTTAAAATAAAAGGCAGTAACTCTTACAACAAGATAGACTTCTGCAAGGATAAAAACGCAGAGATTATCGCAGGATCCTTACTGATCGCGGAAGCTGCCGCGATACTGATCATGTGGTTCAATCTTCCTTTCGCGACGGATTGGGAGTGCTCTTATTTCATGGCGGGTGTCTTCCTTATCGTCATGGGGGTTTACAATGCAACGGGGCTTATCATGCACCTTACAAGAGGCATCAGGATATACACCGAGAAGGTCGAGGCCGAATGCATCGGCTATGTAAGGAAAAGAAAAGTATCCTCGGATTCATACAACCACACGCATATCAGATGGTACCACTCGCCCGTATTCAGATACTTCACAGACGGACATGAGATGACCGCTTTCTACGATACACTTTCCCGCGGCATAGATTCCAATGTCGCCAAAGGTCCCGTCACCATCAGCATCAACAGGAACGATCCGGGGGCGGTAATGAATCCGTCCACAAGAGGAATGATCGGCTCGCTGATCATCATCGCAGCACTTCTACTCATCGGGATATTCTTCGTATACGCAGTACTTCACGGAGGCGTACGCGGCTCTAGTATAGGAATCTGATCAGGATGCCGGACGCAGTACGGCGTAACTGTAAAGGTTAACTCCCTGAGGCGTATCGGGATGATAATCATTCCACATATAGACTGACACATCGACGTCTTCGAGAACATCCAATATCGTGCTGCCCGGGTCGATGCATATGCGTTCTTCCCCGTCACACCACGCGTACAGCGCATCTGTGAATTCGTCGCGTGTCGCGTAAGCTTCATCCGGGAAATTAAGGAACGGCCAGGGCGCTATGAAATACATTTTCGCGCCGGGAGACAACGTTCTTAACATACCGGCAAGGATGTCGAGGTTAGAGATGAATTCATCTGAAGACGCAGCACCGAGCGGCTGATCGATATAAAGGACATCGTTGATCCCGATAGCTATAACATAAACATCCGCACAGGGTATCATGCCGTCAAGCTGCGTTAAGTGAACCGACGTCCATCCGGGCTCGGAAACATTCGTGATCTCACCCTGAATGAAACCTTCAAGCGGCTGATACCACGGTATGCCGTCAGTTGCAGTCCCCGCCGTAATGCTGTCGCCGATAAAGCAGAACGACTTACCGCTCTGCATATCTTCGAAAAGCTCATTGCGGTTCACTTCCGGCGCTTCTGCCTCTGTTTCCGTCACGGTCGCTGTCTCCGCAGTCTCCGCAGACTGCGCAGTCTCCTCTGCAGCTATCACGGAAGGCTCGCCCGAGCAGGCCGTAAACATCAAAGATACACATAACAATGAAGCTAATACTGTCTTCTTCATACGATCACTCCGCGCCCTTCATTCTGGCTTCGTATTCATCGCCCGGCATCGGTTTGGCGTAGTAATAACCCTGGATCATGTCGCAGCCTTCCTCGGCCAGGAAATCCACCTGTTCTTTCTGCTCTATGCCTTCGGCAACAGTCCTCATGTTAAGGTTCTTGGCGAGCCTTATCGCCTCCGATACCACGATCTGACCGCGGTCGGTCCCGTCCTCGTTCGCGGCATTGAAGAATCCGGCATCGAGCTTAAGAACATTAAGAGGCAGATCTTTGAGCGAATTCAAAGACGAGTAGCCGGAACCGAAGTCGTCCATCGACACCTCGAACCCGTAATCCTGCAGTTTCTTTATCGTCATGATCATGGCCTTCTTATCGTCAAAGAAAGCGCTCTCCGTAAGCTCGATCTCAATATACTTGCAGGGACACTCCGCGGCCTTCACGATGGCATACAGCCGGTCTGCGAGGTCACTGTCCACGAAATGCGCGCGGGAGATATTGACCGACACGGGGACACACGGCAATCCCATATCAAGCCACCTCTTCTGATCGCGCGCGACATGCGCGAGCATATAGTCGTCGATCTTCTTGATAAAACCGTTGTTCTCGAATATATCGATGAACTTGCCCGGCCCCACGAACCCGAGCTCAGGCGAATCCCATCTGATCAGAGCTTCGGCGCCCTTCAGACCGTCCGTGCGCGGATCGTACTTGGGCTGGTAATAGACCTTGAACTCCTCGTTCTCCACAGCCTTGTTCTGAAGTTCCTGCACACGGTCTATCCACTTCTGCTTCTCTACAAGCTCCTCATCAAAGAGAGCGATCCCTGATTCATCTCCGTTGCTCTCGAGCGTCATTCTCGCGGCGCTTGCAAGATTGTATTCTTCGTCAAGGTCAGCGTCTTTGTTGCGGATGGTCTTAGGGCTCATATCGCCCGCATCGCCGATCAGGCATACGCCTGCCTGGAAGGCAAACTTGTGGTTGGTGTCGATGTTCTCAAGCCGGCCGATCATTGCGTTGAGTCTGTCCTTAAGCTGTTCCCTGTTCTCATACCTGATGAGCATCGGGAAGTTCGCGGCAGTGCTGTGAGCGGCGATCTCGTCTTTGGTGAGAGTCGCTGAGATCGTATCGTACACGCGCCGCAGCATCTCGTCTCCCTCTTGCAGGGAGTGGCACATGACGAAGTTCCTGTACTTAACGAACATCAGGCTGACCACGGCATAACGGTACTCGCGCGCACGGCGCAGGCTCAGGATCTTCCTGCCTCTGGTGAGGAACCATAACCAGTTATGGTTATAAGATATGGGATCCTCGAATAACATTTTCGCTAATCTGTTTTCACGGATTGCGCTGCTCACGAACCTCGTGTGCAGGTTCACAACGATGATAATGAAGACTATCAGGTTAAATAACAATACAGCGATAAAGGCTGCGGCATCCGTTAAGGTAATGTCGAGATTAGTCTTGATGCAGATCGTGCCGCCGTCATCAAGTTCCGTCGAGAGCCATAACGGCATATTAAAAACGCCGTTATCGTCAATCAGGTTTTCAAGTTCACGGAGACTGTAGAACCGGAGGGATTTCAGCGTCAGCATACCGGTAGAGTCAAATTCCAGGAACCGGTCATCCTCATCTGCGCAGGCATATACTCCCGTATCGTTCCATTCGAGGTCACGGGTCTTGAACAGCACGAGGTCTGTTCCTATATCCTGTATGCTTGTATCCTTGCCGTTCTCCAGGATCTTATTGCCGTCTTCATCCGTCACGAACATCGTGATCCCGTTGCGTTCAAGCTCGGCAGGTCCGTATTCACGGTACAGATCCACAGTATGCGCGAACTCGTTCACGACAGATTCCGTCCTTAAGTAGCACACATACCCGATAAACAGAGTTGCGGCAATTATCAGCAGCGCCAGCGTGATCACGGACGTGATCAGATTTCCGATCAGCGGAAAGATTATGTGGCGGTGTCTTACATTTACTGCTTTTCTTCTTTTTATTTTGGCCATTAGACTGGTCTTCCTTTTAGCTGTCGGAATCGTTCCTGAGTATGCCCGTACAGTTCGGACACGTAAGATTGACTAACTTCATGGCTTTATCCTCCCTTAACAATGCGATTATATCAAAAAAACTTCACATATGAGAACGGCGGGAGGTATATAATCGCTTATATACTTCTTTTCCGGGAGGCACTGTATGAACGAGCTGTGCATGATAATCAAAGACATGGTCATCCCCAACTTCATGAACATAAGGACATCCATCCGTACATATGACAGAGATGCGCTGTGCTGCGGCGCCCCGTGCTGGAGATGGGCATATCACGCGGTCCATTCAGCGGACAAGTGGTTCATCAACCCGTGTGTTTACGAGGAGCCCTCATTCCACAAGGAAGGACTCGACAATCCGGACAAGCCCTGTGATGTGGTGCTTTCCGACGAGCAGCTTCTGGAATACCTCGACAGTGTCGAGAAGAAGACTTTGGATTATCTTGATTCATTGACTGATGAAATGCTTTATGAATGTCCCGAGAACTGCGAACACACGAGAATGGAACTCGTTCTTCGCCAGTTCAGGCATATATCCTTTCACACGGGAATGCTCAACGGCCAGACCGCTCTTGCCACAGGTCAGTTCCCGATGTGGGTATCGCAGGCTGACCAGTATGTCGACGACGGCATCCTCTTCGGCCGCTACCGCAAAGGCCAGGTCACGAAGTAAGGATTGAGTGCGGAACAACATGTCTGAAAGACCGAAGCTGGATACGGACCTGAGCGGCGCTGCTTTTCGAGAGTGGTACTGGCTTAAGGAGGAACTCGCGGACTTCTGCCGAGGGAACGGGCTCTCATCTGCGGGAAGCAAGACCGAGCTTGCAGACAGGATCGCGCTCTACCTGGACACGGGAAAAGCAGAGACTCCGCGCATTGCGAGAAAAACGCGCAATAAGCCCGCTGGCGACATCACGCCCGACACACTGATCGAGGACGGTTTCGTGTGTTCCGAGAAGCACCGGGCGTTCTTCAAGACGCAGCTCGGCGAATCGTTTACTTTCAACGTCAGGTTCCAAAAGTGGCTGAAGTGCAACGCGGGAAAGACATACGCCGATGCGATAGAAGCATATAAAGAGATCAGGAAGGAAAAAGGCGGCCGGAAGAGCATCGACAGCCAGTTCGAATACAACACATACATAAGGGATTTCTTCGAGAATAATCCCGGGCGTTCTCTTGATGATGCGATCAGGTGCTGGAAGTACAAGAAGAGCCGGCCGGGGTCCAACAAGTATGATGATTCCGATGTTGCTGCAGCATTGGGAACCCTTGAATAATAAGCGCATCAGGACAGGCCGCTTATTAGTATCACTATTATCAATACAGGAAGAACATATTTAAAGTAAAAGATAAGTTTCCGGCTCATCTTAATCCCCGTACCGGTGTTGGTCTCCTTAAGATAATTCTCGGCACCCCAGCCGAACTTCGTCGTACAAAACAACACGAAGATAAGAGAGCCGATCGGAAGCAGCAAATTACTTACGAGGAAATCCTCGCTGTCCAGGATGCTGCGGTCTCCGATAAGATGAACATCCTTAAGCACGTTATAGCCGAGCACACAGGGGATGCCCGTAGCAAGCATGATGAGTCCGTCTATGCTAACTGCCTTCTTCCTGCTCCAGCCGAAGCTGTCCATTGACACTCCGACTATGTTCTCGAACACTGCGAGCACTGTGGAGAAACTCGCAAAAGTCATGAAAACAAAGAACAACGTCCCCCATATCATTCCTCCCGGCATATCGATAAAGACACATGGCAGCGTAATAAAGATCAGCGACGGTCCTTCCGAAGGTTCTATCCCGAACGAGAAACATGCGGGAAATATGATAAGACCGGATACGATCGCCACCAGCGTATCCAATACGCATATCTGAACGGCCTCCCCGGTAAGAGTATTCTCTTTGGACATATAACTTCCGAAAACTTCTATCGAGGCTATACCGAGGCTCAGCGTAAAGAACGCCTGATTCATGGAGGCTGTGATCACATTGAGGAGTCCAGCCTCTCTGATACTGTTAGGATCCGGCAGCAGGTAGAACTTCAGACCATCCGACGCTTTCTCCAAAGTCAGCCCTTTTACGGCAAGTGTGATTATGAGAAGTACGAGTCCTGTCATCATAAACTTGTTTACTCTTTCAAGTCCGTTCCTGACGCCGAAGCTTAAGAAGGTAAATCCGGCGATAACCGTTATTGCCATGAAGATCAGCATTTCGACAGGATTGGCAAGCATATCCGAGAACACCGCTGTCACTTCAGCCGAAGTCTTATCAACAAAAGCGCCTGTAAGGAACTTCCAGAAGTACGCGAGCATCCAGCCTGCGACCGTGGTGTAGTACATCATGAGCAAGCAGCATCCCATGATGCAGACCCAGCCGTGCAGGTGCCACTTACTCCCCTTCTTCTCGAGTGCCTTGTAGCCTTCGACTATCGTCTTCCCGCTCGCACGCCCGATGCTTAACTCCATCGTAAGCACAGGCAGCCCCATTATTACAAGGAAAAGCAGATAAAACAGCACGAAAACCGCGCCGCCGTTCTGTCCGGCGATATACGGAAACTTCCAAACATTACCGATACCGACGGCGCACCCTGCGCTTACCAGTATGAATCCTATTCTCGAGCCAAAACTCTCGCGCTTCTTTTCCATCTGTTCCGTTCTTGCGATACACATTGCGTTTTTATCTTTGCGTGTTACGTGATCATTATATCATCACGATTCTTCTTCTCTATAGATTACCGACACATGATGTGGTTAGCTCCACTGACTTAAAGTGTGACTTCAAGCTGCATTATGTCAGTAGTTGAGTCAATATCAGGCGTTTTTTGACACAAAGACTGACTCAACCCTGCGTCGAGTCAGAGTCTGTGTCAGTAAAGGTTAAGTTCCGGCAAACGATCGCATGGATACTATCCTGTGCAGGAGGGTAGTATTATCCATCTCGAGACGGTATCTCCGTCCACAAAAAAGAACGACTACCCGGAATCGGGTAATCGTTCAAGTTGATAATAGCAGAGAATTGAATCTTGATGACCTCAATGATGTTGTCGGCGGATTAAATACTCAGAGCAAGGCTCCTGATATTCAGACGGCACTGAATGATCTCAGCGCCAAGCTGGATGCCATTTTCGCTTATGCTATCGGCGAATACTGCAAAGCTGAGAATGATGAGTATGTAGTAGCGGACGTTCCGAGTTATAGACAATGAACGGCATCATCACCTCGAAGCTTGATGCACAGATCAAGGAGCACATCAAGGATAAGAGGAAGGATATTGAGTGATCATTAAACGAACTAAGGCTTGGAGAGATCCAATCCTTTTTAAACGGAACAATAATTCACACCCGGCAATCACCTTTAAGAAGGTACGCCGAATATGATCCTGACAAATAAGTCATATATTATCTCTTCACCGTTTTCATCATTCTTCAAAACATCAAGCGGCGCCCTGTCACCAAGAAATGGAACAGGGCTGTTTAACCATTCTTTAAAAGCGTCATCCGAGGTGTGCAGTCTTCTTCCGAAAGACCAGATAAAATCCGACACTCCGTCTAAAGGCGACTTCACAAGCTGCCCTTTGGAAATCAATTCCTGCCTGTCCGTTTCCATTAACTTTTTCATTGACATACTGTTCACCTATAGAGATCTACTGTTTTAATTGTGGTTGCGCGTGTGGAGCTTCCTGTATTCGCGCGGTGTCATTCCCGTTATCTCTCGAAAAACTTTATTAAATCTCGTCGTTGACTGGAATCCTGCGAGAAAAGCGCACTCGGTTATGGAGAGTTTCTCGTTAACCAGCAGGTTAATCGCATTCTGTACACGTATTCCCGATATGTAAACGGGAAAAGACATCTCCGTGTATTCATTGAAAAGCTTGGAGAAGTAGTATGGGGAAAGCCCCGTCTTCGCGGCCACCTGTGATTCGGATATGTCTTCGCAGGAGTGTTCTGAGATATAGCTCAAGGCTGCACGGATATAATCCCATGATTTGTCAGAGTATTTCTCGGTACCGATCTGCTCGCGAAGTTCAGTCATAACATATTCGCCGATAAGAAGAAGGATCTGATATACAAGAAGCTTGCAGCGCGTCTCTTTAAAGTGCTCGCTCTTGCGGTACAGTTCCTGAAGTTCATATATAAGATCTGTGACCTGCTTAACAAGATCGGGATTCTTTCTGCGCGAGATGAGATGACATTTGTTAAGAAATCTCGATGCGGCTGCAAGGTCGGTATTATTCTCGATCAAAGATGATGAGAACTGGAAGAACATGGAGCCGTTCCGGGGCATATATAAGATCTCATGCAGTTCTCTCGGCCATACGAGCATTATGTCTCCGATGCCGGGCTCATATACCGCGTCTCCGATCCTGTACTTGGCACCTTTTTTCTGGACAACGGTAAACTCTGCCGCATTGTGCCAATGAGACGGGAACTCGGTAAGACAAGTGCTGTCAACGACCGCAATACCATGAATATTCGTAAAGTTTATTATCTCTTTGTCCATAAACATACAATAACAAAAAACGGTCAATATTCAATAAATTAGTTCTGTTTTTACTCCACTGTTAACGATAATCTGACCTCAAGATGAGTACTAAAGTGACAGACTTTACGCGCGGCGATCCGGCCGTGCATATAATGAGGTTCTATTGGCCGCTGCTTCTGACCAGTATGCTGCAGCAGGTCTATAACTTCGTGGACATGATGATCGTCGGTCAAGGCCTCGGCGATCAGGCTTTCACGTCTGTCGGCAATATGGGATCGATCTTCTTTCTCATTGTAGGATTCTCATTCGGCCTGGCGAACGGCTTCGGTATCGTGATCGCACAGAGCTACGGCGCGAAAAGAAAAGATGAGTTAAGACACAGACTGGCAGGAACGATAACGCTTACTGCATTTATCTCTGTCATTCTTACTATAGCGAGCATTCTGTTCCTTCCGTTCGCGCTCAGGCTTCTTAATACTGATGCTTCTCTTATGAAGGACTGCCTTACATACGGCTATATTATCTTCGGCGGACTTACGGCTTCGATCTGCTATAACGTCAGTGCATCCTTGTTAAGAGCTTTGGGAGACAGCAAGACTCCTTTGACGGCGATCATAATATCTTCAATCGTTAATCTCGTTCTCGATGCCCTTTTTATCTTCGTGCTTCACACCGGTGTAGGCGGAGCGGCGGCAGCAACTGTCATCTCTCAGGCTGTATCGACAGTCGTGTGTGTATTAAGACTTACACAGATTGATATTCTTCACCTGAAGAAGAGCGACTTTGAGAATGACAGGCACGTATATATCGATCTGTTCAGAAACGGTATCCCGATGGCTCTGATGAATTCGATCACGGCCATCGGATGCATGACGGTTCAGCACTTTATCAACAGCCACGGTGTCGATTATACAACTGCATATTCCGCATGCAGCAAGTATCTGAATCTGTTCATGAATCCTGCAGCTACGGCGGGTAATGCGATGGGAGCATATACGAGTCAGAATTACGGCGCGGGAAGGTTCGATCGGATAAAGCAGGGACTTCGTGTGTGCCTTAAGATCTCTTTCGTAACATATATCTGTCTCGGAAGCCTCATGGTGTTTTTTCCGGAGACTCTGGTGCGCATACTCATTCAGGGTGACGCAGCGGTGGAGCTTGCATGCGACTTCCTGCCGGTATGCGGCGTGTTTATTATCGCTGTCGACTGCCTTTTCGTTGTGCGTAACGGCGTTCAGGGTATGGGCGACCCGGTGCGTCCGATGTGGTCCGGTGTGCTCGAGATGGCGCTGCGCATCGCGGCGATATGCCTCCTTATCGACCGTATCGGCTTTAAGGCGGCTGCCGTGGCCGAGGTGTGCGCATGGTCGGGAGCGCTTCTTGTAAACATTTTCGCTTTCTGCCGCATCCTGCTGCCGAACTTAAAGTGCGAAAAGCCGGCACTCAAGTACGCTCTGCCTCACAAGCTAAAAGTGAGATAATCCTATTCCCGACAAACCGGAAGTTATTTGTGAATGTACATACGTGTCATCTCAGGTTCATCATCCCCCTGAACCATGCAAAGGAATTCCCAACCATAACGTTCATAAAAACCTGTATGATCTGTGACCAGATACACGGGTGTTATACCCTTCGAGCGCAAATCTTCGACTGCCATGTTCAATAGATTTCCGGCTATCCCTTGTTTTCGATAAGTCTCTTCCGTGTACACTGCACAGACATTCGGTGCCAAATCCTTTCTGTCATGAAAGTCGTTTTCGATCACGCCCAAACCGCCAACAATCCGCTCATTATCCATGCAGAGATACCAACCATACTCCGTCTTATTATTCAGGTAAGCATCCATACATTCCCAATAAGCTTCCTGCGGCACTCCCCACTTACTATGAAACCATTCGGCCGCAGATGTTTTCAACTCCGGCATTTCTCGAAGTTTTATATATCTAAGAAGGAACTTCTTATCATTCATTCATTTGCTCATTGGTCACATACTTCCCATCGCTGAACAGCGCATATGTAGTGATCGGAGTCGGAGCGTTCTGAGCATCTTTCCTACTCTCAATCTTTACGGCTTTAAATGGAATACCATAACTGTATACCGTTATCCGCTTCATCACATACATCAAATCCTTTGTATTTCAGAAATATGGGATCAGCCAAAAACGGTTTCTTCTTCGCCGCAGCCGCTCATACAGCCTAAGCCGGTGAGCGCCACGGTCGCAGTCATCAGACATGCTATCCTTTTGTTTCCACGCATAAAAATATCTCCTCATTCATTGATGAGGAGATGTTAGCATTGGTGTTTTAATTGTTGTTGATTATGTGGTCAGTTGTAGTTTATGTGTGGTGAATTGTCTTAATCCTTCTTGAACATTATCGCGAAGGAAGCGAGAACTGACACAGCGCCGATACCCATAGTGAACCAACCGAGCCATCCTGCATCGCCGCCCATCTCGACCGGGTTATCGGGATTATAGTAGATAGTGACATAATCGCCTGTTCTCATGCCGGACTCCCAGATATCGCTCGGACCCGAATAGGTCGTGCCGTCGACTTCATACTCGACGTAAGCGACATAAGCATCGTGTGTCCTGTGCTTTCCCGTGCCGCTGCCTTCAGCAACCTTTTGGATGCTGGTGATGGTAGCCGTAGTCTCCACGTAGCCGGCGTTTCTGTAGAACTGCACCCATATGCCGATTCCGAGAAAAGCGAGGCTGATGATAAGACAGAATATACCCGCGAAGATCTTACTTGGATTCATGATGTACCCCCTTATTATCTGTTAACGTCGATCCATCTGTTGCTGGTCTTCGGAACTGCGTGTGACTTGCATTCCGAGATAGTCGCATATTTTTCCTTCGTTATAACATTGAACTGATAATCGAGTTTACCGGACCTCTTCGACGCGATGGGAGCGCCGACATATGTGATCAGCAGCGCGATAATGCCTAAGATAAGGCACAGCGTGCATAACGTATTGGATTTCATAAATTCAATTACCGTATTCATCGGACACGCGCTCCTTGTGTGTATATAAAAGCATTATACACATAAGAACGCGCGATTGTGTTGAATGACTACCCGGAATCGGGTAATCGTTCAGGGCCATTTCTGTCCCCACTCCCCTCTCGTATCAATAATCGTATTTTAACAGTATGGGAAAGATTCTGAATTGTTTATATTGAAACGGGTTTTTATTGACATTTGATGCTCAGCGTGATAAAAACGACAGTAGTGTCGTTTTTATTTTCGAAAGGAGTTTTCCCGTGCCCAAAGTCAGTGAAGGATACCTGACAGAGAAGCGCAATGAGATACTGGATGCCGCTTTTGAAGTGTGCAGTTTTAAGCCTGCGTATGAGGTTACGATGTCCGATATTGTTGCTAAGACGGGGATGAGTCAAGGCGGAGTATACAAATACTTCAACAATATCTACTCGGTCTATGCCGCTCTGATAGACAGAGCGAATACGCAAGGAAACCAGATAGAGAAGATTGATGAGGTCATGCAGTTGGATTTAAAGCCCGAGGATAAACTTGAGAGGCTGTTTAATGTCTCTAAGAGTTTCTTCTCAGACATGCTCTTAAGCTATAACAAGATTCTCTTTGAACTGAGCACTTACTGCATACAGAATCCGGAAATAGACAGAAAAATAAACAGTGGGACAAAGGCAACTCCTGTATTCCCCTATCTTGCCAACCGTGCTGCGGAACTGATCATCACGCAGGTACAGGCAGGGTATTTTATGCCTTTAATTGCGGTAGAAGATATATTGTCGTTCATGGTGTCTTCTTTCGATGGAATTATAAGGGATGTAACACTCAACAAATGCTATAACATCAGTTCTGACAGCATGAACGATCTTGATGAGGAGAAACTGATCTCGAGCCTGTATTTAAGCATAATGAAACTTTTGGGGATGTAATATGAGAAATGCATTAAGACTGATAATTGTAATGGCAGTTGTTCTGATGGCTATAGGCTTCTGCGGCTGCAGTAGCCAGGAAGAGGGCAATAAATACGGAATACATAACTATACGATAGTCTATTGTAGTGACGGTAAAGTCGAGTATCAGAATTACGGCCCCGGCACAACCGAGCAAACCGTATATGAGCTTGCTTCCAACGGCAAGACGGTGGCAGCCGTAGTAGCTTTAAGAATGGTTGATGAAGGCCTCCTGTCACTTGATGAGCAGATCTATCCGTATCTTGATGCCGGGCTTCTTACAGACGATCCGAGGCTTATGGAGATTACTTTGGAAGAACTCCTGTGCCATACTGCAGGTTTTTCCCCGAGCTATGAACTCGGAGTAGATAAAAAGCTCTACAGTAATCCTGGTGAGAAATTCCGTTACTCAGGCGTAGGTTATATCTATCTGCAAAGCGTAATAGAGAATGCAAGCGGGATGACCTTGGACCAGGCGGCATCGAAATATGTGTTTGATCCCATGGGAATGGAGCACAGCACTTTCGAGAGTGCGGATACGATTACGCCTTACATGAATCTCAGTAATGCAGTTTTGTATTCCATGCTGGTGTTTGTTTTGTCTTTCATCGTGCTTTTGGTAATTGTCTCTATAATCGGGAAAGTCACGAAGCATAAACTGTATTCATTCAAGGCAGGCTATGCGGGAAGCTATATTGCCGCAGGTGTTATAAATGCTGTATTCCTGCTGTTCTTCTTCGTATCCAAGGTGTTCGTACTGTTCCTGATCATTTTTGCCGTGATGGGATCAGTTCTGCTGCTTACAATAAAGAAAACGAAACTATTTGTTGCAAGCGTACCCGTCATTATAGTAGTGACATTCATTGTCGGATTTACATTGCCGGTTAGCATTCCTGTGAACCGTGACGTGATCGCAAAAGAAGCAAACTGCGCTTACACATTCAGATCCACTCCGGAAGATATGACATTGTTCTGCAACGGACTTATGGAGAGTTATGACAATCCTAACGATACCTGCAGACAGATGTTTGCACCTGCCGTAAATATTGATGCTAATAATATGTGGGGTCTTGGAATTGCAATTGAATCAGATGCAGAAGGTGCAACCACATACTGGCATTCGGGAATCAATCCGGGATTCCAGAGTTTGTATGTTCTTTGTCCGGAAGAGAACAAGTATGTTGTAGTTCTCACAAACAGTGATAACGGTTTGGACTTTGCGATAGAGACTGCAAGCGCATTTCTGGGATTCGAAGGGACATGGCAGATTAAGCGATAACCATGACGATTTATTATTCAATATCTCACTTTGCTTCACTTGAGTCCATACAGCAACGGTTATGTTTATTCAATAGTAAAGTACGCGTAGCAGACAGTGTCGGTTCCGCATGCTATCCTGTACTCGCCGTCTTCAAGATCGCCATAAGGAGTAAGATCGTAAGACAAGGTAGAACTCATATTTGGACCTATCTCGTGTGCAATGTCTCTCACTGTAACAGGCCTGTCCGGAGGCAGCAAACACCAAATCCCACCATCGAGTTTTTCTATACGGTAGTATTCACTGTAAACCCACTGCTCCTGCGTGTTATTTGTGAAGCTGACGGTCAGTGGATCAAGCGTAACAAAGCTAGCTTCTATGCCTTCGACTTCTTCGAGATCTGAAGTTGGGATAAGTGTTCTCTCGTCGGTTAATCTAAATCTCATTTCAAATGAATCAGAATCTTCAGGCGTGATGATCAGTTCTTCATTAGTTATTTCAGCAAGCATGCATTCATCCGTGTCCTGATAACTTATACGGAATGTTCTGTCACCTGTTGGTTGGGCTTTTCCGGAGTGCATTTTTCCATAGATATAAAAGATTACATTAAGAGTATCATCACAAAAGAAACGCGGTGTATTAAGATCGGTCAAATCCGCAGAACTCGTTTCACCATCTACAGTAAATGAGGTTAATACCCAATTGTCATTCAGATAAACTTCATTCTTTGAACAGGAAGAAAATGCAAAAGCCATTGTAAAAATGACAACAAAAACTAGAATTCCAGAACGCACCTTATTCATATCAATCCCCCGATGTCTGCTGCGTATTCCAAAGGAAATTTAACTACAGTCATAATTATATAGTTATGAAATTGCCAAGCATTTCTGAATAGCACTCGCACTACTACAGATACTCATAAAATCCATCGTTATACTCCGTTTTTTACAATCTCCCTGTATTCATTTCCTCCCAACAAAGAAACACCTCCCGAAGCGTCACGACAGCAGAACGCGAATAACCGCGGACTGCTTCAAAGTCATTTATATCGGCAGTCTGATGTTATTTGTCATGCGATCTCATTCTCCGTTATAAACTTCGCTAGCGTCTGCCCGAGTTTTATCTGATCATCGGGATCCAAATGACATCCGTCTGCATCGGAAGCCTTAACGTACTTAGACGCATCAACGAACGATGTACTGTACATGCCGGCCAGCTTCTCATACCATCCGGCAAGCTCCGACGACACCTTACATGCATTCTCATAGCCGAAGCTGTCGCCCAGCCACGAATCCTTTATCGCATCCGATATAAGCGGCGGTGACACAAGTATTATCTTAAAACTGTTCTGACATCTGAACTCGTTATAGGCCTTGATCTTCTCTAACATGATCTGCATCTCGCCTGCGATGTCCATAGATGAATAAGAGAACTTACGCTTGCAGTCATTCGAGCCTAACATGATTATCACTATATCAAGAGGAGTATGTGTCTCAAGGCAGGGACCGATATATTTAAGTCCGTTCTTCTCTCCTTCTGAAGGATCATCAGTCGCTATCGTGCGTCCGTTCTGACCTTCCTCGATGATCTCATAATCATCGCCTAAGATCTTGCCCATCACACGCGGCCATCTATTATCTTCATCAAACCTTATTCTGTTAACAGGATCAAATCCCCAGGTCAGCGAATCTCCAAAACACAGAACTCTCTTCTTAGCCATAGTTCAACACCTCTTCAGATGTCATTTTACCATTCCGCCGTGGAACACACATTCATAGACTTTGATATCGCCCTGATATATCTCCTCATATCCCTGAAACCATGTAAAATCACCGGTCACATTACACTTATAAAGATACTCGCCGGACTGATAGAATTCAGGGCCGCGGTAAGGCATCTTCTCATCTGCGGCACGCAGAGCCTCCTTAAGGAAATTCCCGCTGAATCCGTCACTTAATACACGGCCCATATAGTTCATTGCATAGACCGTCACGCCATCCTTCCAGACCGCCTCTTCACCCGCGAACTTCTCGCCTCCGACGTAAGTGTCGTGATACATAAACTTGCCGTTCTCGTAGCGGAAGTCATGCGATTCGGGACGGGTGGGATCCACTTCATTCTTAAATGCAGCATACGTATTCACATTCGCTTCAAGCCTGAACGCGATGAGCTCATCAAGATCTGTATCCGGTGCAGCCTTAATACTCACTGCGCAGTCCTGATCTTTGACCAGATAATCAACACTTACATTAAGAAGATTGCTTATCTCGATGAGATTGCCGATATCAGGATATACCTGCCCTGATTCCCACTTCGCAACTGCCTGCCTCGAGACATTAAGCCTCTCGGCGAGGGCCTCCTGGGTAAAGCCTTTGTTCTTGCGCAGCACCTGTAGTTTTTCTGAGAAAATCATTTTCGCTCACCTCCAAGGAAAGTCTACAAAACGAATATCCTGCAGACCACCAATCGCAAGTTGCATTTACGCAACCTGTGTTATACCCTGATGAACCCCTGGTCAGAATCGGGCAGGTCCTCGGAGACATATCTTTCCGCCTTCATGTGAAGGTCATACTTATCACGAAGGGAAGCTATCGTCTGCATCATGGGAGACGCGTGGTGAACGTCAATCGCCTCCTGACTTTCCCACGCATCTATGAGCAGGACTGTCTCAGGATCGTTCATTGGGAAGAAATACTCGTAGCGCACATTTCCCCTCTCGGCACGGATCTTGTCTGCAGTTCCGCTATTCTCCATCTCCTGAGCAAACTTCTTCGCATTGCCGTTTGTTCCTGTGTAGTAAAGATTAACTGTGATCATATTATTCCCCCTGTTAATTAATTATATCTTCCATATCACTCCTTCTCGAAGAACACTATGTCCATATTATCGTTTATCTTCTGTGGCTCACCGACTCTTCTGTAGCCCATCTTCTCGTAGAGGTGAATGTTGCCTTCTTCCTGCAGTATCGTGTCGAGACTCCAATTGTCTGCGCCGTGTATACGTTCTGTTTCCTTCATAGCAAGCTGCGCGTAGCCTCTGCCTCTGTACTCCGGCATTATCCACAGGGGCGATATCCTCTTGCGTGTGCCGTCTTCAAGGTCTATCACGCGGATGACGCCGACGTCTTCACCTTCAGCTTCTATGAAGTAGTAGATCGAGCCCGGCATATCAAACCTCGTTTCGACTTTCTCCACACTTTCAGCTGCAGGGCTCGTATCGTAATCTCTGTACTTCTCCAGAAGCTCCCGAAAAGCCTCCGTCTGCATCTTCCAGACCTTCCTGATATCTTCGCGCGCGGCTTTTCTTAAAGTAACATCACCACTCATAAATGCCTCATAAAGCAAGCAGACTATATAATGTTATTCTATCATGTATTGGCCTTCCATCCTTCACAGTAACCGCAGTTGCTGCAGCCGTTGCAGAGGATCTTGAATGCGCACTCATCGCATTTCGCTGCGAAGTGCCGCACATAAAGCTTCTCCTTCGGAACCGAATTCCCGTCCTCATCCTTAAGAACGAACGTCATCGGTTTGCCCTGATAAGTCATGCCGGAATGCAGAGCCTGAGACTGCTGAGTCTGCTTGCTCCTTATCCTGTACAGCTTTCCGTCCTTAATGAAATTGGTACCGGTCTCCATGTAGCAGAAAGTAATATCACGCGCGACGCACTCCTTCTGTACCGCCGTGACCCAGTCGTAATCGCAGGGTCTGCTGCCGCCGTAATTCTCACCGCCTAAGGCTACCTGTTCAATCTGACCGCTGTCGAGATATTTACCCAGATCTATGGGCCCCAGAAGAGGCGCCAGATGAAGACCCTTATGCTTAAACGGAAGATTAAGAAGTATCGGGATCCTCTCGTCTGCTCTGCTTTGATTCTCGCAGGTTACATTAAGGAAGATGTTATCCCATCCGTCCCCCCAGTCTTCAGGAAGACACTCTCTGATTCTCTGAGGTCTTTTGGTCAGAAGAAGGAATACAACATCGCTTCGTTTACGCATCATATCCCATGCTTCGCCGCGCCACTCATCCGCTTTCTCAAGGAAGAAATCCGAAGTCATGCAGACGCTGATCATCTCGCCGCTTTGAATCTTATAATTACCGCTTCTGTCCCTGGACAGTGGATACTTAAATCCGGTCTTGGTCTTATAGACATCCGCACCATCCCTGCCTCTCATTCTGTCTAT
>JAFXPN010000004.1 GCA_017527865.1 Clostridiales bacterium
CAGCTTTGCAACTTCCACTTCAAAGTCAGACTTCATGATCAGATCGTTGTGTTTTATCGATCTGTCAGCCGGTCTGTCATATGAATTGTTGACCAGAGATTCCCAGAGTTCTGAATCATACGGGTTATCTTCCGCAGGCTTACGTTAAATGACTACCCGGAATTGGGTAATCGTTCAGGTACTCCCCAAACGGTACATCGTTCAACGTAATCTTGGGTAAACATGAACAATATTTAAGAGTAGCGTTGATTAAGCGACAAAAAGCCACGACATTGATTATTGTTTCTTAACCCGATAATCGCAACAATATACGTGTGATCAATAAATGATCATAACAACAAAGAAGGAGATTACGATTATGAAGAGTAATGAAGTTAATGTTAAGGAATTAGAGCAGGTTACAGGCGGTTCTTCAAAAGAATCTAAGGAGCTTATGGCTTTCATTAAGCGTGTGGATCCCAAATTCGCAGTATACAGCGACTTTGATGTTGCAAATTGGCTTACACAGAGGTCAGGTATACGTTTTGGAGATATGAATCTTTCTTCCTCATGGATGAATGATTATACTCTTGCCAACGGCGAATCCGTCGATCATAGTAAGCTCATGTCTATGCTTGAAGAGCGTTTTCCTAATTCATGATCCTCTACCTGAACGATACCCCAAAGATCATCATAACATTCGAACTAATTAAGCCTTCTATCCGATAGAAGGCTTTATAAGTTTACATAAATCCGGAGGAGCAGTTGATCTGATTAACTAAGCCCGAATCTGCGCATTTATTTCCAAATCCCCATGCTCATATCAACAAAACCGTGCAGAATCATATCTCCAGTTCGACCAGTCTGTAGGTCTTCCTGTACATTTTACCCGTAAACATCATCTTAAAAAAACTCCTGTCAAATCCTTGAAGCTCATCCACCAGATGAGGAGGGGTCAGCGAGTGCTCCGATTTAAACCGAATCTGCAATCCGTTAAGCAAGCCATCCGCAGTTTGAAGAATGAACTGCTCAGGGAAATCCGTTCGCAAAAAAATATTATCATATCAGTGTATAATTAGCATTAAGGAGGGCCATACGGCCCTTATAACCTGTCCGACATGCGGTAAACAGATTGATGTTAATAACAAGTAAGAAAGGATACATTTATGAAAAGATTAATCGCATTAGCACTTTCCACGGCACTGGTATTATCATTTGCTTCCTGCAGCAGCGAGTCTGCGGAAACTACAGAGGCTGAGCAGACAACGGCAGTGGAGACAGAAGCTTCGCAGAGTGATGAGCAGATAGCCAATCCCTGGACTGAGACAGATGATATTAACGAGGCGTTATCAGGTTCCGGAATCTCGGGTATCTCCTATCCTTCCGACGGAAGCGAGGATACTGATCAGGGTATGATCTCCTGGTATGCTATCCGTTATACAGACGGAATGATCGAGCTTCAAGGTTACATCGGAGCCGGTCTTATCACTATCCGTAAAGGTCTGGATTCACTGGGTGAAGATATCTCCGGTGACTACAATACTTACGATACGACATACACTCGCGGTATTGCCACCTGCAGATCTTATGCACCTGATGCAGCCCGCGTAGTAACATGGCAGGCAAACGGATTCAGCTACAGCATCGTCGTTCAGAATCAGGGCGATGTTGATTATTCTTACGGTCTTACTGACGATACAGTTAATTACTTTGTGGAGGTGTTTGAATAATCAGGCAGCTGTAATAAGTGTGCAACCCCATATATTATAGTCCCGTAGAACTTAGGCGGCGGCTTCAAAACTGCACAAATCCGCCGGCAAAAGATGGTTCAATTTGATTAGCACTCTCCACTTGCGAGTGCTAATAAGAAGACTATAATGGTATCAGAACAAAGGAACGAAGATCAATAGATAGATCAGACCTCCGCTTCGATGCTCGGATAACAACAATCAAAGGAGATGATTATTATGTTGATGTCCGATCTGTTTGGAGAGAATTTGTTTGATGAGTTTTGGGGTTTTCCTACACAGCATGAGCTTGCCAATCTGGACAAGAGGCTCTATGGGAAGAATGCACAGCGCATGATGAGCACTGATGTTCATGAGACGGAAGAGAATTATGAGATGGATATGGATCTTCCGGGCTTCAAGAAAGATCAGATCAACATCAAGCTCGAAGACGGCTATCTTACGATAAGCGCAGCCAAGGGCCATGATGAAGAGAAGAAACGCCACGGTAAGGTCATCCGTCAGGAAAGATACTCAGGCGCGATGCAGAGAAGCTTCTATGTCGGTGATGCAGTTATGAAGGAAGACGTGAAAGCAAAGTTCGAGGACGGAGTGCTGAAGCTCACGATCCCGAAGAAAGAACTCCAGGCATTGCCTGAGAATAACACCATTAACATTGAAGGTTAAGGAACATTATTCATTACTATTTTCGAAAAGCTCGGAACCGCATCTCCGGGCTTTTCTTATGCTTTTCGCATGTGCGTCAGGATTATAACGGCAAGCGGCAGCATAGCCCCCAGCGTAAACAGCACGAAAAGCGCCGCGCACGCGGGATGGATGAGGGTAAGCCCCATCGGCAGGTAAGCCCCGTAGATATTCGACAGACTGTGCAGCAGGACCGCGGGCCAGAGCTTCCCCGTCTTCACCGTGATCCACGCGAGTACAAGACCTATCGCGAAGGTGTACGGCACCTGGGCGATGCCCTGCGAATACAGGTGCGGCAGTGCGAATAACACCGCGGACACTAAAACGGCCCCCTTGAAGCCGAGAGGCGAGAGACGGTCTAATACGAGCCTTCGGAAGAGCAATTCCTCGAATATGGGATTAAATACCAATAATAAGATCAGATAGAACCACGGATGCCCGAACAGTTCACCGGCCCCGATACCGGTCGGTTCGTGCCCTGTCAGCTTCGTTATGATGTTGATAACAAATACCAGTGGGAAGGAAAGACCGCTTTGCACGATAAACGCCTTTCCGATGAGCCCTGCGGAAGGTCTGAAGAAGGGTTCGGCGGTTAGCTTATCAGCAGGCATTCCTATACAGACGAGAAGGAATGCGCCGATTCCGAGTGTATACGGAATGACCATCGCCGAGAGGGCCTTGCCCCATACTCCGCCTATAAGACCGTTAATATACCCGCCGAGAAGTTCGGTTACCAGAAACCATGCTATTAGACCTGTTAGTACCCTGAGAACCGTAATAAGATCATTCTTATTCATTCCCCCAATGCTCCTTCTTAAAAGAATTAAGAGCATTGTTCATCTCATCGGTCTTGGATTTGGCGACCAGATATACGATTACATTCATCGCGAAGAATACGGCAAAGAAAACCCCTGCGAGCAGCAGCAGGAACGGCAGGGTGACCGGCACTCCCATAAGCACAGCGGCACCGATCGCAATCCCCAAGTACACCGGCGCGAAGATGATGTTCTTAAGGTTCATGGACTTCGACTTGCCCCACTCAGATCTCTCGATAAATGATCTTATGAAGTTGAAGCATGCGATGGCCAGGAACATCAGAACAAGGATGAGTACGCTCAAGGGATCGATCATCGTACCGAACACGATTGACATGACCGCATAGATGATAATGCTCAAGATGAAGCAGGCCGCCGATATAAGAAGAGATTTGATCAAAGACTTTTTTATAATTGAATTCATTATGATCTGCCTCCCTTCATTCCTATGGCTTTCTTGAAGTCGCTTACATAGCTTCTCGATACGATGAGAAGTTCACCGTTGATAAGCTTAAGCTTTACCCTTCTCGCGTCTTCCGGGGATATCAGACTTATTGCTTTGATGTTTACTATCGTGCTCTTCGAGATCCTTACGAAGAACCTGCTGCGAAGATCCTCTTCGAGCTCGTAAAGAGTTCTTCTTACCCTGTAAACATCTTTTGCCTTATAAGCGAAAACATCCCTGTCCACCGCCTCGAAATAGAGTATGCCGGCGATACGGATAAACTCCTTGTCACCGTTATCCTTCAATCCCTCGATCGTGTCTGAGGACTGATCTATCGCACGGATCAGATTATCGATCTCCTCCGTTCTTTCCTTATAACGGATCTCGACCTCGGTCTCGCCGATATCGGGGCACTGCTTAAGAAATAACTTCATTCCGCCTCCTTCAGAAGCATTGATATCATCCAAGTTACATCTTATCAATAAAAATGGAATAACAGGTACATACAGGCGGATAAGAGGACAGTTTTCGGTTATAATAACATCGCATGGAATAATGGAATAAGGGAGGGAAATGATCATGCCGCCTTCAAGAAGAAGTTCAAGTTCGAGCTCACACAGAAGCTCAAGTTCACACAGAAGTTCAAGTCACAGCTCTCACAGGAGTCACTCCTCAAGCAGAAGCAGTCACAGCTCTCACAGCAGCAGAAGTTATTCCGGCGGGTCGCATACCTTCGGAAACTACGGGAAAACCAGGACCGTAACCCCGCCCCGCAGGCAGCGCACCAATCAGCCCCGGGGCTACATGGGGTCCATTGCTGCCCCCTTGCTTCGATCTTCAAGGCACGATTATCAGTACTACCCTTCAAGATGGTACGACGAGTCCACAGGCACGCAGTATGAGGCCGGTTACTACGACGAGAACGGTCAGTACTACAAGAACGTCGCCGTCAAGAAAGGCAGCAGCTATGAGACGCTTCTAGAGTGCGAATACTGCGGTACCCAGATCAAGCTTAAGTGGGAGGAGGGCGCCATTCCTTCGTGTCCCAACTGCGGCGCGCAGCTTACGAATGTTGCCGACAATGCTGTTGTCGAAGACGCGCTTCAGGATCAGATAGTATCTTCCGGCTACAGAAGAAGTTCCGGCAGCGGATGTGTAAAGCCTATTATCATTGCGCTGTCATGCTTTTTCCTGCTGCCCACGCTGTTTTACGCATGCATGACCAAGATCATGAATGTTGACATCGGAACCCCAACTGAATATGTGCAGGAAGAGGTTTCCGGCGACAGCATCTACATAGACGTTCTGGGAAGAGAGTGTTACTGGGATGACGAATACGAGTGCTACTACGATGAAGAGACTGACTTCTATTTCGTCTACGCCGATGAGGTCAACCCTCCTGAGTGGCAGTACTGGTATGAGGGCATATCATCGGACTATGGCGATTACGGCTGGATGTCCTATCACTACGACGAGGGACTTTGGTATATAGAGACAAGCAGCGGCAACTGGGAAGTGCTGCCTGACAGATACGACACATCGGCTCTCTGGCATGTGCCCGAGATGGGAACAGGTAAGTATATGGAGCAGGATTCGATCTATGTCGAAGCGATAGGCAGGACATGTGAATGGATGCCGGAAGATTATTCATATTACGATCCGGACACGGACTGCTACTTCTTCTATAACGATTATGTGGAGCCGCCGATCTGGCAGTACTGGTATGTCGGCATCTCTTCGGATTATCCCGGGTACGGCAATATGGAATACGATACTGACGAAGGCTGCTGGTATATAGAGACGAGTGAGGGGAACTGGGAAGTGCTTCCCGGCACCTACGACGCCTCCGGCCTCTGGCACATGGAATAAAGCCGCGAAAACTACTGGGAGTTAGCCTAAGCTAACAAATGCGTTATAATGTCATTGTTGCAATCAGATCTTAAGGAGAGGTGAGCGTGAGATGAAGTATAGCGGAATGCCTGCCGGAATGTGGATGTATTATAAAGGAGCTTTTCGTAAGGCTCTTGTAAATGACTTGGGGTACACTCCTGCGGCAGCGGCTGCAATAGCCAAAGCTGCGGAGCCCAGATACCGGGAGATCATCGGTAAGCTGCCGGAGTTCGAGAAAGAAGACAGGTTTAAGACCAATATCATAAGCTGCGCGACGTTTACGGCTTTTCTTCTTTCGATGGACAGGAGACCCACGGTAGAGGAGGCAACCCGCTATTATGAGCACGCGATGACTAATGCGGCCACGAAGGCTTTCTGCCGCATGGCCGGAAAGAAGAAGTTTACCGAAGCCGATATTGAAGGGCAGAAGAAGACTGCCGCGCTAAGAGCCGGTGACCGTAATCCTTATTCGTGGACCATGGATTATCTGCCGTACTCTGACGGCAGCGGATATGAGGCGCGGTTCTATACATGCGGCATCTGTACACTCATGAAGGAGTACGGATTCTATGATCTTGTTCCCGCGATGTGTCATCTGGATTATACTATGAGTGAGTTTGGCGGAGCTTCGGTCTTTGTCAGGAAATATACTCTGGCTTCCGGAGGTCCGTACTGCGACTGCGGGTATAAGAGGAAGCATTAATTCTATTCAGGGCAGGTAATCAATATGTTTGTTTCAGACGATATCTTCTACGCAGGTGTTAATGATCACGAGATAGATCTTTTTGAAGGTCAGTATGATATCCCCGCGGGCATGGCTTATAACTCTTACGTGATCATGGATGAGAAGATCGCGGTAATGGATTCGGTCGACAGGAACTTCGGAGAAGAGTGGCTCGGGAACATCAGAAGTGTGCTTGGCGACAGGACTCCCGACTATCTTATAGTGCAGCACATGGAGCCGGATCATTCGGCTAATATCGCGGCATTCGCACAGGCTTTCACGGAAGCGAAAATCGTCAGCAGCAACGTGGCTTTCACCATGATGAAGAAGTATTTCGGCACTGACTTCGCCGAGCGTAAAGTGGTGGTAAAAGAAGGTGACACCTTAAGTCTCGGCAAGCACGAGCTCAAGTTCGTGGCGGCGCCGATGGTGCACTGGCCCGAGGTCATGATGACTTATGATACCTACAGCAAGGTGTTCTTCAGCGCGGATGCATTCGGTAAGTTCGGTGCCCTCGATATTGAGGAGGACTGGGCATGTGAAGCCCGCCGTTACTACTTCGGCATCGTCGGCAAATTCGGTCAGCAGGTGCAGGCACTCCTCAAGAAAGCCGCGGCTCTCGACATCAAGACAATCTGTCCTCTTCACGGTCCGGTGCTCACGGAGAACCTCGGATATTACCTGGATCTTTATAACACTTGGTCTTCATACGGCGTGGAGTCGGAGGGAGTTCTAATCGCATACACTTCTGTCTACGGCAACACGAAGCAGGCGGCGCAGCTTCTCCGTGATAAGCTTGAGGCAGCAGGCTGCCCGAAGGTCGCGATAACCGACCTCGCGCGTGACGACATGGCCGAAGCGGTAGAAGATGCTTTCAGATACGGCAAAGTAGTGCTCGCGACTACTACATATAACGGTGACATCTTCCCGTTCATGCGCGAGTTTATTAACGAGCTTCTCGAGCGCAATTACCAGAACAGGACTATCGGAATTATCGAGAACGGCACATGGGCGCCTATGGCGGCGAAGGTTATAAAGGCGAAGTTCGAGGGCAGCAAAGATATCACTTTCGCGCAGAATGTGGTCACCGTAAATGCGGCGCTTGATGATGCCGCGCGCTCCGCGATAGAGGCGCTGGCGGCGGAACTGATAAGTGAGGGGTAAGACTTGTGTTCATAGTATTGCTTAATGTGGTTGTAGTCATGGCCGCACTCGGAATAGCGGCATTCCTGACTTTGCTCGCTATCGTGATGATCATCGTCTCATGTGTTCGTGCTTCGGCAGCCAAGAAGAAGGGTCAGAAGACTTTGAAGGTCGGACTGTGGGTCGGCATCTTCATGATAGTGATACCCTGGATCTTAGTGGGCGTTCTGGTCCTTCAGGTGAAGGTAAACGACAAAGCTTTCCACCGCTGGGATGTCGGCAAGGAAGTGCTTGCCACTGCAGTTCTTGATGACGATTCCGACGATCTCTACGATATGTTCTCGGATAATGTTCTGGACCGTAACGGCTTAACGCAGGCAGATCTTGATGCGTTCCTTACTGAGTGCAACATCGAGAATGACAGTGCGGCCGACCTCGAGAATTACTCGGATTTCCACGGACAGTACAGTCATTACAGACCTTACTCGAGTCATGATAACGGCAGGACTCAGTATTGTTTCCAGTATACGATGTATGATGTCAACGATGAAGGCGGAAACCTCACTATCGTCGGTATCAGCGGTGATGAAGAGGATGAAGACGAGATCGGCATCTGGTACATGACTTATCTTGATGACCGGACGAGTATCGTGTTCGGCGAAGAAGCCCCTTCAGAGAGCTGAGCCTACATTCTCGAAGCAGGCATCGTGCATCTTTATAAAATCTTATAATTTTATTTTATTGTATTTCATACTCACGCGATATATTATTAGCAACGCGGAGGTATATATTTGGAGAAATTCAGTGTTAAAAAGCCGTTTACAGTATTAGTAGCAGTAATCGCGATTATTGCTCTTGGTGCTGTGTCTATAGTGAAGCTCCCGCTGGACCTCCTGCCCGAATTCAGCCTTCCGTATCTCATTGTTATAACCGCATATCCGGGCGCGAGCCCCGAGAAGATAGAAGATCAGGTCTCCAAGCCGATCGAGAATTCCCTCGGTACCGTCAGCGGCGTCGTTAATGTCTCGTCGACCAGTTCCGACAGCTATTCGATCGTTCAGCTCGAGTTCGCTGACGATACCGACATGAATGTCGCGATGGTCCGTGTAACGAGTGCGCTTAATGACCTCGAGAGTTCGCTTCCTGCCGGCGTCATGACTCCGAACATCATGGAGATCAGTCTCGACATGCTTGCGACCATGTATATCGCGGTCGAGCGCGATGACTATGACATCTATGAACTCACCGACTTCGTCAATAACGATGTCGTTCCGTATCTGTCCAGACAGGAGGGCGTTGCGAGCATAACCACTATCGGTTTGGTTGAAAAGAGCATCCAGGTCGAGCTTAATCAGGATAAGATCGACGCGCTTAACGAGCGTATCTTAAGAGAGACGAACAACTCGCTTGCCGATGCGCAGGATCAGCTCGATGAGGCACAGGAAGCGCTCGACGAAGCGCAGAGCCAGCTCGAGAATGCGCAGAGCAATTTCGGTAATACGATGTCGTCCGCGATCTTCTCACAGATCGATGGTCAGGCCGGAGGCATAGCGGACAGCTTAAGAGAAAACATTGACCTCATAGTCAGCAAGCTCGATCAGGTAGAGCAGGGCATGATCGGCATTCAGAATGTCCAGAATGCTGCCTTAAGCGGCTCACAGTCGAGCGTCGATGCTGCGCGTGCCAACCTCGACCGGGCGACTGCGTTTCAGATCCAGCTTCGCAACACTCTTGATGAGGCGCAGTCAATCTCTGACAGAGCTCGTGAAGCCCTTGAGCGTGCCGCATCGGATCCCGATTTTCCGCCGGATGAGTACAACGCTCTCGTAGAGGCAGATGCCATAGCAGCTGCTAACCTTATCGCTGCGCAGATCGCATATGATGCGGGTTCCGCTGAAGTCGCTGCTGCACAGGCGGCCTTCGACGAGGCTAACAATGCACTTATCAACGCGTCACTCGAGCTCGCGGGCATCACTCCGCAGGAGATGACGAATCTCATTAACGACATCGATTCGCTGCGCAATATGTTCAGTCAGTCAAGCAGCACGGTCAACGGCTCTACTGCTGCAGACCTTATCAACACGACGCGTAATCTGTCCTCGCTCATGAGTCAGCTGTCTTCCGTCATCACACGTATCAGAGCAGCAGACCCCGCGGGCAGCCTTAACGCTCAGCTCGTAAATCTCGAGTCACAGCTTCAGAACCTGAGAGGCGTCGCAGATTCGATACCGGAGATGTTGAACGGAATTCAGTCTGGTGTCGGCGGTATCACACAGGGCCAGCTCAACGCAGCAGTTCAGTTCTCTACTGCAGCGGTCGGCATCTCCGATGCACAGACTGCACTGGACCAGGCTCAGGCACAGTATGACGCGGCACATGAGTCTGCACTCGAGAGTGCCAACGCAGACGCACTTATCGATCCCGACACACTCTCACAGCTCATCTACGCACAGAACTTCTCCATGCCGGTAGGTTATATTGACGACGCGAACGATCAGTCGTGGCTGTTAAGAGTAGGTGAAGAATTTACGAGCGCGGAGGACATCGCTTCCGCACTCCTTCTCGATAACGATACTATCGGCACGGTCCGCCTCGAGGACATCGCCGACATAGTGGTCATCGATACCGCCGACGACAGCTACACCAAGCTCAACGGCTCCGACGGCATTATTCTGTGTATCTTCAAGTCATCAAGCGCCGGCACCAACGAGGTCTCCGGCGAGTGTAACGACGCTCTCGCGGAACTTAGTGAGATGTACCCCGGATTCCACTCTATCAACCTCGTTGACCAGGGTGTCTACATAAACATGATCATCGAAAGCGTATTCCAGAGCATGCTCATCGGTGCGCTTCTCGCCATCATCATCCTCGCGCTCTTCCTTAAGGATGTGAAGCCTACTATCGTTGTTGCCATCAGCATCCCGCTGTCGGTGCTTTTCGCGATCGTGCTCATGTACTTCACGGGACTCGAGCTCAACATGATGACACTCTCAGGTCTCGCGCTCGGCATAGGAATGCTTGTAGACAACTCGGTTGTCGTCATGGAAAACATCTTCCGTCTCATAGGCCGCGGCGTGCCTGCGCCTCGTGCTGCTGTCCAGGGCGCGAAACAGGTACGCGGCTCCATCATCGCTTCCACGCTCACTACTATCTGCGTATTCTTCCCGGCAGTCTTCGCGAAAAATATGGTAAGAACTCTTATGTTCCCGCTCGCACTTTCTATCGGCTACTGTCTCGTGGCGTCGCTCATCATGGCGCTCACTGTAGTTCCGGCTTCGTGCAGTACATTGCTTTCCAAGTCAGAGCCTAAGGAGCATAAGCTTTTCGATAAGACACTTGATGTTTACGGCAAGTCCCTAAGGTGGTGCCTGAAGCACAAGGCAGCGCCGCTCGCGGTCTCGGTCGGCTTGCTCGCGTTTGCCGTCGTCATGGTGTTCAGAACGGGTATCGTCTATATTCCTGAGATCACCACGAATGAGATAACTATCGATATCACGACTCCCGAGGAGATGACCCGCGAGGAATCCTACGCGAAGGTAGATGAAGTCATGGACATGATCCTGTCTGTCGACGGTGTCGAAGACTTAGGTATCATGGACTCCGGAAGTTCGTCGAGCTTCCTGATGTCCGGCATGTCCTCTGACAGCTATGGTCAATATATGTGTTATGCGCTCGCACCCGAGAATGCGTCCCACGATCAGATGGAGAGGATATCTGAAGCTATCGAGGCTGCGACGGCTGAATCCGGCTGCGAGGTGGTCGTATCCACTTCAAGTGCGATGGGCGACTCGTCCATGCTGACGGGAAGCTCCGGTATCAGCGTTATCGTATCGGGTAACGATTATGAGCAGCTGCGCGCGATCAGTGAGGATGTGGGTGCGATCCTGGCGTCCCAGGAAGGAATAGTTGATGTAACTGACAGTTTTGCTGATGGCGAGCCTACGCTGCAGGTCGTAATCGACCGCGACAAGGCAATGGAGTACGGACTCACAGTCGCTCAGATATATGCGGGCATCGCGAGTCATACGGCATCTACTGTCGATGCGGTTAACATCACTGTCGACGGAACGGACATGACGGTAACTATCGTAGACAATACAGACGAGTTAACACGCGAGAATCTGATGGACATCGAGTTTGAAGCAGTTGATATGGCGGCTATGTCGGGCAGTTCTGCAGGTTCGTACGGCGGTGCGTCTGCGGGTGCATTCAGCGGCGCATCTTCGGGTTCATTTGATTCGCTGGCGGATATGTTCGGTGTCGATCTTGATGAGGAAACTACTGCCGATGGTGAAGAGGGTACTGAAGCCGATGCTGATGTTGAAGAGGAGGAGTCCAATGTTCATACTCTCTCCGAGTTCGCGACTGTAGTTGAGACTGAAACTTCCTCATCCATCAACAGAGAGAACCTTGTAAGATATGTAACAGTCAGCTCATCTATGGCTGAAGGATATAATGCGACGCTTGTATCAAGAGAGCTCGCTCCTAAGATCGAAGAGTACGAAAGAACAGTTCCGGACGGATATTCTGTAGAGATCTCCGGTGAGTCTGAGCAGGTCAACGACCTCGTTAAGCAGATGCTCGAGATGGCGGCGCTTGCATTGTTATTCATCTATCTCGTTATGGTTGCTCAGTTCCAGAGCTTACTGTCACCGTTCATCATCCTGTTCACCATTCCTCTGGCGTTCACCGGCGGTATGATCGGACTCCTCATAGCAGGGGAGCCGCTGTCCATGTTGTCGATGTTGGGCTTTGTTATCCTGATGGGTACCGTAGTTAATAACGGTATCGTATTCGTCGACTACACGAACCAGCTTCGGATCGGCGGACTCGAGAGACGCGAGGCTTTGGTTGCGACGGGTAAGACGAGAATGAGACCTATCCTGATGACTGCTTTGACGACTATCCTTGCCATGTCCCTGATGATCTTCGGTACCGGAATGTCATCTCAGCTCGGCCGGGGCATGTCTATCGTTATCGCGGGCGGACTACTGTATGCGACATTCATGACTTTGTATATAGTTCCCGTTATGTACGATATTCTGTTCAAGCGCCCGCCGGTCAATGTCGATGTCGGAAGCGATACTGATGAAGTGATCGATGATGCTGCAGAGTATCTCGAGAAGATGGGACTTGAGAAATCATAAGTTTGAACTATTGGTTCTAATGTAATAGTTGTTGTACTTATAGATTAAGAAAAGGAAGCTTGGAAGCACAATGGCAGGATCGGTCCTGGAAAGACTGGAACAATATGTCATAAACACCCCGGATAAGACAGCGATTGTTTATCATATCGGTGAGAGGGTTACTTTCCGGGAGTTGTGGGAACTGTCGGGGCGGGTATATGCCTGGCTTAAGGCGCAGGGCGCAGGTGCCGGTGACGTTATCCTTTACTGTCTGCCGCGCGGGCTGATGCTTTGTGCATGTGTGGTGGGAACGATGCGCGCGGGCGCTGCTTTTGTTCTGACGGAGACGGAGAACGATCCGCAGAGAACCGCATATATCCGTGAGAATTCCGGGTGCAGGATTTATGCAGATGAAGAATGCATGAAGGAGATACTGAAGACCCGCCCTGCCGCAGGGTATGAACCGGTGAATCTGCACAGCCTTTGTTATATCGCTTATACTTCCGGGACAACGGGGCATCCGAAGGGCGTGATGCATGAATACGGCTCGCTTGATAATGCGTGGAAATCGGTTATGGTGGACGGCAAAGCCATCATGTACGAGAACGATACTTTCCTCGTGATGAGCCCGATGAACTTCGTTGCCATTCCCATCTGCCTTTCGTTTTGCTTCGCACACGGCTGCGCACTTGCGGTGATGCCGTACGAATATGCAGAGAGCCATGAAAGCTTAACCTGTTACCTCGAGAAGACCGGGGTTACCTGCGGCTATATCACGCCGTCTTTTCTGCGGAAACACCAGCCTTTCAAATGTCCGTGGCATATGTGCATCCTTTCCTCGGAGCCTGCCGACGGTCTTTATATACCCGGAATGACCTGCTACAACACGTATGCTTCAACGGAATCAGGATGTCTTTTATCCGTTTATGAATTGAAGCAGCCAATGACGCCGGCGCCTGTCGGAAGATCCTATTCGGATGTTGAAGTTTTTGTGGCGGACGACGACGGAAAAGAAGCGGCGCCCGGAACCATCGGCGAGGTATGTTTCAAGACCCCGTATGTCAGAGGATATATCGGCACGTCGGCCGGTACGATGAAACGGACAGAAGACGGAGTTTTCCATACCGGAGATGCCGGAAGAATAGATGAAGACGGCAACCTGACAATACGCGGAAGGATCGATGAGATGTTCAAAATCGACGGGTACCGCATTGAGCCTGATGAAGTGGCTAATGCCGTTAAGTCAGTAAGCAATCTTACGGATGTTATAGTCCGTGGATCAGTCTATAAAGACATCTCGGCCGTTAACGTATTCTATACAGATGAGGTGTCAGCAGATCCTGTTAAGATGAGGGAGAAACTGCTCGGCATTCTTCCTGAATACATGATCCCGACTAATTATTTCAGGCTTGACGATTTCCCTTATCTGCCGTCCGGAAAAGTCGACAAGTTAAAACTGCTGCCACCGGAAGGAAGCTGGGACAGATTCGATAAAAATACGGATCCGAATCTCCGGCTTATCGGCGAAGGGAGAACCGCACAGGTCTTTGATATGGGGGACGGCGTTGTTTTGAAGCTGTTTAATCCGTTCATCCCATTTACGCCGATACAAAGCGAAATGCAAAGAACACACGAAGCACACCGCTTTGGGATACCCGTTCCGGATGCATATGAGATCGTGCGTTCTGGCGACAGATACGGATATTTGATGGAGAAGATTCAGGGAGTCAGCCTTGAACAGTTGATCAGGGATAATCCTGAAGACAGGATGAGCCTGATCGGGAGATTTGCCGAATCGGTAAAGGCGGTTCATCGAATAAACATCACCTGTCCGGGACTCCCCGACGTCAGGGATGAGGCCATCGGCTATACGGAGAAACTGGATGAAGAGTATTGTTCAAAAGACGAAGCCCGTCTGATCCGTTCGATATTTGAGAATGTCCCTTCAGCGGATACTTTTGTCCACTGCGACTGCCATACTGGGAATGCGCAGATCGATGGTGAGAAGACTCTTTTCTCCGATCTGATGTTCGCGGGAAAAGGCCACCCGGTCTTCGATCATCTTGCCATGTATTCGCACTATGTATTCCTCCCTTCTTTCTGCACGGAAGAAGAATTTAATACAAGAAACAACATGACGCGTTCTGATGCGGAAGCTTTATTCGACAGATACCTTGAACACTACTATCCCAAGGCGGACAAAGCGGAATTGGCCAACATCAAAGAAACGATCAAAGGTGTTCATGCAGCACAGATCAGCCTGGCGTCTGTCAGAATTCCGGGAGTTTTTAACGAAGAGATCTTAAGAGAAGTCAAGGAACGGGCCGTCAGCTTTTCGAGGAGGGATCAGCTTGCAGATATGGAAAGCGGAATATGTGAATGGAGCAGGCTGGAATGAGCAGCATTAAGGGCAGATACAGGGCCCGGTTCTACAGGTCGTATCTGTTATATACCGCGCTGGAGACGGATCTGCTCTTCTTCGCGGTATGTGATGCAACATTCCTGACGCAGGTTAAGCATTTGAGCGCAGAGCAGGTTTCTCTGGTAACATTCCTGTCCATTCTGCTGTCACTTGCCGTGCAGTATCCGCTGCTGAAACTGATCAACAGGATCGGCAACAAAGCGGCAGTGCGGGCAGGAAGCATTTTCTTCTTTCTGGCAAGCATACTCATAACGTTCTCGCCTAATTTCATCGTGCTTCTGGCAGGAGGTTTTCTTGAGTGCATCGGGTACGCGTTTAATTCAATCGGCGTAGCGGTATTGAAGAACCGTTTGAAAGCGGAACACCGTGAAGACAAATATGTCCAATATCAGTCCGATGCCAACGGCGCCGCTTCGTTCATGATGATGTTAAGCGCTCTGTCGTGCGGACTGCTCTTCAGAATTAATAATTACTTCCCGATGTATGCCTGCATCCTTCTGTGTCTGGCAGGCGTCGCCGTATCCTTCATCCTTACCGAAAGTGAGACAGGCAGCGGCGAGATAAAGCCGGCGTCCGGCATCAAAGAAGCGGAAGGCGGCCAAAAGAAGGCATGGAGGATTTACGGGGCGCTGATCGTTATTTCTTTCGCGCTTTTTTCCACCGTCACGGGAACAGGACTTGCATACGCGCGCCTGAACTTCCACGAGCTTCTTGATGACAGAACTTCAGAAAGCGTGGTAATGCTTATCTCCATGACGGCCTCATGCATTTATTTCTTCAGGCTGCTGTCCAATCTGGTGCTGCAAAAGGTCTATCTCAAGGTTAGAAACCGGACCATGCTCATCGTTTCCGCGCTTCTCCTGATCGGCCTCTGGCTCCAGTTTCTTCCGTGGGTATCAGAAACAAAGAACACGGCTTTAATGCTTTGCGCGGGTTACCTTCTGATGGCATTTGTGCGCGATCCGTTCACGACGATCATACAGAACCTCTCGCTCACAAGCAGCGAAGTGCAAAGGCAGCAGAAGATGCTGGTCGCTCTCAACGCTGCCCGAAAAGCAGGATCTCTGACTCTCTCGGCCCTGGCAACATTACTGCTGAAGCACACAGATCTCTCCGCCATCATGATGCTTATGGTCGCGGCAACAGCCGTCAACCTGCTCATCGAACTCGTTATTCTGCGCAGAAAGCAGTGATATTGTTCTGCGCATAAGAAATCATATAATACTCATTATCACGGATTGGAGATGTAGGGGATGAGGAACAGATTGTCTTACGCATTGTCATTTCTTGCGGTTTTGAGCCTTTTTATCGGACCTTTTGTAATGCTCTTTTTCGAGCCGGAGAGGGAAGAGGCCATAGCAGGAGGTGTGCTCATCGGAGCTGCCGCCGGCAGTGTGTTGGGGATAATAGCAATGATCCTTAATGGCAGAAAAAGGAAGCTTGTATATATTTTGTCTGCAATCCCTATGGTGCCGCTGCTATTATTTCTCCTGCTGGCGATACCTTTTTATATGTACCGGTAAAAAGAATGAATAATAAGGAGATGCTGCACATGCAGGAAGATTTCGATATTGCACAGTACCTTACAGACGGTGTGGAGAGGATCGTAAAAGACATCCTGCGGGCTTCGCTGCGCGATCCGAGAGAAAGCCTGTTCATGGCACGCTTTGCAAAGGCAGTGGGTGAAGCCACAAAAAGAAGATCCGCGAATGAAGAAAAGGGAGTACATGTTCCTCCTTTTCTGATCGCCAGCATAACCTCAAGCTGCAATCTCCACTGTGCGGGTTGTTATTCGCGCGCAAATCATGCGACCGAGGACTGTGCGCCTCAGCGCCAGCTCACGGCGGAGCAGTGGGAAAGCATTTTCGCACAGGCGGAGAATCTTGGCATCAGTTTTATTCTCCTGGCAGGCGGTGAGCCCCTGCTTCGTTATGATGTGATGGAGGTTGCGGGGAAGCATTCGGATATCCTCTTTCCGATCTTCACAAACGGCACGTTCCTGGGTGAGAGCTGCTGTCAGCTTTTGGACCGTTGCCGGAACCTGATCCCCATAATCAGTATCGAGGGTGACCGTGAGCTTACGGATGCGCGCCGAGGAGAGGGCGTCTACGGAAAGATCACGGCCAATATGGAGCAGCTGCAGAAGCAGGGACTTCTCTTTGGCTGTTCGATCACCGTAACAACGGAGAATCTTAATGACGTGCTGTCTGACAGCTTTGTTAATGCTCTGTCCGAACGCGGCTGCAAAGCCATGTTCTTTATTGAGTTTGTTCCGGTAACTGAGGAAGCTCAGCATCTGGCTCCGGGAGATGCCGAGCGTGAGATCATCTGGGCCGGGATCGATCGCTTGCGCCGTGAATACCCGGAGATGGTGTTTGTCTCATTCCCGGGCGATGAAAAGAGCTCAGGCGGATGCCTCGCAGCGGGCAGGGGATTTTTCCATATCAATTCTCACGGCGGCGCGGAACCATGTCCTTTCTCGCCTTATTCGGATATCAACGTCGCGGAGACCTCGCTGAAAGAGGCGCTAAACTCAGGCCTGTTCACGGCCCTGCGTGACAACGGATATCTGCTGGAGGATCATGCCGGCGGCTGTGTGCTCTATGAGAAGAGAATGCTGGTCGAAAAGCTGATTTAAGCAGTTATCCTGAAGAACTGACAGTACTCATTTATTGGATGTCCACGCAGCGTGGGTACAAGTATCCCTGCAGCCGTGTTAGGGTAGGTATGCAAGGAGGATACAATTATGGATAAGTACGTAACAGGAGCCGTAATACGAAGACTCAGAGAAGATAAGCACATGACTCAGGAGGAACTGGGCGAAAAGCTTTTCATAAGCAGCAAGGCAATCAGTAAATGGGAGACGGGACAGGGCTTTCCCGATATCAGTCTCATCGAGCCGCTCGCTGAAGCGTTGGGAATATCGGTGATCGAACTGCTGTCGGGTGAGGACATAAAGAACAGCAACCGTTCGTCGAATATGCTTCGGAGCAGGTTTTATGTCTGTCCCGTCTGCGGAAACGTTATCCGTACGATAGGGGAGTCGGTCATAAGCTGCTGCGGTATTACTTTGCCGCCCGAGATGCCGGAGAAACAGGATTCTGACCATAAGATCAGTGTTGAGATCGTTGAGGATGAGTATTACGTATCGGTCGATCATCCGATGACCAAGGATCACTATATCTCATTCATCGCCGCGGTCTCAGATCACGGGGTGCAGTTCGTGAAGCTATATCCCGAGGGTAATGCTGAAGCGAGATTCCGTATAGACGGCACAAGATATATCTACGCGTTTTGCAACAGGCACGGTCTTTTCCACGGTATCAGAATACAATGATCCTTAGACCGGCAGCTTTTTTGGTATAATCTATAACAAGACCACTGACCTTTCCTGGTCGGTGGTCTTGAAAGGTGTTCTGGGGTAAGAAATGGATAATGTTGAGAATAAAAAAAGAAGTTCGAATACAGCTGCGAATATCATAACGTGGATCTTGCCTTCCGCCGTTATCATCGCTGTCATGCTGTTTATGAATGTTATACCGGATCTTTTCTCTGCGGGCTCGTTTGTCTTTGCTTTGGGTTTGGGCCTCATCATATCGAGGATCATCTTTGTAATAAGATCCCGCAGGTCTTTATCGGAGAAGATATGGAGACTGATACTCTGGGTTTTCCTTCTGGTTTTCATGGGATTCATATTCCTGTTAATGCCCAAAACAACTCACGAGTGCACGACGGATGATGCTCAAAGCAAATTCGAGTCGGTTGTATCAGAGAAGTATCCCGGCGTTTATGATCTTCCTTTAAATCTCGGTTCTCCTTCTTCTGTGGAGTATCACACATATACAAGTTTTGCCGTTATCTTCGAGAGCAGATCTTACACGCTTCTTTGCTCTTATGATGAGAGCAGCTTTTATGATGAGACTGCAGTGCTTGAGTCCGAATACGCGACCCGATCGGAACCGTTCGAGTCTGTAGGCGATTACGTTTTCTTTCTGGTGACCACGGGTGATGAAGATCTTCCGTTCTTTAAGAAAAGCGCGTATCTGATCATAAACAATAAGGATCATGAGATCGGCTTCATGTTCTTTGACGATATCGATCTGGATGTTGCGGATGACCGTACGGATTTCCTTAACAGTTACTGCGGATGGGAGTACATAAGATAAAGAAGACGTCCCGTGACTATCCCGACATTATCATCCCGGATAAGGCGCATAGCATATATTGATATGCTTTATACTGTAATGACGATGTATTGACGATAGCCGAATTATCGCCTATTATATCAATAGGAGGTATCGATGATGGCTACTACAAATCTTAATATACGTACAGATAAAGAAGTTAAAGATCAGGCAGAACTGATCTTTTCTGAGCTTGGCTTGAATATGACTACTGCTATTAATATTTTCCTCAGAACAACCATACGGGAGAACGGTATACCTTTTGAGCTCAAATTGGATGTTCCTAATACAACAACTGCAGATGCAATTGAAGAGGGGAAAAGGATTGCATCTGATAAGAGCGTCAAAGGGTATAAAAACATGAAGGATCTGAGAAAAGCTCTTGAAGTATGAAATATGAAGTAAAGTTCACAACTCAATTCAAGAAAGATCTTAAACTTGCAAAGAAGCAAAAAAAGAAACTTGATCTTCTCTTTGATGTTATTGATAAACTGGCCAACGGAAAGAAACTGGATCCAAAATATCGTGATCATGATCTTTCCGGTGATTATGCCGGAACAAGAGAATGCCACATCGAACCGGATTGGCTTCTTGTGTATGAAATAAGAGATGATGTATTAGTTCTGATGCTTTACAGGTTAGGAACGCATTCTGAATTATTTAAGAAGTGACAATGGTAAGATCATTAATATGAAAAAGGTGATTTCCTGTTTGTTGATAATACTGAATGTATGCGCCTGCTTGTGCCTTGTTTATTTTGGCTGGCTATATGTGTCGGGGAGTACGGTGGTTGATTATCCGGATGCGATGCTGCCGATTGAAAGATGGGACAGGGGCGGCTGGGCTCTGACTATGGGTACTGTTCCTCTCCTGATCGCAAATGGATTGGGGTATTTCTTCATTCGATTGGGAAACAGGAAAAGCCGTTTGCTTATCTTTATTCCGTCGATTATTTGTATAGGGTTAGTGGCTTGTTATTGGATAAAGAGTCTGACCTTGGATTCGTATGAATCTGAGGGTACTGCTGAAACAACTATTGATATGGAGCAGGCGGTAAGTGATCTGGACGATTACATTTCAGGTTACAGCGTGGCTTTCCGGATGAGATCGAGTGAATACCTGGATCAGAATATCATTTGTGACTTTACAGGTGATGGTTACGATGACGTGATCACGGACTTCACACACGGCAGCGGGATCATAGTAACTACCATCGTCGTCTATGATGCAGCCAATCAGGTTTTCTATACTCTTGGAGAAGGGTACAACAGCTATCGGATCGTATCGTTTGAAGACGGTGTTCTTACCGCCGAGGAGTATGTCTATCCTGGTCAATATACAACCGGAACAGTGGAATTTACGGATGACGGATTAGTTTTCATTCCGTGAAAAAAGGGACTGTGAAGTCCCTTCTTTTCGGCGGTTTATGTTTATTATTGATTTATTTATAATGAATTAAACAACTTAATACGCAGGAGAGAATATATGAAAAAGTGGTATGACGAAGAATATGAATTCACTATCGAAGTAACAGGCTTTCTGCACGGCGATCATACCGAAAGATATTGCCGCAACGGAGAAGAGGTCGGTGATGTTTATAAATGCACCTACGGGTGTCCGGTCAATTCGGAAGGTTACGGCATCTGCTCAAAGACAATGATGATGTTGTATCCCCTGATGGAGGCAGTAAGGAGCGGCGGGGATCTGACCAAACTTGGCGGAGACGGCGCCTTCTCAAAAACAGTAGTTTGCCAGGACGGCTGCGTGATCTTCAAGCTGACGGCAAAACCGCTGGGAAACGAGAACTTCCATACCGGCGGATTCTGGGACTATCCTGACGAGACACAGTAATAAACCGGCAATGGGCGGTGAATCGTCGAACATATTGTATTGGAATTATAATATATCGTAAAACGATAAAATTATATTGCAAATCAATCCTCTTTATCCTATAATGTGCACATAGGATGAAAGGGGATTTTGATTGAACATGCCGAATATACGATCCGATAAGCGTCACGTAAACGTACTGTGGAAGAAGGCGCCGGTCAACCGTTATGCTTCTGACAGAAAGATCGCCGGGATCATAAGTCTGGCCATTTACGCAGTCCTGGTCTTTAAGGATATCTTATATTATGCCGTATGGCGTGAGTATGAGCCGGGTTCGATAGTGTTGTTCGTATTGATCCTTATCGCTCTGTTGCTCTTTCCTATAATGTCGATTGTCTTCTTCCGTCAGGCAAATAAGAACAGATATATAGACCATGTCGATATCAACGACGGCAGACATAAGGTGAGAAGACATCTGTTCTCGTCGATATTCCTTCTTGTCATCTTCGGCCTCATCGGAGTATTCGGCATCGCATGCGCGGACTCGATCACCAGATATATCTACAGAGCGCGTTACTCTGCACACGATAAATGGGACGATGATTTCTATAACCGCGCCACGATGCAGATAAGTTCAGATGACCTGACAGACGGTGAATGGTCATCCGAAGTGGAGACGCGCTCTCCCCAGCTGTCATTCGAGGAGGTCGAGGGCGCGGCTTACTATATTATCTATATGGTTGATGAAACGGACGGCTGCCGCGTCGCGTGGTACGTCGATAAGACGAATGATCCCGATCATCCGGCAGGTTCGGATGAAGGATTCTTCAGAGGGATAACTTCCCATCCGGCGAACCCCCACCGTTACTCCATAACGGTCTATGCGCTCGCAGACGAACCGGATCACGAGACTCCGATAATCGATACTTCCCGCGACAGTTCGTTCGCGCCGATGTATCTGTATTACGAGATATTAAATGTAACTGACCGTTCCCATAATCCGCCGATCTACGGCAACGTCCTCGGATACGGATATATCTGTGGCGTATATTGAGAAAGACGGTCAGGCAAAAGTGTTATTATGAGAGAGTATATGTTCAAGAAGTTAATGTGTTTGATGGTCATATCGTTTATGTCTTTATCCCTGATCGGATGTACCGGCAGGAAGGCAGTCGATCTGACCCCGGAGCAGGATGAATACGTCCGGTCGTTGATCGAGATGGGTGTTTACCATGAGGTCTGTTCCAAGTACGGTCTTGAACCCGGTGTGACGATCGACGGTATTACTGCATATGACGATTCTGACACGGAAAGCGATCTTTACTATATGACTTTCGATGCCGACGGTTCATATACGGTCGTGACCGGATCAGACGAAGTGTATTCAGGCACATTTACGATAACCGGGCACATTGAATCGCACGGTTCAGGAACTGACAGCTGCGAGATAACTCCTCCAAGGAACGGCCTTACAGCGCTTCCTGAACAAACTTCCGCAGGAGACTGATATAACAGGAGCAATAATGATCGAAAAGATAAATGACAAAGATACCAAAAGAGCAATAGCAAGAAACATACTCGAGTCACTTCGCGAGTGGTTTGAAGTTGATGAGAGCCGTGAAGGTTACATCAAAGATTCCGCTGACTGGATCTTCCTTGCCGATAAGGAAGACGGCAGGTACACGGGTTTTATCTGCCTTAAGGAAACAGGTAAAGAGACCGTTGAACTGGCAGTCATGGGAGTGCTTAAAGATTATCATCGCAAAGGTATCGGAAGAGCGCTTTTCGAGGAGGCGAAGAAGACGGCACAAGAGGCAGGTTATTCTTTCATGCAGGTGAAGACAGTGCAGATGGGGATGTACGAAGATTACGATATTACAAACCGCTTCTATCAGGCCTGTGGATTCAAGGAGTTTGAGGTGATTAAAGAACTGTGGGGCGAGGATAACCCCTGCCAGATATATGTGATGTCGCTGGCCTGATGATGATCCCGATTTGGAAGGTCGATTAAAGAAATGAACAGTATTTACATGAGGGAGATGCTTGCATATGTGTCGGGGACTGTGTTTTCCGTGGTCTTCTTCATACTGTCAATTATTACAGTTGTTGTGTTTGCCAGTCAAAAGAAAACTACTTCAAGACCCAATGAGTATCTACCCGATCGCCTTATCTTTTATTCGTGCGGATATACGAAGAAACTTAAGGTGTTGGCTTTGATCACTTTCTCGGGATATCTTGTCATATTGCCGACTGCGATAGCTTATGGCATCGGTCAGGTTTATCTTGATGATAATGCCTCGATAGCTGCAGTGATCACATTTGGTGTCGGCATCCTGATAATGATCCTGATCGGCAGATGCCCGTTCTGCTTCAGGGAATCCTGTCTCATAATCGATAAACAGAAAGTTACGGTTAAATATAATGACGGCGAGAGGGAAGACAAAGTCTGTTATGTTTCTCAGTATGATCACTACTGCCGGGAGACAAGGAATAGTCCGCCAAAGCTTATTTTCGAAGGGTATGAGGGAGAAGAGATCCTGTCACTTCACTTTCTTCGCAGCAATGACGCTGTTACTGCCGGCCGGATGGTAGAGTTTATTAAGAGGAACGGCAGAGTGCCGGTCATTCAGCAGGTTGCGTCAAAGCAGGAGGCACAGCAGCGGATAGCCGAGCAGCGCAGAACAGATGCCGAAGCTTTTGCCCGGGCTCAGCAGGAACTCATCAATGACGGTCCGAGGTATAAGGCGTATCTCGAAAAAGTGTTTAATAAACTCCCCGAAGCCGAGAGGACCGGAATCGCCGAACTCATGAGTCAGGGCAGAAAGATCGAGGCTGTAAAGGAAGTCCGCGAGTACACCGGTGAGGGCCTTCGCATAGCTAAAGATATTGTAGAAAAGTATTTTGAACAGCCATGACTGATAAGAAAAGAGTTAGGGATTACTGAAGCCTTTTTTGCTGTATTCCGTATCGTTCTGGGCTGTCGTCAGCATAACGGTTTCCATCCTTATCAGCATCTGCTCCGATAAGATAAAGTCCAAACAGGACAACTGACTTGAAGAGTGACACAATGCCGCTACTTGTCAGCAGTTAAGTCAATATAAGGCATATTTTGACATAAAGACTGACTCGAACCGGCGTTGAGTCAGAGTCCGTGTCAGCAGAAGGTTGCCTGGCGATGGAGTTTGCTGAATGAGAAGATAACGGACCCGAGGCAGCGCCCTTAAGAAGTCGCAGTGTGTGTCGGGAAGACCGACGCTTTCGCGCGGATTGTGCGCCGCTTATTTCTGAAAAACAGGCGTACGAAAAGGCAGCGAACGCTTAAAAGGTGATGATATAATCCGTATATGTACAGCCTGAAGAACTGTGAAGAGATTTATTTGTCAGACTCATGCGATGTCTATTATCTGAGCGGCAAGAATGTCGTTCTTGTTCACTGGAAAAAGTATTGCGAACTGGATGAATACAGGACACCGCTTGAATATGCGCTGAAAGTGATAAAGGAACACAAGAACTGCAATTATGTCGCAGATACCAGAGACGGGTTCGAGGACAACCCTCTCGATACAAGATGGGTAGCTGATTATTTCATGCCGCAAGCCAAAGCAAACGGGTGCAGGATAATCTATTTCATAATCGATAAGGACAATTCCCTTAAAGATGAACTGGAGGGTCAAGAGAAGGATTCGTCATCGCTGCTGGAATTCAGATACATCTATGATGCGGATGAAATAAACACCTGATCAGACATCAACGGTTTCCGGTAAATACTGCAGATTATCGAGCGAAAAGCCGGATCCGTGATTAAAGATTATCCGGACGAGCCAGATATATCAGAGTATCGAGTGACTTTTGCATCTCAGGGACAGATGCGAATTCAAACCTGCTGTGATAGTTATATCCGCCGGTAGCAAGGTTCGGGCAGGGAAGTCCCCTTGAACTTAACACAGCGCCGTCCGTTCCGCCTCTTACAGGTTCGGAGACCGGATCGCCGCCGGCTGATCTTACCGCATCATATGCGCGTTCTATGAGATCCATGTGGTCCTTAAGATACATGGACATGTTGGGGTACTGATCTTCTATCGTGATCTTGCAAAGATCGGTCTTATAACGTTCGTTAATGGTGGCTGCAGCGTTGGTCATGAAAGCTTTTCGAGCTTCAAATGCGTTAAGGTCGTGATCGCGTATCAGGAACTCGAGCCGCGCATGGCCGCACTCGGAAACGATCCTGTCCAGATAGTAGAAGCCTTCGTAGCCTTCCGTCGTCTCGGGCCTCTCGTCAGGCGGCAGAAGACCGATAAACTCCGTTGCAACAAGGGAAGCGTTGATCATTACCCCTTTGGCGCTCCCGGTGTGGACGCAGGTTCCGGTTATCTCGACCGTCGCCGACGCCGCGTTGAAGCACTCGTACTCGAGTACCCCGAACTTGCCGCCGTCAACGGTATAAGCTTTGCCTGCATGAAATCTGTTCATATCGAAAAACTCGGTCCCGTTGCCCGTTTCCTCGTCGGATGTGAAGGCCACGGCGATCCCGCGGTGAGGCATGTCGGGATTGCTGACGAAGTAAGACAGCATCTCCATTATCTCGGCGATGCCCGCCTTGTCGTCTGCGCCCAGCAGCGTGGTTCCGTCGGTCCTGATAAGATCCTCGCCTATATGTTCATTAAGCTCGGGAAAATCATTGGGATCCAGCAAGTCATCATGGCCGTCATAGGAACGGATGATATAAGGTTTGACATCTTTGCCGGAGACGGCCGGCGATGTATCAAGGTGTGCGATGAATCCGAGATCTTCAGAACTGTCGTCATTGGCAGGAAGATATGCATATACGTAGCAGTGATCTTCATCATAATCCACGGTCAGTCCGAGCTCCTTAAGTTCCGCAGTGAGTATCCGCGCGAGATCGCGCTGCTTGTCTGTCGAAGGGTGAGTCTGCGACTCATCATCCGACTGAGTATCGATCTTCACATATCTTAAGAAACGTTCAACAAGAGACGAATAACTGTCCATGATCTTCCTCCGTTATATCCGCTGAACATTATAACATGCGGAAAACGATGACGTGCGGGCCTTTGGCAGCAAAACTTAGTGTTTTGCATTGATTTTTCTCAAAACACTAAGTGTAACTCTAAGTCGAAGGACTTGATTCTCCATTCGATCATAAAATTTGTCGTTTTTTGAAGGGCAATAGAGAATCCTGTACTCGAAAAGCAGAGGATTCTCCATTCATGCAAGAAAATAACTGATTTTTAAAGGCTCGTGGAGAATCGTTTATGCACATTAGTCCGATTAATATCCCTCATGCATTTTCGAGAGGTGTTAGTATGAGTGTGAACACAGAGTTTAAGAGGCATAGGGAGGTGACGACCATGAAAGACGTTTATATTACTATAGTTGGCACGCAGTACAGATATGGCGATGCGTTTCTTGAAGAAGGCATGAAGGTCAAACTCGTTAAGGAGCCGGATAACGCTTACGATAAGGAAGCGATCAAAGTGGAACTCAAGCCGTTCGGAACTATCGGCTATGTGGCGAACAGCACTAAGACGGTTATAGGCGAGTGCTATAGTGCCGGCCGTCTGTATGACAAGATCGGGGATAAGGCCAAAGCCGAGATCGAGTTCGTTACGATGAGAGGTATCATTGCCCGTGTTGCCAGTGGCGATCTTAAGAATCAGAAGTAATCGGCAGCCATAATAATCTCCTTATTGGGCGGTCCGATAAAGTTCGGGCCGCTTCTGTTATAATAAAAAAATCCTTATGAGAACCGACGAATTTGCGGAACAGGGGGTGACAGTATGGATTGTCCGAGATGCGGAACACCGATGAGCGGAGGCGTGTGTCCGGAATGCGGGTTCCCGATTACGGGGATCAAGATGGAGATGTTGTTTGCATATGTTCAGAGAAATGAGAAGGTTTAAGCAGCAGGTCAGTGATGAGGAATGCATCAGGATCCTAAAGGAGCAGCCCCGAGGCGTACTGTCCATGATCGGTGATGACGGATACCCTTATGGAATCCCTCTCGATCACTGGTATTGTGAAGAAGACGGCAGGCTGTATTTTCACGGCGCTAAGACAGGCCATAAGATCGATGCTGTCACCCGATGCGACAAGGTAAGTTATTGCGTTATGGATGAAGGTTTTCGCAAAGACGGGGAATGGGCACTGAATATAACTTCTGTTGTTGTCTTCGGCAGGATCAGATTTGTTACTGATCCCGATACTATAACGAGAATAGGAATAAATCTGTGCCGTAAGTTTACAGACGATGAAGAATACATCCGGCACGAAGTTGAATTTGCGCTTCCGAGAGCGCAGTGCCTCGAGCTTGTCCCCGAACATATGACGGGAAAGCTTGTTAATGAGGCGTAAACGGAATGGCCTGCGCACACAGCCGCTGAAGAGCGGCTTTCTTTACATCTAAGAAGAAGTTCAGTTTGGATCTTAAGCGGAGAGAGAATAATGGACATAGATCACTTTTTCATCGAAAAGGGGACTGGCGAACCTCTTATCCTGCTCCACGGAAACGGGGAGGACTGCAGCTATTTTAAAGGGCAGACTGACGTGTTTTCCAAGTCGTATCATGTGTATGCATTAGACACCAGAGGTCACGGGAAAACACCGAGAGGTGATAAGCCTTTTACCATACGGCAGTTTGCAGATGACCTGCTTGAGTTCATGGACGGACACCAAATCGAGAAGGCTCATCTGCTCGGATTCTCAGACGGCGCAAATATCGCGATGATCTTTGCCCTTAAGTATCCGGACAGGGTGGACAGGCTGATCCTGAACGGGGCAAATCTGAATCCGAAGGGAGTGAAGCGCTCCACGCAGATCCCCATTGAGATCGGTTATAAGATCGCGAACAGATTTGCCGCGGCAAGCGATTCCGCAAGGCTTAATGCAGAGATGCTCGGCCTGATGGTAAATGATCCGAATGTTGAGCCTGAGGAACTTAAAGAGATAAAAGCGAAGACCCTGGTCATTGCCGGCACAAATGATATGATAAAGGAAGAACACACGAGGCTGATCGCGGAAAGCATTCCCGGTTCGGAACTTGTCTTTCTCAAAGGCGATCACTTTATAGCGGGCAAACACCCGGATGAATTCAACCGGGCAGTTCTTGAGTTTTTAGACAGATGAAATGGTTTAAGGAAATGAGAAAGGGACAGAAGGTACTGTTCCTCATAAATGTAGTCCTGACGGCAGCTTTATTTGTCCTGTCGTATACAGGATACGGCCGTCAGGAATTGTTCGGCATCGGGATCATTATGGGACTCATAAACATATACAGTATTGTCTTCGCGAGAGCAGGCTTTAAGTTCGGCATTGCAATAAATGTCGACAATGCAGGGGACGATGTTGAACCGTCAGAATTAAAGTATATGGACTGGTACATGAAATGGGGATTTTATACCCTGATCGTTATAGCATGCGCCGTCTGCGCCTTTGTGTTCGCGTAGACCTGTAGCCCTTCTTTACGTACCCTCGCCGTTGGCAGGATCCGGTGCATCAGGACACGTCACGTTATCATCGTAACTGTCCCTCTGGAACACTCGCACATAATCCACGCGCATCTGCGCGCTCTCATCGAAAAGCGTAGTCTCGTCAGGATCTCCCGGCCAGTTGCCGCCGACCGCAACATTCAGGATGATGTAGAAAGGTTTGTTGAAAGGCGCAGGATATTCATTCGGCTCCTGTCCGTCATTGGCGGAATACCAGTAGCTTGTCGAATAGTAGCAGACATCGTCGCAGTACCATCTGATCTCACCCGGATCCCACTCCACCGCGAACACATGATATTCGCTCGCGAAGTCGCCTGAAGGCAGATCGTAGATGCCCTGGTTCTGAAGGTGCGGATTGCCGTAGTGAAGCGTGCCGTACAATGTGTCGGTGTCACTGCCTAAGATCTCCATGATATCGATCTCGCCGGACTTCGGCCAAGGTCCGTAAGACTCATCGTCTGACATCATCCAGAACGCGGGAAGGAAACCCTGTCCCTGAGGAACTTTGATGCGCGCCTCTACTCTTCCGTAGGTGAAAGAATGCAGATGACTGCTGTTGATCCTTCCGGATGTGTAGAAAGTATTGCCGCGGGCATTCACGTCCGACAAAGGCTGGATGACCAGGTCGCCGTTCTCTGTGAAGATGTTGTCTCCGAACTGTACATAGGTCTGAAGCTCGTTGTTGACCCAGCCGGGACGGCGGTATTCCTGGATCCATGAAGAAGCATCGAGTTCTTCGCCGTCAAACTCATCGTGCCATACGAGATAATAGCCTTCGGGAGGTTCGATGTCAGGATCTTCGATCGGAGGCAGCGGAGTCGGAGTGGGTTCTTCCGTCGTCTCGGCTGCTTCGGTCTCAGTCGCGGAAGGTTCAGTCACGTCAACTGCAGTTTCAGAGGCAGTGGTCTCGGTAACGGCAGTACCGGACTGCGCAGTAGGAGCTTCTATATCTGTTGTCTCACTGTTGTTCGAGCATGCGCTCAGCGCCATTGCGGCAGCCATCACAAGAGCTGCATATCTTATGGATCGTTTCATATAAACCTCCTGGTGGAGTGGCTATGTGATAATGATAACAGACCGTGTTCTTATAGTAAAAACATGAAGCCTCGGCGGAAACTCCATGATATAATTACATGCAAAGGGATACAGCCTTTTTCTGTTGAGGATTTAAACTGGTGATAACGGAGTACATTACAAGCAACTGGGAGCTGATACTTATCCTTTTGGGATTTGCGATATCTCTGATCTCGACCGTTTTTCTCGAGAGGAAAATGATAGTGCGCATGTATGCCCTGATCGTTGAAGTGTTGATCCTCTCCATTCTGGTCTTTGCCGAATTCCGTGTGGCCGATAATAGCATGTACCATTCAATAAGATCGGTACTTGTTGCCGTCAGATACAGTGCGACACCGTTTATCGTAGCACAGATAATCTATACCATAATCCACCGTCAGCGGCTGTATGTATTTATCCCTGCGATCATCGCAGCTGTGATCAACTTCATATCGATCCGTACAGGCATAGTGTTCAGTGTTGTTGAAACAGGCAAAATGGTAAGGGGACCGTTATGGCTTTTTCCTTATGTAATGGTCGGCGCTTACGGTGCATATCTTATTATCCTCATGGTTAAGAACGGTTCGAGGCAGACTGCTGAAAGGATGCCCATATTATTCTTTCTCCTCGCATTTATGTCGGGGCTCATTCTGCCATTCCTCATCGGTAGCGAATATGCCAAGCTGTTTTGTTCTACTATCGCCATCGCGGTGTTCTTGTATTATGTTTTCTCGATCCTTATGGTGACCAAGAAAGACCCGCTCACTGGTCTTTATAACCGTCAGGCCTACTACGCTGATATCTCCGATGATCCTGAAGATATTTCTGCATTGGTTTCGATCGATATGAACGGTCTTAAGGCCATCAACGATACGGAAGGACATGAAGCAGGAGATAAGGCGTTATCTGCTGTTGCCGTTTGTTTTCTCCGCGCCGTCCGAAGAAGACAGGTTGTTTACAGGATCGGCGGAGATGAATTTGTTATCGTTTGCCGTAAACTCCCGAGAGATGAAGTAATTGAGCTTATAAAACGCATTCATCAATTGCTTGATGAGACTCCGTACAGCTGTTCTGTCGGTTACGGTTATTCGGAAGACGGCAAAACCCCTTTGGACATTCTCTTAAGTGATTCGGATAAGAATATGTATTTAGAGAAGAAGCAATACTACAGCAGAACAGGAAATGAGAGAAGACGATAAGAGTCTGTTCATTGCAAACAACCTCAACGAGTTTTATTATACATTAGATAAATTTAAGATTTGTTACAGATCTTTGTAAAAATGCGGAGGAATAAAAATGGATCTGACATTTTTGGAGAAAACCGATTATATAATGGACGCTTGGGCGAAGCTCGTAGCAGCCAGCCCCGATGCGCTGGCGATGACAGACGAACGCCATCCGCGCGGACTGAGCAGACGCCAGGTCGATGAGCTGTCCGGAAAGATCTATGCGTGGCTTCGTGCGCAGAATATCGGCCGGGAGGACTTCGTTCTTATATGTATGCCCAGAGGCGGTATGGCCCTTATATCCATACTCGGCATATGGAAGGCGGGAGCCGCGTTCACACTTGTCGAAGATAATTATCCGCCTGAGCGTATCGCATTCATAAAGAATGACTGCGGCTGCAAGGCTGTTATCGATATAAATACATGGAATGAGATCCTTAAGACCGAAGCATTGCCCGGCTATGTGCAGACCGATATCCATGATGCCGCGTTCGCGATATATACTTCGGGTACTACAGGCAACCCCAAGGGTGTCCTTCACGAATACGGAGCCGTTAAGCTTATCAGGGCTGCTTCGTGCGACAGAAGGACAGGAAATCCCAGACTTAACGAATCGGACAGACTGTCGCTTATCACGCCCCTGAACTTTAATGCGTCCATAAGACGTTTTATCGTGTCGATCTATGAAGGCTGCCATCTGTTTGTAGTCTCTTACGCCGTAATAAAGAACCCGATCACGCTGAAGCAGTACCTGCAGACTAACCGTATTACGGTCCTTCTCGCATCACCCTCACTTCTCAGGCTTATAGGTGATCCGGGTCCGAACATCCGTCAGATACAGATAAGCAGTGAGCCTGCAAACGGCTACTATATCGACGGTCCCGAACTTGTAAATGCATATGCGATGAGTGAGACGGGATTCCCCGTTACCGAATTCATCATTGATAAGAAATATGACGAGTGTCCCGTCGGAATGCCCAATATCGATCAGATCAAGGTAACGCTCATCGATGAAGACGGCAATGAAGTCCCGAACGGGGAGGAGGGCGAGATCGCTATCGAAGATCCGTTCTTCCGCGAATATATCAATCTGCCCGAACAGACACAGAAAGCGCTCATCAACGGAATCTATCATTCAGGTGATATAGGAAAGAAGCTTCATGATGGCAACATCGTGCTCCTCGGCCGCAACTCCGACATGATAAAGATCAACGGCAACCGTATCGAACCTGCCGAGATCGAAGCGATAGGCAAGAAGGTTCTCGGCGTTGACTGGTGCGCCGCCAGAGGCTTTGAGGAGGAACTGCGTTCCTTCGTCTGCCTTTACTATAAAGACGATATCGCTTTGGACGAGATGAAGGTCAGAAGTGAGATGGAAAAGTATCTTCCTTACTACATGATCCCTGCGTATTTCGTTAAGGTTGATGAGGTTCCTCTTCTTCCCAACGGCAAGATGAACAGAAGAGCCCTTCCCAAGCCTGAATCCAAAGCGCAGAGGGCTGAATATGAGGCTCCGCGCACAGAGACAGAACGCATCATATGCAAAGCCTTTGAGGTCGCCCTGTCACTCGATAATATCGGTATCCATGACAATTTCTATCACTTGGGCGGAGATTCCCTGGGATCGATGCGCGTACTGTCAGAGGCTGATCTGCCGGGACTTCTCGCTTCGGATATTTTCGAGGGGTGTACTCCTGAGCGCATAGCTGCCCTTTATGAGGACCGCGAGGCAGGAAAGCAGCCCGTGGATATCGCAAAGACCGAGGCCGTGGAGCGCACAAAGCTTCACCCGCTTACACCCAACCAGATATCGATATTCGATTACTGCATCTTCGCTGCGCGCTCGCTCATGTGGAACCTGCCGCGTCTGTACCGTTTCCCGAAAGATACAGATGCACAGCGTCTGTGCGATGCAATGAATAAGGCATTGGCGAACAGGACGGCATTGTTCACCGTATTCCAGTTCAATAAGGAAGGATCCATCGTTCAGCGCATCGCGCCGGACAAGATCATTCATCTGTCCGTTCAGAAGATGACGGAAGCGGAATTCAAAAAGAACGAGGAATTCCTTATGCAGCCGTTTATCATGATCAACGAGCCGCTCGTTCACGCCGGGGTCTATCAGACCGAGGAGTCCGTCTACCTGTTCTGGGAGATACACCATATCATGACTGACGGAACAGGCATGCATCTTCTTAATGATGACATCGTAGCGGCATGGAACGGTGAAGAGCTTCCTCTTGATACTTATTATGCTTATCTTCATAACGAAGAGGAGCTGCGTGAGAGCAAGCGCTACAGGGAAGACGGCAAGTACATCGATGAGACCTACGGCGGCACTGACTGGTGCGTCAACCTCAGCCCTGATACCGGCAACCGTCCTGACGGCCGTGCCCTTATTCCTCTTAAGATGATCTCTTTGGACGATATGGCTGCCTTTGAGAAGAAGCATCATCTATCCAGGAATCTCCTGTTCAGCGCTGTCGCCCTTCTCGGAATAGCCGTTATCGAGAATAAGGAACAGGTAATGGCGGACTGGATATTCCACGACAGGACCGACGAGATAAAGAAGAACGCATTTGGCTGTCTGTTCCGCTATATAACGATCGGTCTTGATATAAAGAAAGGTCTGACAGCAGGGGAGTACTTCAAGGCTCTTACAGACAAGTCCAATGCCATGCTCGCTCACTGTTCCTACGAGTGGAGCATCAAGCAGGACAACGTCTACCAGCATGATACGCTTATCGTCTGCTACGAGACTTCCGAGATCATGAGCACCAATGACATCGGATCGATCGGAGGCACGAGGCTGAACGTTACGAGCAATGCTCCGGTCAACTCAAGAAGCGTGGCATTCCAGATCATCGAGAACGCGGACGGCATTCTCCCGCTCCTTATGTTCAATCAGGCTCTCTATTCGGAAGAGAAGATCCAGCATACGGTGGAAGTATTCTCCGAACTGCTCGACCGTCTTATGAACTCCGAAGACGATACGGTGATCATTTAAGACATCTTAAGTTTTGTAACATTGTTAAATTCATAAACCGCAAGGAGTCCGGAGCGATCCGGACTCTTTTATATTGATCATATCATTGTGTCTGACAGATGTGATGATAAAATGAGATAAATGCCAAAGAAACTGACAGACGAACAAGAGCAGCTGATGGATTCCATGGGGTTTAAGAACCAGTGGATCTGGGCTTTGTGCTTTATCCTTCTTGCCGTTATCATTGTCGGCATTAACGTCATATGCCGTTTTGCCGACAGCGGCAAGCTGAACAGTCTCGAATACACAAGAGGCGTTGTCACAAGCGCGCAGGATCAAAGGGAGTGGATCGGAAGACGCAGACGTATCAGGAATTCATTGAGCGTTGAATACACTCCGGAGGATTCCGGCAGATCCTATTCATGGTACGATCCTGACGGCTCGTATGAGTTTTTTCGCAAAGGCGATGTCTTGAGGGTCTATTATGATGAAGATGATCCGGAAGAGGCATATCCCGCGAAGAAAGACTGGCTGACCGGTGTGTATCTCCGCGTTGACAAGAGTTATAACACAGCTCTTTACATTGCGATCTGGCCGATGCTCATCGGGATATTTCTGTTCATCGATTATCAGCGGGCGAAGAATAGAGCGCTGAATGGCACGCTTAAACCGAAGAAAAAGATCAAGAGCAGCGTCGATCCCGATTATGATCCAAACCTCCACGAGATTGTCCGAATGAGCGGTTATAAGCGAAGCTGGATGGGCTTCTGGATATGCGGGACATTGTTTTTTCTGGGAACGATGTTCGCAGGGATAATGATGATAAGAGCTGTAATAACAGAGCATCCCAAAGATACGGCCGGACCTGTTGCGGCGGCTGTATTCTTTATGCTGCTCGGGGCAGGAATGATGGCAGGAGTCATATGCTCGATCATCTATATCAACGGAAAGAAGTCCGCATTTATAAGAGGGTTCATGGCGGACGAAGCTACGGCTGTCTACAAGGATCGTGAGAAGGCCGCGCAGATTTTGTGGAAGCACGTAAATCACTATATGGAGAGCGAGCCTCCGCGAAGCAGATTTAAGCTCGAATATAACCGGGACTGGCTTGAGTCATTTGATGAGCATCTCGAACACCTGAAGTATTCTAAGGAATGAGCGGTTGATTGAGTACGGACCATGTGATCTCGTCGAGGGCCTTAAGAGAGGGGAACCCTTCTGCTGCAAGCTGCCCCCTTATTTTCGCGAAAAGCATAGTCAGCTCATCTCTTTCCTTCCTGTTCCATGCAGGTGCGCCCGATACAGGCAAAAGTTCCCCGAGGCGTGATTCTTCCTGCTTTGTAAGTCTTACTCCGCTCATGCGCAAAGAATCGCAGCGTGTGCTGTTGTACAGCGCGGACTGATCTTCGCTGATGCTGTTGATCCTGTGTTTAAGATGGATATCCGCAAGACAAGAGACGGCGCCTTTTTTCGAAGCTCCCATAAAGAATCTGAAGTACGTAGGTCCCGGGAGATCTTTGCGGAACGACAGGTGATTTCCGGTAATGAACGTCTTTCTTATCATTACGGAAGAACTGCAGAACTCAGGAGAACCCAGCAGCAGTCCTGCACGGTAATGATCAGGTGAACAGGGCGGGACCACGGCGCTTACGACGGTCCTTCCTTCGTGATCGATCAGTTTGTACGAAGTGCCGAGCAGCATGATCTCTCTGTAGTTATTAAGATATGTAAGCTGCGCCTTGAGCCTGTCCGGAAGGCAGATGTCTTCCGCGTCCATGAAGGCTATATAATCTCCGCGGCTCTCTGCGATGGCTCTGTTGAGCGTTGCTGAGATACCGAGTTTACTGTCATTTCTTAACAGGCGGATCCTCGGATCGGTGAAGCTTCTTATAATGTCACACGTGCCGTCAGTCGAAGCATCATCCGCGATGATCAGTTCCAGGTTCTTCCATGATTGACCGAGGACAGAAGAAACGGCCCCGGAAATGTAAGTCTCTGAATTATATGACGGCAGTATCACGCTCACGAGCGGTTCCTCTCCGGACGGGAGGGGAGGCGTGAAGAATTGTTCCCGGTTGATGCGCCATGCGATCCCTTCAGGCCAGACGCGTCCTGCCCGGCTGTTCCATTCTTCGGATCCTTCGAGATCGTCTTTGTCGTAAGAAAGAGCGCACAGCTTCAGGCAGGACAGATAGTCGTCATATCCGGCAAATTCGATCATGCCTGATGCAGTGTTGACCGGAAGTTCAGTCGCGCGGCGGTACTGCCGTACGGCTTCATCGGTATCATTCATTCCTTCCGCGGCAAGTCCCGATTGATAGCAAAGGAAAGCCGACAGCGGAACATTGTATCTGCCGGTCGATATATCGATAAGTTCCCGGCATTTCTCATACTCTTTTAACCGCAGGAGCATCTGCGTCATGAAGACGAGCGCGTATTGAACACGGGATGCAGACGGACCGGAATCGAGCAATTCCTGCCAGGCATCCATCGCTCTGTCTTTAAGATCGCGGTTGGCAAGTTCCCTGCAATAATAGGACAGCGCATACGCTCCTTTGAGACGGCCTTTGCTTTTGACGCCGTCGAAGATCCGAATGTTGCGTTCCGGTTCATTTACATATTCTTTCTTGTGAATGATCGTGATATCAGGACGGATCATCAGATTCCAGCCGTCTTCAATCGGGATGGCCTCATGAACATCGCCTGTCCACTTGCAGGCATGTTCCCTGCGGTGGATCCTGTCCCTGATGCCGAGGTCGGCAAGGAAGCCATAGTTGCGGTAGGTTATAAAGACCGTATCCGTATTAAGTGTAAGTTCTTTCTTGAGTTCGATCAGTTTACGTATATCTTCCGGATACATGACATCGTCTGCGTCGAGCCACATCACAAAATCACAGCCTGCCTTGGAGGCAACAAGATTACGAGCCTTGGCAAAGCTGTTCTGCCAAGGCTCATAGTAGACAAGATCTGTGTATTCATGTGCGATCTGTACGCTTCTGTCCTTCGATCCGGTATCAAGAACGATCAGTTCATCTGCAAACTGTGCGGCCGCGGATAAGCATCGTCCAAGGACCGGTTCCTCGTCTTTGACGATCAGACAGACGCTTAAGGTCACCTGCGATACGGCTTCATCGGCGCACATCAGATGTTGGTGTTTACAGGACCGCTCTCGCTTTCGTCCAACGTAGTGTTGAACATAGCATTATTGATCTGCGAAACGTTGAATATCCCGTTGTTGATCATCGATGTGTTAAACATCGATGTGTTAAACATTGATGTGTTGTATGCCGCATAGTTTATTCCTGCACCGCCGACAACAAGCTCTTCCTGTTCCGGTGTCAGGCGCTCAGAATCCATCGGTCTCTTATTCTCTTTTCTGCAGCTCATTTTTATTACCCCCTGTTTGCAGGATATGCGTATACCGTAATTATATCATCAATGATCATTATGCTCACACTCTTCGAATCCATGCTTTTTGTATAGCGAACATGTCTATGATGTCAGCGGCAGAAAGTGTATAGTCTATAATGATGTTGCAAACGAGCATCTTATGATCACATGCTGACATGGCCTTGGGATGAAAAAAGCAAAAGAGAAGATATACATCTTTAATATCAAGGACGGTGACCGGGGCGGCGATACCGAGGCCTTTATCAGGAATGCCCTGGAATACGATAAGATCCTTCAGTGGGCTTATGTCCTTCACGATAAGGAAGTCTACAATCAGCACGATATGAACAGCCGCCTTTACGGCGCCCAATATTGCTGGGCCGACGGATTCCAGGGACAGGAAAAATACGCTTCCGTTCAGGAGTATATTGATGAGCAGATGAAGATGCCGCCGTTTATAGGTGATAAGATGGATTCGCGCTGGTATATATTTCTCATCGCGGATAAGAACATCATCGACGAGGATATCTCGGACAGGTTCGGGATGCCGAATAAATACTATATGCGCAGCCTCACCGATCCTTCATCGATCAAAGATGCGCTCCAAAGTCTCGTGAATGAGGACAATACGGCGGTTGCATTTGAAAGATACCATTACCCTGATGATGCGGTCAGATCGAACTTTGATTTCCGCGAGTATATGGAGAGCATCGTTATCAGCCGGTCTGCCCGGAAGCGGTTCCGTCTGCCGCTCATCTTCGGAAGAGGATCATCACACTAATCTGCGAAAAGATTATGGTCTCTGATCTGTAATTTCTTCACTTGTCTCTTCACTTTGGCCGATTGTGAAGAGACCTCTGCAGAATCAAGGCAAAAGTTCCTGATGGAGTTCCAAGTTTTACCGATAACCAAGAACATCATCAGGAAAAACGGTCGAATTTCCTGATAGAGTTCCTGAATTACGATAAATCATAGACATCAACAAGGAAGTTGATGCCCCAACGATGACTATAGAAAAGTATTAGAAGCGTTTTGTTCAAAGATGCGGGCGCAACCAAAGAAAAACGCTCGATTCTTTGAAATGTGTACGGACGTTAATTTACTTTGCCGTCGAACAGTCCCGATCTTCTCTCGAGCACTAAGTTCTTGATGATGTAGACCGCAGAGCTGATCAGGACAGTGCCTGCGATGACTGCGGACAGATACACTGCGATCCCGTATCTGTAGTACAGGAAGAGCAGTTTCCCGATCATCAGATAATTCAGCATTATTATCTCGAGGGAGATCTTACCCAGGAATCTCAAAACAGGGTTGCTGAATCTTAAAGCGGACATTATCGTGACGATGAGCACGAGGAAAACGAGTTCGAACACCGTCTCCTGTGAAAGCCCGGTGAGCTTATCAAGAAGGGGATGGGGAGCGCCGTCAAATTCCGTCCAGTAGATCGACTTGTCCATGAGTTTCCTGTGGACGATGTCCATGGCGATGAGCAGGACTGAAGACGCGGCAAGGAGGGGGATGAACGCCTTCCTGACAGCTTTGTTTATGGCATCTTCCTTATATGCATAGAGCATTCCCAAAGGGAACATCAGGATCGTGTTGTACCACCATTCGCCTTTGAACCAGTAGGACATGGACTGTGAACCGGAGTGCCCCGACAGGATGCCGATAACTACCATTGCGATCACAACTCCCGTCATGATGAGTATTCCCGTAAGCGGCTTATTCACCTTCGCGAAAATGATCCTGAATGCGATGTACAGCAGCATGATCTCGACCGCGAACCACATCTGATTGTTGACCAGGAATATACCGAAGAAACTGCAGATGACCGCACCGAACCCGAAGTGCGCGCCGATCCTGATGTTACTCAGCAATGCTTCGGTGAGATAGATGTAATTGCAGATGAAGAACGGTACGAGTACGGTGAAGATCCTTCTTCGCATAAAGCCTTTGATATAGTTTTCATCCGTCATCCGTCTCTTGATGAGTCCGAATCCCGAACAGAAGAAGAAGAAAGCGACGGCGAGTATTCCGTAGTAGTAGAAGAATTCGAGCGCTCCGGTGTCGATGCCTGCATATCTGAGGATGACAACCGTCTGGTGGAACATGATAAAGACTGCCAGGAATCCCCTGAACTCCTTGGTGGATACCCGGTCAAAGAACGATGCCTCATCAGAAGGCCTGCGGGATACTCCTGCGAGAAGGAGCGTTCCGAGAAGGATGATGCAGATTATAAATGCAGCCGTTAATCCCACCTGTTCTTTTCCTTTCCTAATTCAGCAAGCTGATGATATTCAGCGTGATCGATATCAAAAGCAGCGTTATGACCACCAGAATGATGATTATCAGTCTGCTTATCTCTTTCCTGTGGCGCAGCTGTTCATCTCCGAGTCCGACGGAATCGTTGATCAGTTCCTGTGCCTCTTCGCGCGGCATGGGGTCATCCCCTTCGCGGATCTCTCCTGCTAATAACTCCATTATCGAGATGCCCAGGAGTTCGGAGATGGGTTCGAGCATCGAGATATCCGGGAAGCTTAAGCCCCGTTCCCATTTGGACACCGCCTTGTCCGTAACGTTCAAGGCTTCCGCGAGCTGTTTCTGGGTAAGTCCCTTTTCCTTGCGCAGCGTCGTTATCAGTTGTCCTGTCTTCTCTTTGTCCATTAATGATCATTGACCCCTGTTACGGGTAATGATAACCGAGATCAATTTCAAATACAAAGAAGAAATGGCAGCGGTTGCCGCGAATACTGTGACTGCGCAGTACCTTGTGATAAGGCCCGTGTTCGCCGGGATCATTATCAGCAGAAGGTACAATACCGCTATGTGCATGATATATATGTGAAGCGAGCATCTGCGGCCGAGTTTTTCCGCGTAAGTGCCGGCTCCGAAATCAGGATACTTAAGGCACAGAAGAACGATGACTATCGTAAGGATCTCACAGCTGACAAAGGGAACCGCGATCCCCTGTTCGTAACCGTTGAGCTCGAAGACCGCTCCGGCCAAGCAGACGGCGAAGAGGATCCACAGAACGGGGGCCAGGAAACGAAGGCTTAAGATATGCTTTTCGAACCTTCTTATGAACATGCCTGTCATAGTGTAAGCGAGCCCTACCAGGACTGCGTTACGGAGCTGATAACCCTCGCCGATGCCAAGATGTGACAGGATGACATATGCGGCAATTAGAGCCGGTCCCGCAAACACGGCGAGCTTCATGATCTTCAGTTTGTTAAGAAGGAGCATGATGAGAAGCGCATAAAGAAGGGAGCCTAAGAACCACAGATGCTCCGAGAACGGAGAGAGATTATAAAGGAGGAAATCCGTGACAGCTTTAGGCGTGAAGCAAGCCCTGAAGCTGTTGAAGTTCCCTTCTGTGATGCGCGCATAAAGCGCGAAGCAGGCGCAGTAGAAAGCATTCGATGCGAGGAACAGGATAAGGATCCTCTTTGTCTGTTTAACAAGACGGGACATCATCTCTTTGCCGTCATCTCTGTACAGTAAATATCCGCAGACCACGAGGAAGAAAGGTACGGCGGTCTTTCCGTAAGTGATGAACACTTCTCCTGCTTTGCCCGGGAAAGGACAGTGGATGGCAACTACAAGGAACGACATCACGATCCTCATGACATCGATCGAGTGTATGCTCCTTCCCGCTTTGAGGGGGAGAGAGGACGGGCGGTTTCCTCTGATAAGACCGATGAGATATCTGTCAAGACCGTGGAGTATTGCCGCAAGACCGACGGCACAGAGGATAGTCAGTATTATGTACATTCCTGCGGACGGGATACGGGCTATGCTGCCGGTAAAGCCCTGCAGGAACAGATTGTGGATGAGATAGAGCTCGAGCGAGACAGTCCCGAGGAACCTGAGCACCCGGTTTCCGAATCTGACTTTCATCATTATCAGCAGGGTAAGGCATACGGATGAAGTGATCCACGGAAGCTGGAACGCCAGGCAGCGCAGCTTGTCAAAGTATGCGGGATCTACGCCCGGTATCTCGCTCCAGTAAGACCATACCGCAAGCGCATATGATGTCTGAAGATAGAGCAGGACAAAGAGCACTGTGAAGACGGCAAGCAGGGCGGGATATGCTCTGCGGGCGAACCTGCGCAGGCCCTCCTCGTGCCTCGAGAAGATGATGCCTATAACGAAAAGGAAGGTAGCGTTGTACCACCACTCTCCCATAAACCAGTAGCTGCATGAGTAGTCTTCGCCGTGGCAGAGCATGAGGCTTCCTGCCATCATCAGTACAACGGAGATGCACATCGCTATTGTTGCCGCGGTCCGGTTCTTTATAAAACGGTAGAAAAGATAAAAGAGCAGATAGAGTATGACTATCTCGACTATGTACCACATGTGCGAGTTGATCATAGACCAGCCTGAAAGCACCGCAGGAAGTTCCGCCGGCTTGAATCGTCTGCCTTCTATGCATTTTGATATTACGAATACGGTGTTGCATGTGTAGAACGGAACGAGGACGGCGGTAAGACGGTGTCTGATAAAACCTTTAAGATAATTCTCTTTTGTCTTAAGGCTGGTATAAAGACCGTAACCCGAGAAAAAGAAAAAGAATCCGACGAAGAGGACACCCAGACTCTGGAACACCTCGAGAGGACCCGCCTTGTCTGCAAGTTCCTGGGAGAGGTGATGGATGATTATGGAAACTGCCGCAAATCCCTTTAACGGAGTTGAAGCGTCGAGCGACAGAGGTTCATTCTGCCATTCTCTTCTCTTTGATACCTTAATCCCGGCGATCAGGATCAGTGCAAGCGGCAGAAGGATCAGATAAAGAGGGAACTCGAATGAGATAAAAGATTTGTAGAATGACTGCAGTTGAGTCGGCAGATTTTCCATAGTGTACCTCCCGGTGATCGGATGATTCAAACCTATCAGTTTGGCCGCCCGTAAACAACCGACTGTCGGTAGAGTTCCGCGGTATAAGGGCTTTTTGTTCATTCTACCTTTGGTTTACATTGTTGATTGCATGGTTATTTTACATGAAATGATGGTTATAATGAAACAGATGAGACAGTCTCAGAAGATGAACGCGGAAGAATGTAAAGTCGTCAGAGTCGCTGCTGCGGTAATATTTGACGGGAACAGGATCTTTGCCACCCAGCGCGGGTATGGCGAGTTTAAGGACGGCTGGGAATTCCCGGGCGGCAAGATAGAAGAAGGTGAATCTCCCCGCGATGCGATAGTCCGTGAGATCAGGGAAGAGCTGGCAGCGGATATCGTGGTCGGAGATCTTATTACGACTGTCGAGTACGATTATCCGCAGTTTCATCTGTCGATGGACTGTTTCCGGGCGGAACTCGCGCCCGGTTCCCGCATGAAGCTGCTGGAACATGAAGCGGCGAAGTGGCTGACGGCAGATGAGATGGACAGTGTAGACTGGCTGCCTGCCGACGCGGGTTTGGCAAAGATGATCAGAAATCTGTGTGATAAATAACTCTGTCAGGGAGGTAACTTATGAAGAGAAAGATAATAGCGATTATTATGAGCATGTCGGTGCTTTTGACCGCCGTTTCCTGCGGTACGGCTCCTGTGGAGGAGACGGAACAGACGGAACAGACGGAAACTGAATACAGCGCGGAACCCGAAGAAGATCCCGGTGAGCCTCAGGAACCGAATCAGACCATCGAAGACGGTTTTTTGCATGATGAGACAGAAACAACCGGGACGACAGAACAGCAGGAGATTGATGGCGCTGTTGAATTCGTATTCCCGGAAGGCGCAGGATCGATATACGAATTGTATACAGAAGTCACTGATTTCCTTAATACCGGCTTCAACTATGACGACTTGAATAATGTCTTTGATCCTGTTTTGTCATATACGTTCTTTGCCAAGTTTAAAGACGAAGACAGAGAAGATTTTGCAAACGGTCTGAGCCTGCAGGAATCCTGTGACCTTATGGCCCGTCTTGTCAGTATAGCCGAAGAGCAGGGCATGCCTCTGGATGAAGACGGCAGGCTCGATGACGACCTTATCGATGCAGAGGTTTTCAGAAGCGAATTGCCCGACTTTGAAGATTACGAAGACTTTGCCGAACATCTGTATATGGCGCTTTATGCAAGTTCAGATCCTAACGGTATCAATCCCTTTGGCACCGAGCAGATATCCTGGCCTGTTGTTTCCGAAGATGCTCTTATAACACATGACTTTGACGATTATGACGAATTATGTTCAGGGTTTGAGACTTGTTTCCCCAATATAATCGAAGTCGATCTTGGTTCTTACGATTACGATAATGAACATCTGGAAATGTGGTTTAACTGCTTCGAATATAACGGCAGGTATTATTTCCTTGGTTTTTCGTCTGCGGTATCAAGCGTAGGAGGTTAAGTGAACATGTATCGTTTCTTCTGATGATGTAACTGATACTGAAAGTCCTGTTATAAAAGGAGATCCGGTGAACAGCACCTTTATTCGGACTTATCGAAAAGGCTGATGTGATAATATGAGATCAAATAACGGATAAGGAGGTGTCCCCGTGAAACTGCTTAACATGAAATGTCCTAACTGCGGAGCGAGACTTACGCTGGATAAGGCGACAGGCGAATGTACCTGCGGCAGCTGCGGCGGGATATTCCTCCTTGATGATGAAGACACGACGGCAAAGATAGATTTTGACGCTGAGAATGCCGGTTACGAATTCGAGAAGGGAAGGCAGAAGGCTCAGGCTGAAGCAAGAAGTACAACACGTACTGCTTACACAAGTGCACCGGTAACCGTGCGGTATGCAAAGCCGAAGAATAATCACATATGGCTGTGGATCCTCGGCTGGCTCTGTTTCTTTCCCATCCCGCTCACGATACTCATCTGCCGCAGCAAGTCGCTGTCTGACAAAGCGAAGATCGCGATCCTCGGCATCCTTTGGGGTTTTGTTCTTATATGCGGAATGATCTCGAGCTGCGAGAAGAAGGCGCAGGAATCAGCTGCTTCTGCCCCTGCGGCTTCTGAGGTAACGGCCGAGACTTCTGTTACTGATATGGAAGAGCTTCAGACGGAAGAAAGTTCTGACGCGGCAGCCTGATCTTATCTACCGATATCATCCCGAATCCGCAAATTGTCAAAAAACTGTGGCAATTTATGTGAATTCGAATAAAGATGCTTTGATTATCAAAATAAATGCCGTATTATCAAATTATACAGGAGGAGAGATATATGGCATATCAGAATAACAGCAAAGCCAAGAAGGTATTGGGAATAATCGGTACGGTTATCTTCTTCCTGAGCTATATACCGTTTGTGTGGCTTCCCTATGCCGGTATCTACGGCGTTCAGTCGGGGCTGTTCGGAGGTCCGTTTGTATACGGATTCGAGGCTATGGATATCTATTTCCTGTGGCTTTGCATCTTTCCGGTCTATCCGGTCTGCGTGCTCTATCAGCTGATATTCGGGATCGCTTATATCAGAAAGCATAAGATCCTTAAGATCGTTACGATCGTATTAGCAGTGTGCCTGGCTGCACTTGTGATCGGATCGGGGATCAGCTATGAGCTCAAGAAGCAAGAGAAGCTTAATTCCGAACGGGAGCTGATAATCGATTACCTGTCTGACAAATACGGTGAAGGCGTTACAAGGGACATTACCATCAGGATGACGAATTATGATGATAATGAGTATCGCGTGACGTCTCCCGTGCTTCCTGACGATGGTTATTTCTATGTATATACGGCCACGGCTGACGGTTTTTATGATGACCTGGTCAATACTTATAAGCGTTGGGATCCGACTCTTCTTGAAGACTTTGATGCGTATCTCAACGATCTGTACGATATTCCGGAGAACATGAGTCTGAACAGTGAGCTGGACTCGGTTTATTTCGGAGACTTTACTTACGGAGATGACCATGATGTGCTTTTCGAGAGCGCGGAGTACAGGGTTACCGGAATCTTCGTTGATGAGGGAGATGTTACGGACGATGAAGTGCTCGAGATCCTTGACGGGGTATGGGAGGACCAGATTCCGGATCTGCGTGACGTTATAACGGACGGATTCTTTACACTCGCCATAAAGGAGAACGGTAATTTCGCGTTCTATATCACGATCTATCCCGATTTTGCTCAAGCTGACATTTCCATCTATACGGGCAGGGGCTATCAGGTATACACTGGACTTAACGGCGAGCGGATCGATTTGGACTGATAACAAAAACGACGCAGATCTATTGTAAGGAGTATGGAAAGATGCACTGGAAGATAATCAGGATCGTTACGTTGATCTTGTTACTGTGTTTTGTGGGATTTGTTCTTTACAATCTGTACGACAGTCTGACGTATGCAGGACACTATCCGTACCCGACGATCGCGGGCGATGTAGAGAACTGGCAGGACAGATTCATCGTAGGAGTATTCTTCCTGTGGCCGTTCTATTGTATCCCGCTTATAGCGGATATAGTGCTGCTGATCGTCTCATGTATAAAGATAAAAGCTGTTAATAAGAATAGCTGAAAACCGAATAATGCCGGGTTAATCGCCCGGCATCTTTTTTCATGAAACGGGGTTGACAAAGCGTGTTTGGCGGAATAGTATAAACATGTTTACATAAACGCGTTTACATAAAATTGCAAAGGGGAATTATCATGGTCCTGATAGTCAATACAACACTAGACACAGGGATAACACACGTGCTTCAAGATCTAATCAGCGATAAGGGGATAGAAGCAGACATCGTTGAGGCAGGCGGCATGAAGATAAGCCACTGCATCGGCTGCAATTACTGCTGGCTCAAGACTCCGGGCGTATGTTCGATCAAGGATGACTACGAGGAGATATTAAAGAAGATCATCAAGGCCGATCAGCTCTGGGTGATCTCGGATACGGCTCTCGGATTCATAGATCACAAGGGTAAGAATATCTTCGACAGGATCCTTCCGATCGCGACTATGTATCTGAAGTTCATGGGAGACCAGATGAGGCATGTGCCCCGTTATGGCAAGCGGACTGATATCGGCCTCATCGTAACAGGCGATGCTGACATGGACTACCTTAAGAAATGGACCGTAAGGTGTGCGCTTAATTTCGAGAGTGAGTCGCTTGGCGCTTACGGCGCAGATGAGATAAAGGAGGCGGCAGCATGCATGTGTTAATTATCAACGGAAGCCCGAGGGTAAAAAAGTTCAGCAACACGGACAAGATCCTGGCGAAGTTTACGGCAGGCTTAAGCTCCAAAGGGAACACATTCGAGCAGTATGAGGTCTCGGACAGAAAGCAGTGGGACACGATACGTGAGGCATGGGACAGAAATGACAATATCCTGATCGCGATACCTCTTTATGTGGAGAACATTCCGGGCCTGCTGCTTGAGTTTCTGGCGACGGTCAAGCCGAAGGACGGCACGGCGAAGATCGCTTGTATACTGCAGGGCGGATTTGCCGAGGGCGCGCAGTTAAGGTGCGGCGAGGAATATCTTGGGATATTGAGCAGACACCTCGGATGCGAGTATAAGGGAACGCTCGTGAAAGGCGACAATTTCAGCATCAGATTCTTCGAGGGAGATATGCAGGACAAGGTGACCGGACCTTATCAGCGGATGGGTGAGGTGTACGGTGAAGAAGGGAGTTTCTACGGAGAAGAATGCAGAAAGTTTACAGGACCCGAAGTCTTTCCTGCGCATATCAGGGTTTTGTTAGGTATAATCTTTAAGACGGTCGGAAGGATCATGTTTAATAAGATCGCCAAAAGCTGGGGCTGTGATAAGCCGTTGAATTACAAACCATATGGGACGTAAAGCGAAGATAGACAAACAGATGATACTGGAGGCGGCTTACGAACTGCTCGATGAGGGCGGTATCGAAGCCGTCGCCATTAAATCGATCGCAGCCAAGCTTAACTGTTCCACGCAGCCGGTCTCATGGCATTTCGGGAGCATGACGGAGCTTAAGAAGGAACTGTATTACTATGCTGCGGACAAGCTGTATGCAGAGCTGCCCGCGACAATGGCCGGAAAGCCCGCATTCGAGGCTTTCTTTATCTCGGGTGTGCATTATATCTCGGGCGCGTGTGATCATCCGAACGTCTTCCGCTTCATCAATGTTGATAATCCCGAGAAGACCATAGGCGAGAGCATTACGGGCAATTCGAGTATCTTCATGCAGCAGTTTGACAGGGAAGCGGTCAAGCTGATCGCGGCGGAGTATGAGATCCCCGAGGATGAGCTTAACAAGGCGGTAAGAGATGTTGTTATCTACACGCACGGTCTGGCCGTAATGATGATCTTCGATAACTTCAAAATGCCCAAGGAAGAAGCTTTAAGGATGGTGTATGAAGTGGGCGTAAAGATCATGGGCAGCATAGGGATCGAGCCGCCCGAGGAGCCGTTTATCTGACAGCTGCGATCAATGCTTCGCGGTGCCGCTTAAGACGCCATAGATCTTTTTTGTTATGAAAGCCGACAGCTTCTCGAATGTATGGCGGAAGCCCCAGGATATCAGGACCGTTAAGACAAAGACTAGCGGAAGTCCTATGACATAAGCTTTGCGCAGACCGATCTGTGCTGCGGTCGTTATAAGCCACAGTGATCCTACAGAGCAGATGAGCGGCCAGTGGAAACTGTAGATGCCCCAGCTTATGTCCCCGAAGAACTTACAGATCTTGCCGCTGAAGAAACTGTTTAATGCCTTTACATTGGGGATAAGCAGGATCAGCACTGCAAATGAGAAAGCGGCTATGATCTTGACCGGCAGCACGCAGATTGCCAACGCTAATATGATAAGGGAAGCTGCGTACCAAGACTGACCGCGGACGCCGTTCTCTTCACTGCGGCTTGCGAGCATTCCGATCAGGCCGGCGGCGATGATCGGGTAAGTAAAGCAGGTCGCCAATATGATGATTATCAGCAGCAGTTGCTCTGCCATGCCTTTCTTGGGCGACTTTATCTTTGAGAATACATAATTGATCAGGTATATGAGCACTGATGAGATAAACATCATCTTCAGCACCCAGTAAGGATGATTCATCGTGCACTTCTCGAACAGGAGCACATCGACAGGCGACATCAGCACATCTTTAACGGAATAATCCATGTCGTAGAACGCCTGCAGGAACGGGCATTCGAAGAGCCCCGCCGTCGCGCCGTTGTGAAATCCCAAGGTCTTATAGATCACAAAGATGATCATGTACGAGAACAGTATCGGCAGACCGAGCCGCAGGAAACGGTTGATGATCTTCGCCAGCAGCACTCTTACGCTGCCTATCCTGCTCTTTGACACCAGGTACCCGCTCACCACAAAGAAGAGGTACAGCCAGTATCCTTCATCGATGAAGATTGAAAAAGGGGAACTGCTGACGGCATCCAATCCTCGAAAAGCCGGGTTAAACGACTGCGCGTACCTGTAGATCCCCAGATAATGACCGATGAACACCAGCAGACATGCCAGGCCCTTAAGTCCGTTAAGGTGGTGGTATATATGCCGTTCCTGTATGCTGCCGGTGTTCATTCGATCTTTGGTTTCCTTAGTTTGCTTTATATTCCAGTATATCACCGGGCTGGCAGTCCAGCGCTTCGCAGATCGCTTCGAGAGTGGAGAAGCGGATCGCCGATATCTTTCCGTTCTTCATCTTGGACAGATTGACGTTCGAGACACCGACCTTCTCGGAGAGCTCGTTAAGCGATATCTTACGGTCTGCCATGACACGGTCCAATCTTAATATTATTTGTCCCATGTTATTTACCTCCGCATTTCAGAGTGTCTCGTCCGACTGGATCTGGAGAGTCTTGCCGTAGTCGAGGATATTATATACGACCCATGTTACAAGACCGCCGAGGATCCCGAATGCACCGCCTGCCGTCAGGAGCAGGAATGCGCTGACGATGATCATGACAACGGTAACTCTCTTCTTGACCTTGTCGGTGAACGGATTGTCTTCCTTTTCGATGATGTCGAAGGTGCCGCTTATGAGCTTCATGAGTACCGCGCAAACAGCTATGGCGGCTGATATGCCGAGGCAGTAGCTGCCGTAGACTGTTGTGTAAGGACGGTTTGTAAGCGCCTCCTGAATGGCGGGTACGTCGGATTCCCAGTCGCCCGGCTCGAAGCCTTCGATGTCATACATCCTGGCAACGCCTATCTTTATGCTCTTTGAATCGATATTGCCCTCTTCGACCGACTGCGCGAGGGCAGGCTCCCATTCCTTCGACTTAGCCAGCATGGCGATTCCGCCGACTGCGCTTAAGACGCATCCGCAGATGCAGATGATGCACATTGCGAGTGCGATCTTCTTTCCGATGCGGCAGCTGTTCTTGATCTTGGTTATCTTGTTTTCCTGTTCATTCATTTTTATCACCCCTTGTGTTTATCGTTAGTGTTCTTCGAAGATGTCTGTACTATACAACATGGATTAATCGCTGTCAATAACTTTTTAACGATAAACGATAAATAATTTACGGAGCGTATTAAGATTGAACAAGATCTGCGCTGCAGGCAGGGCAGTTCTTCAATTGACCTTGAGAAGGAAGCTTTGTTCCGCAGAAAGGACAGGTTGCCTGACGCGGGGTGGTCTGTGCAGCGGCGGTTTGCGTTCCGACTGCAGTGCCGGCAACACCCGCGACCGTTGCAATGCCCGCGACACCTGTCACGGCTCCGGCCGGGTTGGCGGCCGCGGTATTCATCGCTTTTACAAATCCGAGAACGGCCATTGCCTTGAGAGCTGCAGGGTCTTTGGCAAATATCTTCGCGGAATCGAACTGTTCGACCCGCGCTCTGGAAGCCTCGTCGAGAGTCAGGTCGGTCAGCGCGATCGACTCGACGACCATGCCGCGCTGTTCGCGCCACAGCTTTGATACTATAAAGTTAACGGCATCTTTCAGTTTGCTCTTGTTTGAGACCAGCTGAGGGAAGGGGATCTTGTCGCGGACGGCGCAGAGATTGAGCGCTTCCTGCATATGATCGCGAACTTCCATGATCGGTATGCCCGGGTTCGACGGTGTTCCCATGTACTCATATACGGTCGTGTCCTTGCCGGTCCTGCGGAAGAATGTGACCGGATCGACGATACGGAACGAGAACATTATCCTGAACTTCAGGTACAGATTTCCGTACACGGGATCGGGGTATGGAACGTTAAGGAATCCGTCACAGGTCTGGTTCATTATCTCAAGTCCGTTGACGTAGTAGATCCTCTGCATCTTCGCGACTTCGCCCGCAAATTTGAAGCGATCGAATACGTCGTTCATGATGTTCTTGAAACTGCCTGAGAAAACGGATCCGGAGGATGAGTTGTCCCAGGTGTACATGCCTGGCGTGGTAACGCTGTCAACGATCCTGCCGTCATCGACCATAAGAGCGTATGTGCCTTCCGGGACCAGTATCTTAGATCCCGCGGAGATTACCTCGCTGTTGCCCTGGTTGCGGCCGCCGTTGTTCTGGCGGTATGCACGTTTAACGAGTATGAGCTGACCCAGGGAGTCCGATCTGAAAGTCTCAAGATACTGGTCCTGGATCTCGGAAGATATCGAATCCGACAGAGAACCCGCAATGTTGCTTATGAATCCCATGAACCGCGCGGATCCTCAGCCATCGAAGTGAGGCTCGCTGTGTCCTCTTAATGATCCGCTGCCGTTGGTCCAGAAGTTATCTGCGATGTTTGTCCTGTTGCTTACCACATAAAGCTGAAGAGGGATATCCGCTCCGTTAAGGACAATGGTATTTCTTATTCCGTGACGTGTTGTCATGACCTTGCTGTCATCACGTGGATATGTATATATCCATTCACCGTTGACATAGAATACCGCCGGTGCCTTGGGGTTATCGACATAAGCGAGGTAATAGACCGTGTATCTTTCAGGACGCCCTTCCGGATAATACGTGGGATTGCCGACGCCGAAGACCAGAAGGTACGGCTCGTGGCCCGCATCGCCTCTGCCGAGGCCCATGAGGTTCAGTATCCTCTCGCCCCAGCCTTGAGCTTCGGCATTGTTATTTGCTCCGCGCCCTGTGTCCCACCGGACATCTCCGCCTGAGCCTCCTCCGCCTGTCTGTCCGGGAATGTTGGGTACCCCGGACTGCGCGCCGGGGCCTATCCCGTAAAGCTCGACCATGACTGACTGCACAGCCGTACGGAAGGAATCAGCTTTCTGGAGATACTTGCCTTTTCTGGATCTTCTGATATAGCCGGTCAGGGCAGGGACGAGCATGGCAACGATGATTGCCAGTATAAACAGAACAACTACGATCTCGATGAGCGTGAATGCGCGCTTCTGTTTTTGTGTTTTTTTGAACCTCTTCATAATACCGTCCCGGATAATAATACTTTATTTTTAAATTGTCATATAAATTTTACCACCGAGACACGAGTACTTCAATCGTTCCGCTTCCACGGCCTTTTTGACCCGATCCAGCCGTTGGCGTTCCAGTATTTAAAATCCGTATATTCAGGATCATCTTTGCCGAGTCCGGTCTGGAGCATCCTTACCGCATAGAACTTGAATTTTGTTGTAAGAGACGTACGTGCGGGCTTGGTAAGATCGGTTCTCTTAATTTTGGCAGCAGTCTTTCGGAGCTTTGCTGCAAACTGATCTTTCCTCTTCGCAGGTATCTTATCCCAGTCGATCTCGCTCATGAGCTTAAAACTGCAGACGCTGATGTTGCTGACGCCCCACCATGAAAGGCTGTCTTTTATATCCTTCGCCGTGGAAGTTCCGCCTGCGCCGAGGCACTGTGTGATGATGACCGCGCGCTTGCCGAACATCTCAGCGGCGGGGCGGTGCGGCATCCATCTGTATCCGAAGTGATCGAGCATCGCCTTCATCGCGCCTGTCGTGTGGAACACATAAGCAGGGGAGGTGAAGACCAGCAGATCCGCTTCGAGCATCGCCTTTTCGATCTTCTGTACGTATTGCGCATCCTTGCACTTATCCTGGCTGCCCCTGAAACAGACCGTGCAGCCTGCGCAGAAGTTCGGACAGTCCCTCGGAAGATAGAACTCCGTGATCTCGGCTCCGCTTCTTAACTCATCCAGGAATATCTCCTTGAGCCTGTATGTGACGCCGTGCTTTTCTGTTCCGTTGATAACCGTGATCTTCATGCTATAGTTCTCCCGTATGTTTTGTATCCATAAGCCCTTCTTTTCGATGAGGCTAATCTCGATTAGCCAAATTGTAAGCTAACTTGAATTAGCCGTCAAGTGGTTTTTTGTGTAAGGCGGTGATATAATCAAAACATGAAGCATTTATCAAAATTATTTATATCATTGATCACAACTGCGCTGATCCTGCCTTATGCGGGCGGCCTGCCTGTTCAGGCGGACAGCGGGATCCCCATTAACAGCGCGACCTTTCCCGATGCGGCGTTCAGAGCTGTCATCTCAGGCAGCGACTATGACCGCGACGGCAACGGCTATCTGAGCAGCACCGAGATCGGACTGACGCTCAATATATATTGTCAGGGAAGAGGCATCCGCTCTTTGCAGGGAATACAGTATTTTACCGATCTGCAGGGACTGTGGTGCGCGGATAATTCCATATCATCCGTTGACCTTTCCGGCAATCCCGATCTTCGCGGATTATGGTGTTCCGGCAATGACTTTACTTCACTTGATCTTAGCTGCAATCCCGAACTTGTGTGGGTGTATTGCTTTGACTGTAATCTGACTTCACTTAACGTTTCCGGCAACCCTCATCTCGCTTTCATCGAATGCAATACAAATCCTCTGGCTTCGCTGGACGTTTCCCATAACCCCGAGCTTGAACATCTTATGTGCGGTTCCTGTGAGCTTACATCGCTCGATCTGTCGAACAATCCTAAGCTCGCGCATCTCGATGCTTTCAGGAATCATCTGACTTCACTTGACGTATCGCATAATCCGCTGCTGAAGAGACTTGATATCTGGGACAATCAGGGGCTTGGAAGCATCGACCTTTCCGGTAATCCGGGACTTCAGTACTATAACTGCGCGAACAACGGCGCGGTGTCTGTCGACGTAACTCACAACCCCGCGCTTCAGAAGCTTATCTGCAGCTATAACAGCATCACATCACTCGATCTGTCGGGTAATCCTCAGCTGGTCTATCTTGACTGCGCATGCAATCAGATAGCTTCCCTCAATCTGTCGAACAATCCGAGGCTGTTCTTCCTGCAGGCGTTTACCAATCCTTTCACAACGCTTGATATCAGCAATAACAGCCGCCTGGTAAGAACATACAACGCAGGCTTATGTCAGTCTGAATATGCCGTATGTCAGGGCCATTCATGGACTCTCGATTACGGTGAGGATCTGATGTATTTCCTCTGCTTCGATGATGCGGTTGCTTTGAATACCGCTGCAGCAGGCGCCGTTAGTACAGCTGACGATTATGTGATCACGAATGATGCGCTGCCGGCGGATGCCGATTGCGTAACGAGAGGTGAAGCGGTTCAGGCTCTTTACGAACTGGCAGGCTCTCCTGCAGTCGATGCCTCATCAACGGGTTATGCTGATGTTGCGCCGGGTTCGCCTTATGCAGCCGCTGTTGTTTGGGCGCGCGATAACGGGATCTCTTATGGATATCCCGATATCTCGTCAGACACGTTCTGTCCGGGTACTTTGGTCAACAGACAGGATATGGCATTCATGCTCTACAGGTTCTCCGTATGCATGGATTGGTACAGCGCATTCGACTACGGCAGGACCGATGACTTCGGTGATTATTATGAAATAGACTATTATGCATGGGGTCCCGTTACATGGGCGATCCAGTGGGAGATCATGAGTCCCAGAGGACCGGGACTTCTCTATCCTCACGGCCGCGTATCCCGCACGGAACTTGCTTCCATGATCAATAACACGGTCGCAATGAACTGATCATTTATGAGCAGCGACAGAACAATTCCGGAACCCGGCACGATAGTGCAGCACTTCAAAAGAGAGATCGATCACGAAGGCAATAACTACCTTTATGAGATCATCGGAGTCGCTCATCATTCTGAGACGAATGAAGATCTTATGGTGTATAAGGCTCTGTACGGTGAAGGGAAGATGTGTGCGCGCCCTCTTGATATGTTCATGAGCGAGGTCGATCACGTTAAGTATCCCGATATCAGGCAGCAGTACAGATTTGTGGAATATCGCAAAGAGCAGCCGTAAGGCCGTCTTTGACGGAAACCGACCATTTATTGGGACTCATCCTTTCTCTGATTGTTTTATAATCATATCAACACTCAAAGATAAGGAGGATCGCATATGGGTCTGTTCGGATTTGGAAGATCTTCAGGTCACTGGATAAAGCACGGACATTTCTTCGGTAAAGATACTTTTGAGTGTTCCAGATGCGGAAGGGAGTTTAAGTCATCGTCTTCAAGGTGTCCCAAGTGCGGAGCCGATATGCGCGGTGTTGTCGATGCATGGGAAGAACAGCAGCGCAGGGAAGCCCATGAAGAAGACCTTGACGAATACGAAGGCATCGAAGATGCAGATTATTGAATTCATTTTTCTTCACATACCTCTTTCTTGGGAAGCGTCACTTAGGTGGCGCTTTTCATTTGTGTGTTTAATCTGTTATTAACTGTATCGGACTTCTCATGGACAAAAAGTGGTTAGGTAAGTGCGTTTACCGGCCCAATAACTGTCCATAGAATGATGCTATGGACAAAAAGTGGGTAGGTAAGTATGTTTACCGGCCCAATAATTGTCCATAGGGTAATATCATACTGCCGCAGCCTGAAACCTTGCAGTTAAAGGCTTTGTAACAGTGTTAAATCCGTTGTCTGGCCCGATCAGCCTGTGATATGATACTTAAATTAGTGCTACCTAACGATGGAGGGCGACCTTTACATGGACGACAGATATCTTAAGAAGACCCGTATGCTAGACTACGATAATCCTGCGCTCGTGAAGCTCATAAACGACCGCGGCTGGAAAGAAATGCCGCAGTTCGAGTGTGTAAAAAGCATCTATAACTACATAAGGGACGAGATACTGTTCGGCTATAACATTGACGACGATATACCGGCATCCCGCGTGCTGAAGGACGGTTACGGTCAGTGTAACACCAAGGGCACGCTTTTCATGGCGCTGCTGCGCGCCTGCGGGATCCCGTGCAGGGTACACGGCTTCACGATCGATAAGAAACTTCAGGAAGGCGCCATGACGGGCTTTGTCTACCGCAACGCTCCCGACAACGTTTTTCACAGCTGGGTCGAGGTCCTGCTCGATGGCGTTTGGTATGAGCTGGAGGGTCTGATCCTCGACCGTGAGTACATCGGTAAACTTCAGAAACTCAACGCCGGCTGCTTCGGCGCGTTCTGCGGCTTCGGGGTAGCGGTAAAGGACTTCTTGCATCCTGTGATCGACTTCAACGGGAACAGCACCTACATCCAGAGCGAGGGTATCAATCAGGACTTCGGCATCTACGACAGCCCCGACGATCTGTTAAGAGAACACAGACAGGAGCTTTCCCCTGCGAAAAGATTTGCTTACAGACATCTCGGACGTCACCTCATGAACAGAAACGTTAAGAGGATAAGAAATTCCGCCGTTTGACGATACGGAAAAGATGTAAGTACGACAATAATGCGGGTAGGTGTTGCTTACCCTACACATTACAATAACATTAGGAAGGCTTGAGTACCCGAAATAAAAGACCGGTGTCAGCGGTCAGCCGGACACCGGTCGGAAGGGGCTATGGGGGAATCTTATCAGCCCTTCTTTGCACCTTGGTTGGCGACGGCCTTCATCTTTGCTTCGATGGCAGACTGATCGCCCAGATACCTGTGTGACACCGCCTTGAAGTCGTCCCCTAATTCATACACAAGGGGGGTGCCTGTCGGTATGTTGAGTCCGAGGATGTCTTCGTCGGAGATATCATCGAGATATTTAACGAGAGCACGAAGCGAATTGCCGTGAGCTGCGATGAGCACTGACTTGCCTGCTTTTATCTCGGGAACGATGGTCTCAAGGTAGTAAGGTATGACGCGGTCGATAGTGATCGCAAGGCTCTCCGTAAGCGGCAGGAAGTATTTGTTTACATCCTTATACTGAGGCTGGTTCGCAGGATTTCTGTCATCGTTCTCCTCAAGCGCCGGAGGGCATACATCAAATGAACGTCTCCAGATCTTAACCTGATCCTCGCCGTATTTCTCCGCGGTCTCGGACTTGTTAAGCCCCTGCAGCGCGCCGTAGTGACGCTCGTTGAGCTTCCATGATTTGATCTGCGGGATATAGATCTCATCCATCTCATCGAGAACGATGTTTGCCGTATGGATTGCCCTCTTAAGGACTGATGTGAAACATATGTCGAACGAGATGCCTTCTTCTTTAAGAAGGCGGCCGCCGTTCTTCGCTTCCTCTCTTCCTGCATCAGACAGATCGACATCCGTCCAGCCCGTGAAGAGGTTTGCCTTGTTCCATTCCGATTCTCCGTGTCTTATTAATACGATTCTGTAGCTCATGTCATTTTCCTTTCCGCTCAGATAAGAGCCTCGCCGAATTCTTTGCACTTCGCAATGCCGTCGTCGTCGGGTGTCTCGTTGATGATTAGAGACTCAGCCGCAAGCGTGATCCCGTCGTTTATGCATCTTTCTTCCCAACTTCTCATCCACTCGCCGTCGCCCCAGCCGTAGGAGCCGAACAGCGCGACCTTCTTGCCCTTGAGCGAACCTTCGACTTCAGTGAACATGGGTTCGAATTCATCTTCCTCGAGAACCTCGGCGCCCATCGCGGGGCAGCCGAATGCAAGTACGTCAAATTCGGAAACCTTATCCGCTCCGAACTCGGAAGCTGTGAGGACCGTGACTTCCGCGCCCTTGCCTCTGATGCCTTCCGCTATTGCGTTTGCCATTGCTTCGGTGTTTCCCGTGCCGCTCCAGTAAACTACTGCTGCTTTCATATATCTTTTCCTTTCTTATTGGCGGTCATGCCGTCATTGTTAACTTCTCCAGACTGCTGCCTCTTCCGTAGAGCCTGCAGTAGATGTCGGTGCACTTCCTGTACTTCTCGAAAAGCTTCTTCGCTTCTTTCTCGTCTCCGTAGACCTTCCAGCACGCCGTGCACTTGCAGCCTTTGGCGTGGTGTTCCATGAAGCCCTTCACGTCCTGTTCCAGATACCCGCCGAGTTGATCAGGTCGGTATACGTAGACGAGTGTCGAAGCGTCAGACGAAGTAAGCGGGATGATTCTTATTCCGCGCGAAAGAAGTCATTTGTTGAGGCGTCTTATCCTGTCAAATACATCGTGTCCCGATAAGCAGGTGCAGTTGAAGAGGCTTCCGATCTTGATCCCCGCAAGTGTGGGAGCGCAGTTTCTGACCATCATCTCTTCAAACATATCTGTCTGCCTTTCTATGAGTTAGCCTTAACTAACCGATAGGAATATACCAATAGAAGAAGGTGATGTCAAGGAAAATATAACGCTGTTATATAATGTGGATCAAGCGCCCTGCGACCAGGCTTCCAAGGCCGCGCATACATTGGCATCGATGTCGATGCGCGTCTGCCTGCACTCTTCCTTATGTTCTTTGCCTGCGCGGAACAGGCCTACGAACAAAGAGCTTCCGACGGGAAGCATCGTCTTCATGAGACTCTCCGGAAATACGAAGTGTGTTCCGTGCTCGTATACCAATGCCTGTACCGCGCACTCGTGCGGTCTGTTATCAAGACGAGCCTGCATCCTTCTTATGTATCTGGCCGTGTCCCATAGCACGTCATCCTCGGCGCCGATCAGGATCACTTTGCCTTTGATGTTCTCGACCTTTATAAGCTCCTCTTCCTGAATGGGATGAAGTCTTTCTGATTCGTCAAAGAGTTTACGTGAGGCGCAGAAGTCTCCGCCTTCCTTAGCTTCTTCCTTTATCCTCATGCCGTACTCGGGATGGCGATATGCGAAGGGAAGATAGGGAAGAGGTTTGCCCTGCCAGGAAGCCGTGGATTCACCTTCTCCCGGCCATTCTTCGTATCCGTCTCTTTTGCCTCTGTAGAATCCTTCCATGACGAAGTCGGACGGGCTCATGGCGATGGTGAGTGTGATCTCAGGATAGTAAGATGCTGCGATAAGTGCGAACATCGCGGTGGTCGATGCGCCAGCGATGGCAAATCTCTTATTGCCTTTTGATCTGAGATAAGCGATTGATGCCCCGATGCGCTCGACCGGAAGATTATGATGTCCGTAGTCCTTATGTGCGGGCGAGAGTGTCAGTACATTGACACCGAACTTTTTCTGAAGCCAGCGGGCTCCTGACTTAGCGATATAATCTTCGCAGTCGTCTCCTAACATAGCGATGACCGCACACTCCGAATGCCCTTTGCCATACGGCCAGTAGCATCCGTAGAATCCTTTGTCTGTTTCTTTGATCTTCTTCATTGTCTGCTCCTTTTGTTTTGTATTAGCACGGAAAAGTAAATGAGTCAACATAAAAGTTAGCGGTTGCTAACTTAACCTGCATGTATTATAATCCGTCGCGGTTAGAGAAGGCTAATTTATCGCTTATCAGGAGGTCAGCATGGGAGATATCGTTATCATCTTGATATTGATCGTTATTGTGGGTGTTGCAGTCATGGGCACCGTTAAGAGGGTACGTCACGGCTCTGCCTGCTGCGGTGAGCACGATGCCGCTCCGAAGAAGGTAAGAGTCTCCGACCATAACAAGAATAACTATCCGTATGCATATGAGATAGAGGTCGACGGAATGCACTGCAGCAACTGCACAAGAAGAGTGGAAAACGCGTTTAACAAACAGGACGGCTACTGGGCGAAGGCTGATCTTGCGGACAGGAAAGTGACATTGATGTCCAAGGGAGAAGTCCGCGAGGAGGTCTGTACGCACATCATCTCAGATGCAGGATACACGATGCTTAACATGAGGAATATTAAAAATCAGGAGGAAATATGAAGACACTGGCTCAGATGAAACAGGGTGAGGCGGGTTCAAGAACATGGGAGTAATGTGGGAGATCATCGATTGAAATCCTCATTAGGGTGTGATATAACAAAACAGGTTAGCTAAGGCTAACTGTAGAATAGATCTTGTTCGGCCGCCGGGGTTATGGATGGGAAACCTGCGCCCCGGCGGAAGAATGAACAGAAGGGAAGTAACAAAAATGACAGAACTTTACATTGAGAACGTAATCGGCAGAGAGATCCTGGATTCCAGAGGAAATCCTACCGTAGAAGCTGAGGTAACACTCGTTGACGGCACAGTCGCCACCGGCACAGCTCCTTCGGGTGCTTCCACGGGCGAGTTCGAAGCTCTCGAACTCCGTGACGGCGACAAGTCCAGGTATCTCGGCAAGGGCGTAACCAAGGCTGTAGAGAACATCAATACGGTCATCGCCGATGCCATCATCGGTCTTGATGCTTTCGATACTTATGCAGTTGATAAGGCGATGATCGAAGCTGACGGCACGAAGGATAAATCCAACCTCGGCGCCAACGCTATCCTTGCAGTATCCATCGCAACGGCAAGAGCGGCTGCCAAGGCTCTCGATATCCCGCTTTACAGATTCCTGGGCGGATCCAATGCGAACAGGCTTCCTGTTCCTATGATGAACATTCTGAACGGCGGCGCTCATGCAGACAGCGCTGTAGATACACAGGAGTTCATGATCATGCCTGTAGGCGCTCCTTCATTCAAGGAAGCATTGAGATGGTGCGCAGAAGTATTCCACAGCTTAAAGAAGCTCCTTAAGGATATTGGTGATGTTACTGCCGTAGGTGACGAAGGCGGCTTTGCTCCCAACTCACTTAAGAGTGATGAAGAAGCTATAGAGAAGATCCTCGAGGCGATCAAGGCTGCAGGCTATGAGCCCGGCAAGGACTTCATGATCGCCATGGATGCCGCTTCGTCCGAGTGGAAATCCGAGAAGGGCAAGGGATTCTACAAGCAGCCTAAGTCCGGCAAGGAATTTACATCCGATGAGCTTATCGCTCACTGGGAGTCTCTTGTGGATAAGTACCCGATCATCTCGATCGAGGACGGTCTCGATGAGGAAGACTGGGAAGGCTGGCAGAAGATGACAGCCAAGATCGGCAATAAGGTTCAGCTTGTAGGAGACGACCTGTTCGTTACCAATACCGAGAGACTTTCCAAGGGTATCGAGCTCGGCGCGGGTAATTCTATTCTCATCAAGCTTAACCAGATCGGTTCCGTTTCCGAGACGCTCGAAGCCATCAAGATGGCTCACAATGCAGGTTACACAGCTATCTCTTCACACCGTTCGGGTGAGACGGCAGACACGACTATCGCGGATCTTGCAGTTGCTCTCAACACATGCCAGATCAAGACAGGTGCTCCGAGCCGTTCCGAGAGAGTAGCCAAGTACAACCAGCTTCTCCGCATCGAAGAGCTGCTCGGTGATGCAGCCGTATATCCCGGTATGAAGGCATTTCACGTAAAGAAGTAAGTTAAATACCTCCGAAAAATATACAATTTCCGGCCCCGCATCGCTCTCCTTACGGTGCGGGGTTTCGAATGGAAAAGAGGAAAGATGAGAATTCTGGTCTACGGTGTCGGCGCGATAGGTTCATTGTTGACACACTTCCTGTGTGAAGCAGGTAATGACGTCACGATAGTTGCGCGTTCCACCTATGAAGAATTGAAGAATAACGGACTTGTAATAAGGCATCATCTTCAGAAGAAGACGACGGTCGATCATCCGCGTGTTCTGAAGAAATATGACGGCGCTCATTACGATATCGTTTTCTCTGTAATGCAGGGGCAGCAGCAGGTAGCGCTTCTTCCTGTCCTGGCTTCAGTCGACGCGGATCTTCTCGTTCTGGTCGGTAACAACATGGAGACGGATAAGTGCGAAGAACTTCTTGCAGGCCGACGGCATGTTTATGCCTTCCAGGGCTCTGCCGGACACCGCGAGAACGGCATTGCGGTAGTGGGAAGACTGCCCGCCACAGATCTTACCGTCGGCGGTCTTCACGAGCCTGCGTCAGATGCGGATATCTCTCTGATAAAGACTGCGTTATACACCAAGGGATACAAGGTGACGCCCGTCAGCAGCATGTACGGATATTACATGTACCACTTCGCTGAGGTAATGCCGTACTGTTACCTTTGCTACCATGTCGGCTGCGATCTGAAGCGCGCTGATAGGGACGGCATCAAGAAGGTAATGACCGCGACCAAAGAGTGCTTCGATTACTTGAGGCTGCAGGGCATTCCCGTCATGCCTGAGGGTGAAGAAGCATACTACGACGGCGGCGCGAAAACCTTCTCCATGTACCTTCTGTACCGGTTGATGTCACGTACTGTCCTCGGCGACCTTATGGTGGCGGATCACTGTAAGAATGCAGTTTCAGAGATGAAGTATCTGGATTCAAAGTTCGAAGAATACCGCGAATCGCACGGCAGGAGTTTCATGCCGGTGTGGGATGAGATGAGGCCGTGGCTTAATGAAGCATGAAGACTTCAACATGAAAGAGCACGGCTTTGCAGGTCACTTGGCTGAACCTGACGGCGGATCTGACAGAGCTGTGATAGTTATCATGGGCGGCGAGCAGAGCATCCTGCCCGGGATTAAGTTTGCAGAGAGATTCGCGGACTACGGGATCACGGGATTATCGGTATCTTTGTTCGGCGCTCCGGGTCTTCCCGATTCTCCTGATCAGATCCCCGTCGATATGTTCATTCCCGCTGCCGAATATCTTCGTAATGTGAAGCACATAGACCGCATCAGTGTTTACGGGCAGTCTATGGGATCGATCTTCGCAGTGCTTGCGGCGCAGTATATCGGAGGCTTCGAGAATCTTATCATGGTGAGCCCGACTCATGTGCCTTTCGAGGGGACATATAAGGATAAGAAGACTATGACGGGAAGAAGTGTTGCGACCTGGCAGGGAGTGGGTGTGCCTTTCGTAAAGGCGGATTTCGCGAAGGTGAAAGCGACAAAGTATTACACGCATCCTGATGCCAAGTGCAAGGTGCTCGGGATGTGGATCGCGTATCACGATGCTTATCAGTATGAGATCGCGGCAGAGAAAGCGAGATTGTCTGTGGAGAAGTCCGGTGCGCGAGTGCTTCTTATCGCAGGAGATGAGGATGAGGCGTGGCCTTCGGAGTATTCAGTGAGAAGGATCGAGAGCGATCTTAAGGCGGCGGGTTACGGGAAGGATGTGAAGATAATTGTCTATCCTCACGGAAGCCATCTGAACGGTCTTATGCCGAACCGTGAGCGAGAGAAGAAGCTGTACCGCATGATTCCGCTTATCGGGTTTATGTACCGGACTTTCGGAAAGTACCGGAAGGAGAATATCGCTTACTTCGAGCAGTCCGAAAAAGAGATAATCGATTGGATCGCATAATGGCTTGACAACCGGTGCCGCATAAAGTATATTCTTCGGGAACATAACACTGTTATGTAACATTCTCAAAAAGGTTCTTTATGACGGCTACAGACGGCGAGACACGCAATAAGCTTCTTAAAGCGGCAAGGAAAGAGTTCATTGCCAAAGGATACATGAACGCTTCCTTGAGGACCATCTGTAAGGATGCTGGTGTCACTACGGGTGCGCTGTATTTCTTCTTTAAGGACAAGGATGAGCTTTTCGCTGAGGTCGTAAAGGAGCCGCTTCTTTCTATCCGTCAGGCTCTGGGAGAGCACCTCGAGTACGAGGAGCGCGAGTACAGTGAAGGTTATGACGAAGAGACGAGTGAAGGACCTGATGTAGAGGTCTCGAGGAAGATCGTCGAGATAATGTTCAAGTATAAGGATGAGTGCGTGCTGCTTCTTACCAAGTCATCCGGATCATCGCTCGAGTTCGCGAAGGATTCTTTTATCGAGAGGCTTGAGAGCAGTTACAGGGTTACAACGGATAAGATCGCGGAGGCGAGAGACTGCCGGAAGGTCGACGACTATACGCTTCATTATCTTACGCACATGCAGGTTGAATCGTTTATCTATCTTCTTACTCACTCAAAGGATATCAACGAGGCGCTCGCGGAGATGCCGTATATCGTTAAGCATATGCGCGGTGGATGGTTCGCGGTTATGGAGATGTGAGGGATCATATTTTTTTTGCTTTCGACATAACGGTGTTATGTTGGGGCGTCGGGTTAAACAAGTTAATAAAAAGACGGAGGTCTGTTATGTATATTGAGACAAAAGGATTGAAGAAGAGTTACGGTGAGGGCGGCTCGTATGTGCAGGTCTTGAAGGGAGTGGACATCGGGATCAACAAAGGCGAGATGTGCGTTATACAGGGCACATCCGGTTCCGGTAAATCGACGCTGCTTAACTGCATCGGCGGACTTGATACGATAGATTCGGGCAATGTAACTGTTGCAGGAACAAGCATCGAAGGTCTTAAAGGCGAGAAGCTTTCTGACTACAGAAGAAACAATCTCGGCTTCATCTTCCAGTTCTATAATCTCGTTCCGAATCTTACGGTAAAAGAGAATATCCAGGTGTGCGAATATCTGACGAAGACACCGCTTGATATGGATGAACTGCTCAATATCCTCGGACTGTCGGAGCATCAGGATAAGTTCCCGTCACAGCTTTCCGGAGGACAGCAGCAGCGCTGCGCCATCGCGAGAGCACTTATAAAGAACCCGAAGGTCCTCTTGTGTGATGAGCCTACGGGTGCGCTTGATTCGAATACTTCAAGGGATATCCTTATCCTTCTCGAACGCATCAATAAGCAGTACGGAACGACGATGCTGATCGTCACGCATAACAACTCGATCAAGAATATGGTCGACCATGTTATCTATCTTAAAGACGGCCTTGTACATAAGGATTACTTCAACGAAGTGAAAGTGCCTGCGAAGGATCTGGAGGATCTTTGATATGGGGAAGATTTTCTTAAGAAGAGCGGTGCGTGACCTTAAGGCAGGCGCATCGAGATATCTGGCGCTGTCTTTGCTTATCGGGTTCTCGATGTTTATAGTCTTAAGCCTTATGGGATCGGCGCTCACGGTTATTGATTATACGAAGATCAGGGATGAAGAATGTAAGCGCGAGGACGGTGAGTTTACTGTATTCATTCCTTTGACTGATGATGAGATAAATGAGATCGAGAGTACGGGTGTGGATATCGATCCGATGTTCTATATCGACTGCGAGATGAGTGCGGATAAGGTGTTAAGAGTCTATAAGGTAAGAGACAACCTTAATCAGATGTCGATCGTAGAAGGAAGTCTTCCGGGAAATGATAATGAGGCTTTGATCGAGAGAAGATTTGCTGAAGTCAACAACATCAATGTAGGAGATGCTATCACACTCGGTGATGACACTTTCGCTGTAAGCGGTATCGGAGCGACGCCCGACTATAACACCGTATTGCGCAACTTCTCTGATGCGGTAGTCGACAGTGCTTCATTCGGAGTACTGTTCGTGACAGAAGAGAAGTACGGACAGATGCTTGCAGAAGGCAACTTTATGTCAACGGAGCAGTACTGCTATGCATATCTTCTGAACGACGCGATGACAGATGATGAGTTAAGAGAACTGCTCGAAGATTATGAGATCGATCCGCAGGACATTCAGGACGAATTCTTTACCGAATACTGGGAGAGGATGACTGATCAGAGAGACGAGCTTACCGAGGGGATCGATGAGCTTGTCGACGGCGTATCCGAACTTCGCGACGGAGCTTCAGACTTAAACGACGGCGCGGAAGAATTATATGACGGCATCAATGAACTTCACGACGGAATTACGGAGCTTCATGATAATGTTCCCGAATTAACGGACGGCATAGATGATCTTAATGACGGAGCTTCTGAATTGATGACAGGCGTTCAGGCCTATACCGATGCCGTCGATCAGGCAGCAGGGAACGCACAGGAACTTGCACAGGGCGCGGCTCTCGCAGGCATCCCCGTTGATCAGCAGACAATTTCTGCCGGGTTTGCCGCGATAAGCGCCGGAGAAAATGCTTTGGAATCAGGCGCCGGGGCTCTGTATGACGGCACGCAGGAACTGTCTGACGGGGCACATGAACTTGAAGACGGAGTAGATGAACTCTACGACGGTTCCGCGGAAGTAAGGGACGGAGCTCAGGAGCTCTCTGACGGCGCGTCGGAATTATACGACGGTGCTAATGAACTCTACGACGGTATCAATGAATTCTCCGATGAAGCTAATGACATGATCGATGACATCTTTAATGTCGATACGGATAATCTCATCTCGTTTCTTACCGCTGCCGAGAATCCAAGAATTGACTCTGCGGCCGATGACGTTCAGATAAATCTTTCCGCGAGCATTATCTTCGGCATACTTCTGATCATGCTGTTTGCTTATGTGATCTCGGTCTTCATCGTGCACACGATCGATAAGGAAAGTCCTGTTATCGGCGCGCTGTATTCAATGGGCGTTAAGAGAAGGACGCTGACTTTAAGTTATGTCGCGGTGCCGGTTCTCGTGTGCTTCCTGTCGGGTATCATCGGTTCTCTGGTTGCGTTTTACACATCATGGGGAATACCGTCGCAGTTGCAGGATACTCTGAATTACTTTTCGATGCCGGTGATGGAGATTAAAGTGTCGCCCTTTATCGTTGCTTACGGCTTGCTGATCCCGCCCGTGACCGCATTCGTGATCAACGTGCTCGTTATAAGAAAGCGCCTCAAGGCAACACCTCTGTCGCTACTTCGAAGCGAGAAGAAGGCGGCGCAGGGAAAGAAGTTTAACATCCGCGGGCTGCGCTTTATCGACATGTTCAGAGTGCGTCAGATGGTGAGGGAAGGAAGAAGCACGATGACTGTAGTTCTCGGTCTGTTCCTGACACTGCTCATCGCATTCATGGCTCTCAATACATGCGTGTACTGCCTTAAGGTTAAGACCAATTATGCGGACGAGACGAAGTTCGAGTATATGTACACATATAAGTACCCGGACGAGGAAGTTCCCGAGGGCGGATACGAGGCCGTAATAGAAGGATTGAAGAAGTCGATCTACGGATATACATATGATGTTTCTGTGGTTGGAATTACGCCGGACAATCCGTTCTTCGATACAGGTGATGTGACGCTCGATTCTACGAATGTAGCAGTCAGTTCTTCGTTCGCGGTTAAGTACGATCTTGATGTCGGCGATGAGTTTAATGTGAGCGATAAGAACGGCGAGCGGCTCTATGCTTTCCGTATCGCGAGCATAGTTGATTTCTCCGCATCGAATATGATCTATATGGACATCGACGACTGCCGTGATATGTTCGGTGAAGATGATGATTACTTTAACGCCGTGTTCTCGGATCACGCGCTTGATATCGAGAGCGGAAGGCTGTATTCCACGCTGTGCAGAAGTGACCTCGTAAAGGCCGGCGGAATCTATGTCGACATGATGATGTCGATGATCATAATCATGTCAGTCGCATCGGCGGTCATGTTCGTAGTAGTTTTGTATCTCATGATGAAGATGATGCTCGACAGATCGTCGTTTAATATCTCGCTCGTGAAGATATTCGGCTTCCGTAACCGTGAGGTTAGACAGATGTATCTCGACGGTAATCTGTATATAGTCGCGCTCGGCGCACTGCTTGCTATCCCGATAGATAAGATGATCATGGATTACATCTATCCGAGGTACCTTATCGCGAATGTTTCTGTCGGTATCAGGCCGACTTACTCGCCCGCACTCTATGTGGCGATATTCGCGGTCATCATTGTGTTGTATCTTATTATCAATACAGTCCTTGTGGCGCGCATAAGAAAGATGGATCCGGCGGAGGTGCTGAAGAACAGGGAGTGATTGTATATGAGTCTTAAGTATGAGTTTCTGAAGAAGGCTGTTAAGCTCATCGGCCTGAAGAAGATGTGGGAAGACGTGAGCGCCGAGCAGCTCATTGAGAAGAAAAGACAAGCGAACGCCAAGAACAAGATCCCCGTTCTTAAGGATCCTGACTTTGATGTAACTCAGATTTCCGTAATGGGTTTTACTGTTGTTAAGATTGTGCACAAGGCTCGTGTGCAGCGCGCGAATCTGTTTATCATCGGAGGCGGTATGGTGAGCGCGCCGAGTCCTTTCGAGGTAAAGCAGGCGTTAAAGCTTGCAAAGGAAGCGGACGTCGATGTCTTTGTGCCGTATTACCCTCTGTGCACAGACTATCCGCTTACGAAGGCGTACGAGATGATACACGAGACATATAAGGTTATGCTCGGCGATTATGATGCTGCAAATATTTCTGTTATCGGTTCTTCGTCGGGAGGCAATCTCGCGCTCGGAATCGTGCCGTATATTAATGACGGTCACGATGACACGCCCATGCCAGGTCACATCATCGCTTTGTCTCCCGGGACGTGTGTCGAGAATGACAAGGAGTGGCATCGCCTGCTCGAACTTGAGAAGAAGGATGTCGCGATCCCTGCAAGCTACATGAAGACTGCGGTTGAGATCATGAGGCACGGAGATTATTCGGTTCCCCATTACATGATGTGGCTTCAGTCTGCGGATTTTACGGACTGCCCCCGCGTGACATTCATGTACGGGTCTGACGAGACTTTGTACGGCTGCGCTCCGTCGTTCGAGAAGGCGATGAAGAAGTATGGCGTTGATTACGAGATGATCGTCGGCGAGGGCATGTACCACTGCTACCCCGTGATCCCGATCGTAAAGGAGGCCAAGGCAGGCTGGAAGCAGCTCGTGGAGCTGGTTAAAGCATAATATTTGCTAATGCAGGCTTAGGTGTTCCCCACTGAGTGCTCGATTTGGGTCAAAATTGGCATTTCAGTGGGGAATGAAGGACCCTTATTCCCCATAAAATCATCAAAGTGGCTCCATTTTATACTGTTTATGGGGAACTAGTAGTTCGGTTGAAGTATGTATAATATGCATATATAATATGTATATGAACTTCGAGTGGGATGACAACAAGAATATACTGAATCAGAAAAAGCATGGGGTATCCTTTGAGGATGCCAAGACTGTGTTTTGGGATGAGAATGCCGTTTTGATTCCTGATCCTGATCATTCAGGCGATGAAGAGAGATTTATTTTGCTTGGGTTTGACAGAAATGCCAAGATGCTCGTAGTTGTTCATTGCTACAGATTAAATGATTCGATAATACGACTTATATCAGCCAGGAAGGCAACAAAGAATGAGAAGAAGCAATATAGAGCAAAGACGAAAGAAGGTGAATCAAATGAGAGATGAGTATGATTTTTCTGCCGGTATAAAGAATCCTTATGCGAAGAAGCTGAAGAAGAGCCGTGTGACGATTAATCTCGACACTATAGTGATCGAGTATTTTAAGGATCTTTCTGAAGAGACTATGATCCCGTATCAGACTTTGATCAATATGTATCTTAATCACTGTGCAACCAAAAAGATCAAGCCTGACACCGAGTGGAAAGAGACTGCATAAACAGGGTTTACTGCAACAACTTGACTATACCGGCGACGATGAGACCGGCGAGGGGGCAGAAAGTGAGCTCCCAGACGATCAGGTGTTCGGGCAGCGCGGACTTCATCCAGCCTTTAAGTTCCCATGCTTTGCAGTTCTCTGCGCCTTTAACCACATCCTTCTTGTTCTTGCATACTGCGCGAAGAAGACAGTCGAGGATCAGAAGGTCACCGAAGTTAACGAAGAGCATCTCGATATAACCGGTCCAGAACAGGTTCTTGAATCCGGTCACGCCTGAAAAGTATGTGCTTACTCCGAAGTAGATGAATACGAACAGGTAGATCGCAAGCAGTATCACATACATCTTATGTACGTCTTTCTTTACCACATAAGGTGCGGCGGCTTCTTTGATCTCCTTGGGAAACATCGTGCTGTAGGCTTGCGGAAGTATGAATGAGAACATACCTACCGAGAAGTTGAAGAACAGGCTCATCGCCAATCCGTCTAAGACTATCCTTGACCAATCCATTTGTAATATTACTTTCTAATAATTAGAGTTAGCATAAACTAACTTTGATGGTATCATATGCAAGGAAATTAAGAAAGCGAAGCTTGTTTAAATGGAAAAGAAGTATGCCGTACAGGGTATTATAGGGTGTTTGCTGTTCGGACTCGGGGACTGGCTTTTGGGTTTTGTAGATCCCGGGAAGATTGATGGTGATACGTTCTACTTTATAAGTGCAGGTCACGGTGCGGAGTATGCCGACTGGAAAATTGCGGTTACACTTGCTGCGGCAGTTATAGGCGTTCTATTTCTTCAGCAGGGATTTGTCCATATAGCTGACATCATGAAGGACGACAGGGACAGAGCGGGGGCGCAGAGGGTGTTCACTTTTATGACGTTTGGCTGGCTCGTAATTCACTTTGTCGTTGCTGCGAATGTGTGGGGCTATTCATATGCGTGCAGAGCCTACGGTAACGAGCAGGCTGCATTGCTTTCTGCCGGTATGAATAAGGTTTTCGCACCGTGTATGTATTTGGCCTATTTCATTGCGGCAGTTGCACTTATAGACCTCGTTATTGTGACAGCCAGAGGCAGAACGATTCTTAAGCGCCGTGAGGCTATCTTTACTCCGCTTACTTGGATCGTTGTTATCGGTGCGGTCGCACTTGTGCTTCCTGCAAGCCCGTTCTCGAAAGGACTTTACACATTCTGCATGAACGGCGGAATGCTCGTGTGGTTCGTAAGGCTTCTGTTTGTTAAGGGGGAGGACAAATGCTGAAGAATTTTGTAAAAGAAGGACAGAAGCTTCCTTTGTACGGAATTGGTC
>JAFXPN010000005.1 GCA_017527865.1 Clostridiales bacterium
AGCCTGTCTTCTCTATGGTATATATCCTCGATCCGAAGTCCGGATAATATCTCATGTTCTCATTATATCCGCCTGATGCAAAGGCGCTCCTCAAATGCACGCCGGCATACATCATGGCATCGCCGTACATATCGTGTTTCTCGGATTCAGCCTTCATCTTGTAGAACTTCGCGATGAGCTTATGAAGGAATCCGTCCTGCTTCACATGGATGGGCGCGACATAGTTTACAAGCCCTCCGAAATCACGAAGATCGAACTTCAGATCTCTTCCTTCCAGATGATATTTATATTCCGGCTCAAGTCCTATGGGCTTTAACACGCACCACTGGGCATTCGCATGAGTTAAGATCTGCATCGTCATGGATACTGCTTTTGTCCTATCCTCGGATACTACAGTCCAGGATATCTCGTTGCCCGGAAGCGGCTCTAATGTGCTTATGCCCGGAGCACCCAAGGCATCCCCGTCGCAGGACCTTGAATCATTCATTGAAGATCCCCTGTAGAACCTTCCGAACTGCATGACTTCGCGCCATTTCTTGTACATTGCTATCTGCGCCCTTACCGCTTCGATATCGTCCTTGCTCATGTCGCAGAGATTGCATTCATAACCTAATACGCCGAACGATGCGACATTAAAGCGCGTCTCAATAGGTGTTCGTCTTAATGTCTGGTGATTCGGACAGTCAGATACATGCGCCGTCACTGTCGACATCGGATAACCATACGAATAGCCTGTCTGTATCTCTGCTCTGCAAAGTGCATCCGTATCATCGCTCGCCCAGATCTGGGGGAAGAAGCTTAAGATGCCCAGGTCGAACCTGTTGCCGCCTGACGCGCACCCTTCGAAAAGGATCTCCGGAAACTTCCCCGTAAGCTCCCTCATCACGCGGTAAAGACCGAGCATATATCTGTGACAGACTTCACCTTGGCGATCAGAAGGAAGTGCCTTCGAGAAGATATCGGAAAAATTACGGTTCATGTCCCACTTAACATAGGAGATATCTGCCGACGAGAACACAACGCTCATAGCCTTTATCAGGTAATCCTGGACTTCTTTATTGGAGAGGTCCAATACCATCTGGTTTCTGCCTTCCGAATGCTTCTTTCCGGATATCTCCATCGCCCATTCAGGATGCGCTCTGTAAAGCTCGCTGTTGCGGTTTACCATCTCAGGCTCAACCCAGATGCCGAACTCAAGGCCGAGTTTGCGGACTTTGTCGCAGATGCCTTTTATGCCGTGTGGAAGTTTCTTCTTATTGGGATACCAGTCACCTAAAGAGGACGTATCGTCATTACGCTCGCCGAACCACCCGTCGTCCATGACAAAGAGTTCGATGCCGACGGATCTTGCTTTTCGCGCGAGGCGGAGGAGCTTGGATTCACTGATCTTGAAGTAGGAAGCTTCCCAGGAATTTAAGAGAACAGGCCGAAGTCTGTCCTTCCACGGACCGCGCAGGATATGCTTCGACACAAAGCCGTGCATCTGCCCGCTCATTCCGTTATATCCCATTGAGGAATATGTCATGACCGCTTCAGGGGTCAGGAAGGACTCTCCTTTCGATAGTTTCCATTCAAAGCCTGTCGGATTGATGCCAGATAAGAACCTTACTTTGCCGAACGGGCTCTTCTCAACAGACTCATAGTGATTGCCGCTGTATACAAGATTGAAGCCGTAGACGTCGCCGTACTCTTCTGTTGCGCCGCGCTTTGAGAGCATGACAAAAGGATTGGCACCGTTGGATGAATTGCCCGTAAATGAAGAATTCACAAGGCGCGCTGAGGATACTGACATGTCCGTACGCTTCATCTCCCTTGCCCACGCACCGGTAAACGTGCTGAACACGTAGTTGCCGGGATCAAAATCGATCTGGCAGCTCATGAGCTTTCTGATCCTGATATCACCGTCGCTTTCGTTGATAAGGCGCGCAGTCCTGGTGATAACATCGGTGTCGGGATAAACGCAGTAGATAAGCTCGAGTTTTAAGGAATTCTCCTTGTCGGTCAGAGTGAGCGTTAACACTTCCGCGTCTTCACCGTAGGATGAAGGAAGACCTTCCGTGCCGCCGTCTCTGCCTTTACTTTCTGCAAAGCTCTCGAAAAGGAAATCCGAAGTCGTACTGCCGTCGGAATTGACGACATCAAGGAACGCTTCCCTTACATCACCCTTGCCGTAAGAACTCATCTCGAGGCGCATGTCCTCCAAAGAGAAATTACCGTTCTCAGGTGAATAGACAGAAGTCGTGCCGGGAGCAAACTCGTGCTGCTCTGAAAGCCCGTCAGCGTCATCCATATGGATCTTGCGTCCGTAATACAGATGCTCTATGTGACCCGTATCCAGGACCTTCATGGCATACGTCGTATGACCGGTATCAAGGATAAACAGAGGGTTCTTATCTCCTTTTACTGTGATCATGGCCTTTAGCTCCTTGATTTAAGCTCAGCTGTTATCTCTTCGATCTTCTTATCTGTCAGGATATATTTTTTCTTAAAGATCATCAAGGCGATCACAAGGATAAATATAGGTGTAAGCGTCATTACCATTCTAAGGCCGAACACCGCGCTTGTATCGATCGTCTCAACGACGTTGTTCTTAAGGTTCGATACTTTCTCCATGAGCACTGCAAGGTTCATCTCGCTGTTGCTCTGTTCCTGGATCTTAAATACTGCAAGGCAGACCGATGCGACGAGTGCCGCGATACCGGAAGCGAGCTTTACGACGAATGTCTGCATCGAGAAGATGACCGACTCGTCTCTTCTGCCGTTCTTAAGTTCACCGTAATCACAGGTATTTGCGAGGAAGATCGTGCAGATGACATTGAGG
>JAFXPN010000018.1 GCA_017527865.1 Clostridiales bacterium
ACTTCATGATCAGATCGTTGTGTTTTATCGATCTGTCAGCCGGTCTGTCATATGAATTGTTGACCAGAGATTCCCAGAGTTCTGAATCATACGGGTTATCTTCCGCAGGCTTTACGATATAATCTCCACAATGGGCTTCTAATGAGCCGCTGTAATCGTATTTCCAGTTTTCCGCCAACCTGGCAAGCTGATCCTCAAGGGATTCCCTTTGTAATGCGGTGTTTATCAACCGGAGATTTTCCGGATCATTAACCGACAATCTGCTGCGCTTGTTCTTCTTCGTTTGCGGATCGAAGGTGTTGACCGAGACGACCCGGCGATCACCGAGCGTTGTTATCTTTACATCAGGCAGCACTTCGTCGAGCATCCGTCTTAAGTGCCGGTATCTGACTATGTAGTATTCTTTTGGCATTGTTCCCTTATTCATACTTACACATTACGCTCGAAAAGCTTATTGCACAATCCGGATTTCTTCCCGTTTTTCAGGCATATTAATGGGACACTTCAAAGATGAAATACAGGTAATACAGGCCTGACGGGAATTTGTATGAGTGTGTCAGAAGAGTGTGTTATAGTTTGATCGAACTGTGATAAAATATCAAAAACTAATGATTATTGTATCCGGAGGCATAACTGATGAAGAAGATATTGGGCAGGATCCTTGTGGTCATTCCGGCGATCGCGCTGCAGGTTCTCTGGTATGTATTGTTGATCTGGGGACTTGATAAGATCTCTCAGGGTCATCTTGGCGATATCCTGACCCTGATCTTTACGATCCTTGCGGTGATATTCGTTACGACTCTCGTGGCTAAGAGGGAAGAGAGTTCGTATAAACTCCTGTGGGTCCTCGTGATCGTTGGATTCCCGGTGCTCGGAGCCATACTGTATTTCTTTTTGGGCCACAAGAGCACGGGACGCAGGCTTCAGAAGAAGATCAGTGCATCCGCGAGGCTTTTGATCCCTGAACAAGGCGCATTGATCGGTGAGAATGCCGAACAGATAAAGAAGGAAGATCTGAGACTCGGACAGACGCTCGACTATATCAGTTCGTCGACAGGGTTCCCGGTATTAAAGAACGGCACATCCAAGTATTATCCTCTGGGCGACGACATGTTCGTTGACATGTGTGAGGATCTGAAGAAGGCCGAGAAGTTCATTTATGTCGAGTACTTCATAATCGAGAACGGAAAGTTCTGGAACACCCTGGTGGATATAATGGCTGAGCGCGCGGCAGCGGGCGTTGAGGTCAAGGTCATGTATGATGACCTGGGAAGCATCGCGACATATTCGGCCAAGGATATCCTGGCTCTGTCGAAGAAGGGGATCACATGCATCCCGTTCAATCCGTTCTTCCTTATCAAGACACAGCTTAACAACCGTGACCACAGGAAGATCATGGTCATCGACGGCAAGGTCGCATACAGCGGCGGTGTCAATCTTGCCGATGAGTATATCAACGCGGTCGAGAAATTCGGCCACTGGAAGGACATCGGTTTCCGTCTGACCGGCAATGCCGTCAAGAGCTATACGTTCATGTTCACGGAATTCTGGAATGCGTTTATCAAAGATGATGAGCAGAAGATCATCTTGAGGGCTGATGACTTTGTCGAGGAGCCGGAGTCTGTCGATAACGGTTATATCCTGCCGTATTACGATTCGCCGATGAGGAAAGATGACACGAGTAATGTGCTTTTCGCGGAGATACTGTCGCAGGCGACGGATTACGTGTGGTTCTATACACCGTACCTGATGCTCGGAGATGCTTTGTTCGACGCATTTATCAGGGCGGCGCAGAGAGGTGTCGACGTGAGGATAATCATGCCCGGCATTCCCGATAAGAAGATGGTGTTCCGTCTGTCGCGCAGTTACTACGAGGATCTGCTCAAAGCGGGCGTCAAGATCTATGAGTATACGCCGGGATTCGTGCATGCGAAGGCTTTTATGTGTGATGACAAGGTGTGCGGCATCGGCACGGTCAATCTCGATTACAGATCACTGTTCCTGCACTTTGAGTGTAATTCCGTGTTCTACCGCGCGGACATCATGAAGGATCTGAAGAAGGATTACGAGGAGACGCTCGGAAAGTGCCGTCAGGTAAAGCTTGAGGATATAAGTCACAATATCATCCATAAGTTTATCGATAATATCCTGCGTGTGTTCGCGCCGCTGCTCTGACGGGAGAACGTTAAAACTCAGTGCACTTCTGATTCGGGAACGCGTGTCCAGTTGTTCATGTTGAACAGATCGTCTGTTATCGACCACCAGTTGCCGTCGGACAGGTCGAATGTGTACACGTCGCCGTGGGGCGGACGCCAGTTGTTTGAATCCGTGACGTAAAGGACGCCTTCGTATTTGCGGTCGTTATTTACCGGATTGCCCGTAAACGGATTTACGGGATCTTCTATGATCCCCTGCATCGCGAGAGTCGGCACATCCGCATTGGTCATGAAAGTGCTGTCTGTGGCAAAAGGTTCGTCGGAATTAAAGTCCTTTACCATAAGCAGCGGATTAAAGCTCTGCACATCGAGTCCGTCCGGGGAGATAAGATCAGGGAACTGCGACAGATAATACCCGTGATCTGCCACAAGGATGATCCTCGTATTGTCATATACCCCTTCTTCTCTCAGATAGTCGAGCCACCGCGCCACCTGCTCATAGGTTGCGACATCGATGCAGTAATGCGCTCTTTGTGAATAATCGGTCATCAACATCGTTCTGCCGTTCAGGACCCTGTTCTCGGTGTTATCGGCCCCGTCAGAGCCGCTCGATCTGATCTTCAGCTGGTTGATCTCGTAATCCGGCGGTTCGAGTATGGTGGGGTTGTGAGGCGTCTCGTTCTGTAGGAGAAGGAAGCATCCCCGGGGGTCGTCATCGATCCTGGTCAGCCTTATCAGGTTATAGAGCGTAGTATAGTGATCGAGCATTTCCCTTGAGTAATAGGTCGTGATGCTGTTATGAATGTATCGTCCGTTGTCATATATGAAGCCGCGAAGAAAGACCGGTGCGGTCCTGTAGGCGCTGTACATGACAAAATTATGTTTCTGCATGGAGTCTGAATCATAATCTATGGCTTCATTGAGGAATTCTTCTGTAAATGCTCCGCGCAGTTTGTATGCGCTTATCCCGGTATACTCATCGTAGATCGACAGATCCGGGTTATCCATATAGCCTGCATACGGCGGGTCCGTAACCGTAACATCATATCCGTTCTGTTCGAAAAGCAGGGGCATCAGCAGCAGCGCCTGGTTATGCTTTTCCACTAGGGGAATATCCGCTCTTTGATTCATCACTGCCGGAGTGTATTCATAGCCGCCGAACAGGCCCGGAGATCCGTGAAGCGTGTGAGTGCCGAAGGATATGGTGTTAGGGTAGTAGACAAATCCCGTAAAGCTGTCTGCAAGCTCCGGCTTCTCGTCGAAGATGTAGGGGATATAACCGCTGATCGCCCTGTCGAGCATGAATACTATCACGTTGTCTCCGGTCCGGCTTAAATGCAGGATCCCGTCGAAGGACACTATATCGGCAGGTTCAAATTCGAACCGGTCCCTGTCATTTTTTACGGCGGATATGTTCATTACGGACATGGCTGACAACGAGATGAGGATCATAACAGAAGCAAAGTCCAATATGACCGGTTTCCTGCCGAATACATAAGCGCATAAAAGAAATACCAGTATTACGGTGACCGTGTTTATGATCCAAAACCAGACGGGGAAACGTATTACGCCGTCAAAACTCAGATTCGAATAAAGCGTACCGAAGCTTCTGGAGAAGACAAAATAGTCAAGGACGGAGAGGATAAGATAACCCGGGGATAAGACAGCCAGCAGCCTGCGGCCCCTGTTTCCCATCGACAGGTAGATGACACTGAACCATATGATCAGGATCCCTGCCCATATCATTGCGGGATATGTCAGAAGTCCGGGATCGAGTTTCCCCGTGGATGCGTTGATAAAATCGGCTACCGAAGAAGAGACGACCGATGACGGAATGCAAAGCCCCGACAGAACGGCAAGCGCCGACTGGGAAAGAAGAACGAGCCCAAACTGTCCGCGGGACGAGAGAACAGGCTCTTTCATGAACATCGAAAAGCGTTTTGTCAAAAACACGGTTATCTTCTGATCATATAATGTAAAAGCAATATAGATGATAGAACCGATGACCAGGAATTCGGCGACGGTTGTCTGTATCCTGAACATGATCGACAGCGTCTCCGCTGTAAGGAGGACCGCAAGGGCAACGCCGGCCCGGATATATCGGCGGGTCCGGTCGGAAAGACCGGCAATTATGTTTTTCGCGAGGGAGAAGACGTTGTTCATCGTCCAGTAGAGGAGCAGACCGGACGGACTGTTATAGAGGAGGACCAGGAAGATCAGCGCGGTCACGGCTATCTGGATCTTAAGTTTGGCGGGGGAACCCTTTGAATAGACCGCGCCGGAGATGAGGTTTATCAAGGTCATGGCGACAGGGAGCAGGTTTACCGTAAAGGATCCGATGACAAGAAGTCTGTCCGGTTCCGCCAGACAGTTGACGGGTCCCCAGGAGGCTCTTTCCAGTAAACTCAGAGATGACAGATAGTTATACGCCGCAATGAAGAACGGGATCTGCAGAAGGAGCGGTACCGCCTCGTTTATGAAGCTTAAGGGACTGTAGTTGTTGATCCTGTAGTAGACGGAGAGCATCATGAACTGCTCATCATTTTTGAAAGTCTTCTTTATATGCCGGATCCCTGATTCCATGGAACGCTGCTTTTCCTGCGTGTCCCGCTGCAGTTTATCCGCCTTTTTATATAAAGGCAGAACTATGAGATTGATCACGATGCTCAATATGATTATAGATACGGCAGCATCGGCAAAAGACCTGTAGATAAGGGTAAAAAGCAGGTCATAGATGAAGACCAGGGATCCTATGATGAGGTCATAAACGTACTGCATATGCCTTATGATAGCATTCCGTTTACGAATCGGAAATAAAACGGGGTTTTCGGTGAACGGATTGTTAAAATGTTTGTTACGGGTTGGTTAATTGTGGCAAAAAACCCTTGCATAAAGATTTGACAGAGGTTATATTCCAAACATAACAAGCGAAACGAACTTTCGACAGTTGATTCGGTTGACAAACTTATCCATAAACTCGAAGGAGGAAATTACAATGAAGAGATTAGACAAGTCATCAAAGAAGGGCTTCACATTAGTTGAGCTTATCGTAGTTCTCGTTATCCTTGCCATCCTCGCTGCAATGCTCGTTCCGGCTCTTACAGGCTATATCGACAGAGCAAGACAGGAGAAGGATTATCAGACAGCAGCTACAGTACTTACAGCAGCACAGACAGCCGCTACATATCAGTATTCCAAGCCTGCATCCCAGAGAGTGGCACCTATCACATTGTCTACATCCTGCGGCAACGGCGTTACAGTTGGTAAGTTGATCGGAAATGCTTCGAAGATATCAGATGCAAGCTTCACTGTAACTGACGGTATCATCACAGGCGGACACGTAACGATCAACGGTTACATCTATACTTGGAATCCTTCCACTGTTGAGTGGACAGCTCAGAAGGCTTGATGATAAGCCTAAGGTAAAGCTTAAGAAGCTTAGAACCGAATAACCGGCCGGGGAGCGATCCCCGGCCTTTATTTACTTGTTAGGATCATGCGCTGAGTTTATAATGACTTGAGATGAATATCGAACAGAATCTTACGGACAAGACGGAAAGTAAAAAGATCAACAGAAATGTTCTCTGTGCGGTCCTGGCATTACTGATAATAGCGATTTACATTCTCCTCGACGGATGGGGGATGTTTGCTAATGTTACCGCTTATTTCCGGGGAGATGATTCGTTTAGCGGTCTGACGAGTACCGATTACAGATCGCAAACTTATGCAGGGATCATCATGGATAACATGATCGAGCTCTATGCTGCCAGGCTTATCTGTCTTGTCATATTCCTGTTTCCGGTCATATTTACCGCATTAAAGTTCCGCATAAGCTTCAAGACCGGCAAGGATGCGGGATATAAGCGCTGGATCCCTGTTCTTCGGGCTGTTCTGGGACTGTTTGCCTTTTACTACACGATGACGCTCGGAACGGTCTTCTCACATGAGTTGTTTACTGATTACTTCTCGTTCGGTCCGTGGAGAGTCTTCTTCAGAATTGTGGGCGCATTCCTGTTACTCGGAGCTTTTATCGTCGACTGGCCGACTTTGATCAAAGCGGTCAGGAGTTTTCCTTCTTCTCATCCGAGGCTGTTTAAATGCCTGTTTGTATTCTTCATATCCGTCATTTCCTGCATGATGCTGGAATACCAGGCGGGAAGCAAGATGGGTATGGAGTCTTACATGCTTCCGTACAGCATACTCTATTGGCTGATCCTGCAGGTCTTCATAGGTATTATTACCCGTAATGTTAAGGCCGGCGCCTTTGTAAGCCTTATCCTGTCGTATCTAATCGGACTTGCAAATGATGTTGTCTACCAGTTCAGAGGCAATTACATAATCTTCGGCGACCTGACCGTGGTGCGGACGGCCCTCGAAGTGGCAGGCAATTATACTTACAAGTTCGGCGCATGGTTTTGGGTGTCGCTCATACTGTTGATATTATCTTTGACGGTCACGATCCTTATAAGATTCCCTAAGCATGAGAAGGCAGGGGTAAAAGAGATCCTCATCAGGACAGGCGCTGCGGCCGCGGTCGCGGCAGTTACATTCTTTGCTTTCAGCACCGGTATCTTGTATCACAACATTAACGGTGTAGGCTGGGACTATAACAAGAATGTGTCTTTTGCCGGATATCTTCCCTATTTCCTCAGCAATATGAATGCCATCAAGAAGGTTGAGCTCGAAGGATACGATGCGGACCTCGCGCGCGAAGCGCTCGACAGTGTGACATATGTTCAGGAAGAACCCTTTTCTTATCCTAATATCATCATCATTCAGAATGAGGCGTTCGCGGATCTGTCCGTAGCTTATGACATTGAGACAAATCAGGATTATATGCCGTTCATACACAGCATGTCCGAGAATACCCAAAAGGGTTATCTTAATATGTCGGTCACCGGAGGTCCTACCGCGAATACCGAGTTCGAGATCCTGACGAGATCTACACTTAATTTCCTTCCGTACGGCAGTGTGCCCTATACACAGTATGTGAATGCGGATCTTCCTTCGATAGCAGTTGTATTGAGGGATCAGCCCGAACCCTATCATACGGTTGCTTACCATTCGTATTATTCTTCCGGATACAGGAGGATCGGCGTATATGATCACTTCGGATTTGATGAGAGCCGCTTTGAAGACAGCTTCAGTGATGATTTCCCCGAGTCTGATCTTCCCCGCGGAATGGTGAGTGACTCGGCCAATTACAGGCGGGTAGAGCAGTTCTATGAAGAGTTCAGGGAGCAGTCAGATGCCCCGTGGTTCTGTTTTAACGTAACGATACAGAATCACGGCGGATATACTCAGGATTATGATCCGCCCGCCGATGAGAACACATATGTCACAAACTTTGAGGCGACGGACTCGATAAACAGCTACCTGTCCCTTATCAGGAAGAGCGACGATGCGTTCCGTGAACTCATCGAATACTTTGAGCAGTGTGATGAGCCTACCATTATAGCCATGTACGGAGATCACCAGCCGAAGTTTGACGATGAGGCCGTTGAAGTGCTTTCCGCTCATACGGTTGACGGGTATTCCCGGCTCAATGATTACTATGTCCCTTATGTTATATGGGCGAACTTTGATATCGATGAATCCGATACTTTGGGCGATGCCGGCCACAGCGGTGAATTGAACACCCTGTCGACAAACTATTTCGCGAGCACGGTGTTCGAGACTGCAGGGGTAAGGCTTACTGATTATGACAGGTATCTTCTCGATCTTCACGAACGGGTGCCGGCGATCACGGCGATCGGAGTCTGGGACAGCGAGGGCAATTACTATGCTTCGGCGCAGGAGACGCCCCATGCCGGAGAGCTCTCTTCTTATCAGATGGTCCAGTATAACCTCCTTTTTGATGACGATAACCGCCTGACGGACAGGTTCGGTTAAGCCCGCTGCTGTAATACTTTAGAAATCTTTTTAACAATAAATTTATTTGACCTTGTTAAGCGGAGTGTTTTATTATTATTCAGTATAGAGATAGTGTGGAGTGGTGTATTTTACCACGATGCACAGTCGAGGAGTGACAGGTGGCAGACAACAGATCTGAAGAGGCATACGTCGAAGGGACGAGATTCTATAAACAGAACCCTTTGCGTGGAGCGACGCGTATCGCAGTGCGCATAGCGGTGGGGATCGTGGTCGTTGCGGCATTCCTTGCCTGGGCGGTCATCGATGTAGGCGCGCGCAAGGCTTATAAGGAGGCCCGTGATGTACGCAGGGCTCTTCGGGCGGTCGGCACTGAATACTACAGCGGTCTGACATCCATATATGATCCCGCAAGTCCGGACGGGCTTGCCGACGGGGCTTCTGAGATGATAGAACAGGTGTCAACCAGAGACGGTGAGGTCATCCTCTATGCGTGGGATGATACATACAATGTACCCATGCAATTCGAGTACAGAAAAGGTCTTTACCGTGTTGTGTACATCGATTCGGGCAATACGAGTGAAGTTGCTGCAGGAGTCAGGGGCGATTTCCATGTCTACTACTCATTGGAATTGTTCCACTTCGAGGCAGAGTAACAAAGAGAAGGACTTAAGAAAGGAACGCATCAATGCCGGAATACAGATATCGGGCGCAGGACAGCAAAGGAAAGATCACGAAAGGCAAAGCTGAAGCCTATGATGAGACCGATCTTCAAAGACGTTTCCACGATGCGGGAATGCTCCTTCTTGAGGCAAAGCCCGTATCCAAGCAGATTGCCCTGAAGCCCTTAAAGAAAATGCAGCTCGCGGATTTCGCAAGACAGCTCGGAACTCTTGTAAAGGCCGGAGTCACGCTGGTTAAGGCGATCGAGATCGTCGCAGGCGATGAATCCATATCGGATTATGAGCGCCAGCTTTACCTGAAGCTTCGTGACCGCGTTGTCCAGGGTGTGGCTCTGTCGAATGCTATGCAGGAACTGGATCCTGCGTTTCCCCCGCTCCTTATCTTCATGATCAAGGCTGCTGAGACGTCAGGTACTCTCGATACGACCTGCCTGAGGCTTGCCGATCAGTACACGAGGGAGAGCCAGCTTGAGCAGACGGCGAAGAACTCGCTTACATATCCCAAGATCCTCGGCGCGCTCATTGTCGTAGTAATGCTGATATTGTTCGGTTATGTTCTTCCCCAGTTCGAGGAAATGTTCGCGACTCTCCCGAAGCTGCCGCTTGCAACGAGGATACTTATGGGAATGTCGGATTTTGTCAAGACAAAGTGGTATATCCTCTTGATCGCGATCGCACTCATCATATTCTTCTTCAAGATAATCACCAAGATGCCGACGGTCGCTTATTATATCGATATGATAAAGACCAAGGGCAAATGGGGTCAGCTTCTCAAGGTCATCTATTCGGGAAGATTTGCAAGGACGATGAGTTCCCTGTATTCTTCCGGAATCCCGATCTACAGCTGCATACAGATAGCCAAGAGCACCATCGGCAACAGATATATCGAAGCTCAGTTTGACGAGGTCGAGAGGAAGGTTCTCGGAGGAGCTTCCGTGTCGAGCGCGCTGGTCGATGTCGACGGTTTTGTCGGCAAGCTTTCCGCTACCATTAAGGTCGGTGAGGAGACCGGTATGCTGGGATCCATGCTCGAGTCTGTCGCGAATGACCTGGACTTTTATTCGGAGCAGGCGCTCATCCGTCTGACATCATATATAGAGCCTGTCATGATAGTTATCATGGCGGCGGGTGTAGGCTTTATCATGATCGCGATCATCAAGCCGATCTACGGATCATATGCAACGATCGGCGCGGGATCGTAAGAAAGGAAGATCAGTTTAATGTCTGTAGTAGTATTCTTATCAAATACCAACATCCAGATAGCCACGGGCGCCCCTTCCGGCAAGGGTGTTAAGGTAACGAAGCTCTGTTCGGAGCCTCTTCCCGAAGGCGCGGTACTAAACGGCGTAGTCATGGATGCCGATATGCTCACGGAAACCCTGAGATCCGTGTGGCAGATCAATAAGCTTCCCAAGACCGAAGTAATGCTGATACTGAACAGCCCTCAGCTTCGCGCGAACCGTATAGATGCCCCCGTACAGCCTGACAAGAAGACGACGGAGTACATCAAGAGGGAAACATCGGATTCGGATTACGGAAGATTCCAGAACCCCGTTACCGGATGGTACATAGTATCGAAGGACAACAAGGCCAAGATGCAGAAGATCATCTACGAGACGGCCGAGACGGACTTCGTCAAGGGTTATGTCGATATCTTCGAAAAGGTGGGGCTGAAGCTCGCATCCATCCATAACGGCGTGCAGCTCGCTGCCGAGTTCTTTACAAAGCCTTCGGCGGGAAAGACCCTGATCTATATGATCCTGGACGGCAATTCGCTCGTTACGGTATTCTTCGCGGAAGGAAAGTATTACTACGATTCGACGTCGAGATTATTCGCGCAGCCCGGGACTCCGGAGTTCGCGCGTGAGATATATAATTCCGTGTCGGCTATCAGACAGTTCATATCTGCGCAGCACCTGAACGAGACCGTGAAGGATATTCTTTTCGCAGGGCTTACCGGGCCTCAGGTTCAGCAGCTCGGAAACGATATCCTCAATATAGACAGCGAAGTGGATGTATCGATGGTGCCGATGCCGCAGGGAACGACGATATCGGACGGCGCATCCGCGTTCCCGTTCTATATATATCCCATAGCGGGTCTGCGTAAGATAGATGAGAAACTGCCGATACTTAAGGCTTCGAAGGAGAACAAAGCCCGGGCTTCGTCAAATGCGGGCCTTAAGAAGCTCATACTGCCGGGCATATGCATATTGGCGGTCGCAGGCATAATATACGGGATCCTTCTCGGTGTCAAGGCGAGCAAAAAAGCCGAGCTTAAGGAGATCGAGGATTATATATATAATCCGTCGGTTCTCGCTCAGGTCGCAGAGTATGATGCGATGCACGACAGCATGGGCGAGATAGGAAGTATCCAGGGCGGTGTCGACCTCCTTGTCGAAGACATCAATTCGTATCCGCGCCCCGATTCGGAGATCAATGCGATGATAGCGTCGGCTGCTGTAGCCCATGATGTGGATATTGAATTTGTATCGTACGATGCCACATCCGGAGTATTCTCGGTAAATGCCTACTCTCCGGTGGTAGATGATATCAATATGTTTATCGCCGATCTTATGGAGATGGACATATTTGAAGATGTTGAATACACGGGTTATGCCCTGACGGGCAGACTGACGCGTGAAGCCGACGTCTGGCAGATCAACGTGGTCTGCACGCTGGCGGCTAACGATCCTGCCGAAGAAGCCGGTGCTGACGGGGAGGTGAACTGATATGGCAAAGTTTGAGACTAACCTTTCCGAGAAGGATAAGATCACTATCGCAATCCTGTTGTTCGGCGCAGCGGTGTTCATGTTCGCATGGTTCATGATAAGGCCGACGATAACGCAGATCAACGAGATCAGTGACGATATCGACCAGGAGACGGTCATTCAGACCACTTACCGCAATAAGCTCATCAATCTTGCAAGCGCCGAGTCTGCGTTCGATACCGTGACTGCGGAGCTTGCCGATTCAACATCTGATTTTTACGAGAGCATGAGAAGTTCCGGGATCGACCGGATGATGACAAATTATGTTATGAGCTTCGGACTGTATCCCGAGGATCTGACGATCACTATGCCCGACGGCCCCGTGGCGGAGATACCTTACCAGTATTCGGAGGCCATGATAAACCAGACGGAACGGGCTTATGAGCCTACGCCCACGCCCACTCCGGTCGTGACCCAGGCAGCAGATTCTTCGGACAGCGGTTCGGAATCCCAGTCTCTGTCGGCCTCGGCTACGGCAACCATGGTTGATTCCCTTTTCGTACCGTATCAGGATGCCAGGATCAAGGCGACATCTACGGAGACATCAGGTGTTGAGTGCGCGAGGATCACGATCGTCGTTAACGGAAGCGCGGAGGCATGTCAGGCTATGATCGACGATCTTTGCACCAAGCCGTCACTCAGGATCACGGGATTCGCATGGTCGGCAGTTGATTCGATAGAAGTGTTCGACGAAGAAACGGGAACGGTCGAGATCGTGGATTCAGGTCTTATGAGGCTTCGCGTTAATATCAATCTTTATATGGCAGACATAGCAGATTATCAGGCTCTTGTGGCGGAGGCTGCCGAAACGGCGGAAGCAGAAGCATAACAGGAACAGTGGCTGATCTGCAGGAAGAAGGGCAACAAAAATGGCAGATAATTCCAAGATTCGAATAGGCGACCTTATGGTCACGGCCGGCTTCATCACCGAAGACCAGCTTAAAGAGGCACTCGGAATACAGAAGGAATCGGGCGGAAAGAGAATCGGTCAGGTTCTCCTTGACATGGGTTATGTTACGGAAGTCCAGATGCTGTCGGCGCTTGCGGACAGACTGGGCCTGCAGCTCATAGATATTAGCTCCTATACGATCGATACGGAGACTGTCAAGCTCATCCCACAGCAGATGGCTGAAGAATACATGATGCTTCCTCTGTCCCAGGAGGACGGTGAAGTCATCCTGGCGGTCAACGATCCTCTTAATCTCTATGCGATCGAGGATATCAGACAGACGATCGGTATGCCCGTAAGGACCGTTCTTGCAGAAGAACAGCCTCTTAAGGATATGATCAACTACCACTACGCGGGAATCAAGGCCCGTGCGGCGGCTGAGAACGCGAATGCGAATACCGTGGGAATGAATGTGGATGAGCTCGTTATCGATACATCCGCCGGCGCTGACGATGCGCCTATCATCAACCTCGTTAACTCACTTCTCGACAAGGCTTTCCAGGACAACGCATCCGATATTCATATCGAGCCGTTCGAGACCAACGTCGTCGTCAGGATGCGTATCGACGGCACGCTGCTCGACTACATAACGCTGCAGAAGAACGTTCAGGACTCCCTGGTCGCGCGTGTCAAGATCATGGGAGACATGGACATCGCCGAGCGCCGTATCCCTCAGGACGGTCACTTCCGTGTAAGGATACAGGGACAGATCGTTAACGTCCGTGTAAACGTTATCCCCACTGTCTTCGGTGAAAAGGTGGTCATGCGACTTATCATGTCTGCCGTTAACATAGATAACAATTCCACATTCGGCATGAATCAGGAGTCGTACGATAAGTTTACGAAGATGCTGATGAGCCCTAACGGACTTATCTATATAACGGGTCCTACGGGTTCCGGTAAGTCTACGACCCTGTATAATGCGCTGGCTTCGCTGTCACAGAAGCCGATCAACATAAGCACCATCGAGGATCCTGTCGAGAAGAACCTTCCCCGCCTGAATCAGGTGCAGGTGCACCCGAATGCGGGACTTACGTTCGAGGTTGGACTTCGCGCGCTGATGCGTCAGGATCCCGACGTTATCATGGTCGGTGAGACCCGTGATGCAGAGACTGCTTCGATATCCATCAGGGCAGCGGTTACGGGCCACCTCGTTCTGTCGACTCTGCATACCAACGATGCGGCATCCACCATCGTCCGTCTCGTTGACATAGGCGCAGAGCCTTACATGCTTTCATCCGCTCTGGTCGGTGTCGTGGCGCAGCGTCTCATGCGTAAAGTATGTCCCTACTGCGCAAGACCGGAACCTTTGACAGCCCGTCAGATCGATTTCTTGGGTCACGATATTCCGGGCGCGCGCAAAGGCGTAGGCTGCAGCCAGTGCCACAATTCGGGATATCTAGGCCGTACGGCTATCCATGAGGTTCTTGTCATAGATAAGACCATGCGCAAGATGATCGCTGACGGCGCCGAGGCTGAAGAGATGAAGCAGTACGCCATCAGGAATCAGAATATGCAGACACTTCGTATGTGCGCTGAGACTCTTGTTGAGCAGGGGATCACATCGATGGAAGAGCTCGAGAGAGTTGCGTATAACGATGATTAATGGCTGAGGTGCCTGTTAATAACAGCTTTTCGAAGAAGCTTATTGATGATGCAAAGACCATACCGTCGCCGGTGTTCTGCATAACGGCGGCGGTTGCTCTGTTCTGCGGCTTTTTTGTGTATGGTCTCAGTATCCCGGGAGTGTTTGCTTCATTATTCCTGCTCGCGCTCGCCGCATGCGCATCTTCGGATATCAATGCGGGTGTGGTGCCGGACGCGGTATTGATTCTTATCGCGGTCCTCGGGATCGTTTATTTTCTTGCCGTTGAAGGGTGGAGTACGGGCGGCGCCTTGTTACGCGCTATAGGGATTGTGGTCGTATCGGTCCCGATGCTTCTGATCTCTCTTTTGCTGAAGGGCGCATTCGGGGGCGGAGACATTAAACTCATGGCTGCCGCAGGACTGTTCCTGGGCTGGAAGCTTACTTTGGCAGGCGCCGTTATCGGAATGTTCATCTCCGGGTTTTACGGGATCTACCTTCTCGTTGTTAAGAAGGCGGGAGCGAAAGGCAAGCTCAAGCTCGCGCCGTTCCTCGCGGTAGGGCTGGGATTTGCGCTGCTGTTCGGTAATATCATTTTGTCGGGATGGTATATGTTATGAGTATAAGAAGGAAATTGTTGATAACCGCGGTAATTGCCTGTGTCGCACTGACGGGCTGCACATCCCGCAAGGATAAAGCGCAGAAGGCGATAGAGAGCATTCCGGAGGAGTATCTTGAGGCAATAGCGGAAGACGATGCGGACAGGATCGGGGAACTTGTCGATGATTCCGAATATGAAGAGGGCACTGAATTAATAAGGGACAGCTTTCCCCCGCAGTTTACTCTTGCGCTCAGGGCGATATCGTATGCAGAGGTTACCGGTATAAGCAATACCGAGATCGATCTTAAGAACGGAACTGCAAAGGCCAAAGTTACCATAAGTTGCATCAACCTGAATGATTTTAATGCGTGTCTTTCCTCCCGGTATATGACAGCCGGAGAACAGCTCGATGCCATGGACGGATATGAAGACAGAGAAGAGTATACGGTCAGGGTCACGTTCGTATACGACGAGCGAGACGATGAATGGCGTCTTACGGATAATTCTGCCGGTAAGATATTGAACAGGCTGATGAACGGGATCATATGGCTTCCGGATCCTGTCGAGATATCGGAGGATGAGGCGAGGGAGATCTTTGAAGGATTTGTGGAAGATCTTGCCCGAGGTGAGTTTACGGATCTTCAGACAGAGTTCAATATAGAAGCCTGCCGGGTATACGATAATGTATCGGTGAGAGGCGGCGGAGATGAGACGCGCGAGGCTGTGCAGCGGTTCGTGGCGGCATACATGACATATGTGCAGGACCACGATCCGCAGATAACGTCGGATTATCCCTACACCCTGATCCTTACCGGAAGCGCGCCGTCGTCGGAGGAGTTGTACGCCTGCCTCGGGACTGATGAATTCCTGACGGAGTATTATGCCAATTTCCTGAGATATTCGAATCTCGGGTGGGATCTTGACGATATGTGGGACGATCAGTCGGCGCTTATCTACGATACGCTGACGGAGGCGATTCCCGGCTGTTCTCCCGAATACTATGAGATATACGGAAACGTTGATCCTAATTACGGGAATCCAAGGCGTTCCTTCAGCGATCATCCTTTGACCGTTTACGATAATGTGATCGCAGATCCCGGTGAGGCGGTATATGAGGCCGAACACGGTGTGACGCAGGATCAGTATATGAGATGCACAGAGGCCGCGATCGAACTGCTCTATGAGAACGGCGAGATCGATGCTGCTGCCAGACAAAGGATGCTGGACAGCCTCGAGGAGCAGGGGTCTGACTGGGAGCCGAACGGGGAGGTTAATTCTTCGGGTCACCCGAATCAGGCGGTCGGACTTTATGAGTATGTTCCTTCCTGGTGCGATGACGGAAGTATTGTCTATGCGCAGTCGAATGTTGATGAGAACGGATTTTGGATGTTTTATTCCAAGGATCCCGATAATGTCGAGGCAGCGAACTACTGTGTCGACGAAGACGGCATATGGGTGACCTGTTATTTCAAGAATCCGCTTGAGTTCGGTACGGAGCTGATCTGTGACTGGTGGATCAACGGCGATCTTTATATCGATTCCGATGTGTATTCCATCGTCGAACGCGGTGACCGGGAGGTCGAGGTATTCCTTCCGTGCAACGGTTTTCCCGGCGAGGGCGAATATGAGATGCGTCTTTGGGAAGACGATCATTCGCATGTGCTGCTGTATGTGACCCTGACCTGTGACTGACGGCGGCGGGTTACTTTATCATTCCGTTGTGTTCTGACAGCTCTCCTGAACCTATGGCGAGATCGACGGCTTCCTCTCCCAGAAACTTTACGGTCCTGTCAGCCCGGCCGAACCCGAGCGCCCTGCAGGTCTCGATGACCAGGTCTTCGCGGGGCATTCCGTACTGCGATCGTGCAAGATATACCGCAGCGCAGGCCGCCTCTTCGACCGGTACGGCATCCGCCTTGCGCGCTCCTCCTTCGCGAAAAGCTTTCGTTATCCTCTTCGCGTCCTTTATGTCTTTCCAGACTATGTATCTGTCATATTCACGGTCTTTGCCCGGTGTTATGTTCTGGACGGTGACAGGGTATTTAAGTGATCTTATAAGATAATCAACCCGCGAATGAACGGCTTCGGTCCTGCGCTTGATGCCGCAGGCTTCGCAAAGCCTGTCCGTTATCACGTCGACGCATACCGGAGCTTCCGTATTGACTATGATCTTAACGGCATCCTGCAAAACGGAAATATGTTCCGGATCTGCAAACTGCGCCGCAGTCAAAGCCGGCAGAGCGATATCCGCGGCCTTATAAGAGATCATCGGAGCATCACTGTTTAAGGAAAGATCAGTTTTTTTTTGCGTATCTTCCCCGGACGGCGGATCCCCGGGCATCTGTTCCGAAGGTTCGGAAGGAGCTTCTTCCGGCGGTTCCGGGACGGCTTCAGATGCTAAAGCGTCTATGCACTTTGCGGTCACTGCATCCGGGTCTTCCCACCAGTCGACCGACCAGACCTTCATAACTTTCCAGCCGAGCCCCTTAAGGACTGAAGGCTGTGATATCTCGCGGGTGGCTGCAGAAGCTTTTGACGATGCACGTGATCCGTCTATCAGGATTCCGAGGCAATAAGCATCTTCGCCGGGTTTCCTGACTGCAATGTCAACCTTAAAGCCCGAACGTCCCACATTCACATCGGCATCATATCCGGCGGAACGGAGTCTGCCGCATATATCATTTCTTATCCCTGAGGCATCAGAGGCGTTCAGGTTGCCGCTCTCTTCGCTGCCTGCGGAAGATGCGGGCAGATCCGCATCCCAGACATCGCTTCCCTTGGCATAGGAAAGGAATCTTCTGAATGCGGTTACTCCTTCAGGAGTGGCATCTGAGACTTTTATCTGTTCCGGCGACAGCGAACAGAAGACATGCATCTTTGTCCTGGCTCTGGTAACCGCGACATTAAGCCTTCGCCAGCCTCCGTCCTTGTTCAGGGGACCGAAGTTCATGGACACTTTGCCTTCGGCATCCGGACCGTATCCGACCGAGAAAAGGATCACATCGCGCTCGTCGCCCTGAACATTTTCGAGATTTTTTACAAACAGGGGCTCTTCGCTTCCGAATGCCCATTTCTCGAATTCGGGATCCTTGCGGCATGCCTCGTCGATCATATCTTCTATCAGAGTCTGCTGCTGTATATTGAAGGTTACGACACCGCATGAATACTTAGAAAGCGAATCATCTTTTGACCGGGACACGAGTTCATCGACGACAGCCTGCGCTTCTTTCTCGTTGGTCCTGCTCTTTCCGCTGTCGAATACGCCGCTGCAGTCTGTGCATGTAACGCCCGATATCCTGTCATCCGCTGACGGGAAAGTATAGAGCTTTCCTTCGTAGAAACAGCGGTTGGAGAAGGTGATGAGACTCTCGTGGCGCGACCTGTAGTGCCATAACAGTTTTGTCTGGGGGAATCCCGCGGCAAGGCAGTCGTCGAGGATGCTCTCCAGGTCTTCCGTATCGTAGTTCTCTTCGTCAAATATCTGTTCGCGGAAGAAGCTCGTCGGCGGCATCTGATTCGGATCTCCGACTATGACCGCTTCCTTTCCTCTTGCGATAAGTCCCGCCGCTTTGCAGGTAGGCAGCTGGCTCGCCTCATCGAAGATGATGAGATCGAACAGCGGACTATCCTTGGGTTCGATAAACTGAGCGGCCGACATCGGACTCATGAGGACGCAGGGGGTAAGGTTCAGGATGAGTTCCTCTATCTGACTCATGAGGGATCTTATGGATATGCCGCGCCCGCGGCTCTTGATCGCCTTCTGGAGAATTCCCATCGCCGAAGCCGTATTCGCCTTGGCGTTGATGTCCGGACGGCGGGCCGCCACTTTATAGAAGATCTCCTGACGCGTCAGTTTCTCGAATTCATCGCTTATGTCTTTGAGCTGTTCTATCTTCTTATCGAATACCTGCCCCGAGAATCCGCTTAAGACCGGTACCGAATCGATCGTCCTTACGATCATGAGCTTTGACCAGGCCTTTGAGAATGCGGGGATCAGTGTTTCTTCGGAAAGATCTCCGCGGCTGTATGCATCGACCGGAGCGGACAGCTTTAACCCGCGGCAGGTCATTGCGGCTTTGTTGAAGATGGCCTTCGGTCTTATAAGTGATTCGTTTTGCTTAAGATCGGCGCATATATTCCTGACGGCATCGAACGACATACCGTCAAAGTCTGTCCCGAGTCTCGAGTTCACGGCAGCCGCGGCGGCTTTATAATCATTGAATGCCGCGATGAGAGAAGGAAGGACTTCCGGAATATTGCCCGATACGTTAAATCCCGCTGCGCCGAACTCATTCTTGTAAGCAGACAGCGCATTTATGTGCTGTTCGAGCGAGCCGTCCGCATGACCGCTCTTATCGTAGGATTTAACAGTGTTATATACCTTCTTGAGCGCCCCGGATCTTAAAGGTCCCCACTTGGAATTCGCCTCGTCGTAGGATGTCTTCAGCGCGGCGGGATCGACGGCAAGGAAGCCCGTGTCCCATGTCTGAAGGATATCCCTGCGCGCCGCGAAGAACCGGCTTATCTTATCTGCCGCGCGGGTCACCGCAGCCGTGTCGGAGCCGGGATCGAGCGACGGACAGGCAGACTTGGCCGCGGCAAAAGCATCCTCGAGCTTGCCGGCCGCGTCTTCGAGCGCCGCGAGCTCCCCGGGAAGCTTTATCTTTGTCTCCTGGGAATATTCCGTTGCCTTTACATAAGGGAGTTTGCCGGATAATCCCTGTCCGGCCGCGATGAGCTGCTCCAGGGCGGTAACGGAAGAGGCTGCCCTGTCCCGGTCAAACCCCTCTTCAAATCCCTGTTCCAATATGATATCGGGAGCGTCCATATCCGAGCCGTAGATGCCAAGCATCTCGAACAGCGAATAACCGCACCCGCGCCTGTCCGTAAGTTCGCGCGCATATTCATCGAGTTCCGCCCGCCTTGCCGATATATCCGCGAGAAGCCTGTTGTAATCTCCTTCGGACGAGGCGTTGAGCCTTACTTCGGCGGCTTCCTTAAGCTGGTCCAGGACGTAACCTTTCCGCACTTTGTTGGAGTGAAGCTCGAGACAGAACGGAGCTATCCCTATCTTGTTCAAACGTGAATAGACCACGTCGAGCGCAGCCTTCTTCTCCGCGGCGAAAAGCACCTTCTTCCCATCCGCTATGGCATTGGCGATCATCGATGTGATGGTTTGTGATTTGCCTGTTCCGGGAGGTCCGTGGAGCACAAAGCTCGCGCCGTTCTTCGCAGCATATATCGCATAAGCTTGGGACTGATCCGCGCTTATGGGGAGATATATCCCGTTTCCGTTCCCGGTGTTTTCTTCTGCGGTATCCGCGCTGAAGTCTCCGGCAGCAGTCTCCATATCCGTATAGCTGTCACGGAGTTCATCCGTAAGATGTCCTTCTATGAGGCTCTGTACGATCTTGTTAGCGCCTATCTGTTCACGGTAATTGTGAAGGTCGTGCCACATAACAAACTGCGAGAAACGGAACATCCCCAGCACACATGCATCTATGACCGTGAAGCCTTCTTTATGTGACACTGCGGTTTTTAATGTGTCGAACACGCCCTGTACATCTGCTCCGGATTCATCGGGAGGTATGTCGCCTTCGAGTTCGGGGATGATGATGTCCAAGTCCTGCTTCAGTTTCTCGAGCAGGGTAATGTTTACTATTGTGTCGTCGTCGGTCTTGCGCATCACATATCTTCCGGCGCCGAACTTCCTTACGAGTTCGACAGGGACGAGAACGACGGGAGCAAAGCAGTCCTGATCCTTTTTATCGTCTTTCCATTTAAGGAATCCGCAGGCCAGGTAGAGCGTTCCCGCTCCGTCTTCGTCCAGCGCCGTCCTTGAATCGCGGTAGAGCTTTTTAAGCTTATCGTCAGTGTCTTTTTCCGTGAGAGCGCAGTAAAGCTTTCCTTCGTCCGCTGCTCCGGTCAGCAGTTCTGCAAAGGAAGATATGCCGGCGAGGTCTTCGATCCCGTATTCTTTTGCGGGGATCAGAGGCTCGTTTGTCTCTTTATTGTTTCCCGCTTCCGCTCGGGGGAGGATTATGTATTCCTTTTCCGATGAGAGCAGATCCTCGATCTTCGTTGCGGAGGTTACGAATAACGGCACCGCATTCGATCCGAGGCGTGTGTTGAGGAGGGCATTGCGGGTAGTAAGGTCGAGGAGCTTTCGCTCCCACAGGTCAAACTTTATGTCGGATCTTGAAGCGGATTCGGGCATGGATGCGCCTCCTTTAAGTTGATACAGGTATTATACCTTATCCCGGGCATTATATTTGCTTTTCGATGTTCGGGGCGTGAACTGCCCCAAATAGCCGCGATTTATGATATGATATCGGGCGGTAATAATCTTTTCGCGGAGGCGGATGATCTGTATGTACAAGAATGTTTTTGATACGCTTGAGGAGAGGGGATATTTCTCACAGGCGACACATAAGGAAGAGATCTATGATCTTCTGAGCAAGCCCGGTGTGAGCTTCTATATCGGATTTGATCCCACGGCGGATTCGCTTCATGTGGGACACTTCGTGCAGATGATGGTAATGAGCCACATGCAGAAGGCGGGCCACAGGCCTATCGCGCTGATGGGCGGCGGAACGGCCATGATCGGCGATCCTTCCGGAAGGACCGATATGCGACAGATGATGACGGTCGAGACGATCGACCACAACGTCGAGTGCTTCAAGAAGCAGATGGGCAAGGTCGTTGATTTCTCCGACGGCAAGGCGCTCATCGTCAACAATGCCGACTGGCTCCGGGGCCTCAACTACATCGAGTTCTTAAGAGAGATCGGAACCCATTTCTCCGTTAACAAGATGCTCACGGCCGAGTGCTATAAGGCGCGTCTGGAGAAGGGTCTGTCCTTCCTCGAGTTCAACTACATGCTCATGCAGGGCTACGACTTCTACTATCTGCATGAGAAGTACGGCTGCAACCTCGAGTTCGGCGGCGACGACCAGTGGTCCAACATCCTTGCGGGCATGGAGCTCGTAAGAAGAAAGAAGGGCGATTCGGTCTACGGTCTCACATTCACGCTGCTTACAAACAGCGAGGGCAAGAAGATGGGCAAGACCGCCAAGGGCGCGGTCTGGCTCGATGCGAACAAGACCCCCGTTTACGATTTCTACCAGTACTGGAGGAATGTCGACGATGCCGATGTCATTAAGTGCATGAAGCTTCTGACGTTCCTGTCCATGGACGAGATCAACGAATACGCGAAGCTAACCGACTCTGCCATCAACGAGGCTAAGAAGAGACTTGCTTACGAAGTAACTGCCATCATCCACGGCAAGGAGCAGGCTGACATCGCGAAGAAGACGGCGGAGGATCTGTTCGAGAACAGGGGCGGAAAGTCTGATGACATGAAGACGACCGAGATCCCTTCCGCATCTCTTGCCGAGGGCGTTGACCTTGCGCAGGTGCTTGTTGAGGCAGGCGTATTCAAGTCCAACGGCGAGTGCAGGAGGATGATCGAGCAGAAGGGCGTTTACCTCAATGATGCTGTAGTAGCCGATAAGTTCTATAAGCTTACCGAAAAGGATTTCGATGCGGACGGCGAGGCTGTTGCCCGCAAAGGCAAAAAAGTCTATCACAGGCTTAAAATTGTTTGATATATGTGATATAATCCTCACGTTCGTTTGTTGCGGACGTGTTGTGATCATTAATTTTGAAGGAAGGTATTATCTATGAAGACCATGAAGAAGGTTATCTCTGTTGCTCTTGTCGGCGTCATGATGATGTCTCTTGCAGGTTGTGCAAAGAAGATCGAGAGCATAAGACTGAAGGATTTCAAGAGTGCGCTTGAGACTGTCATCGATGAGGATGACTATACAGCAACAGACAGCAATGTCTATTACTATGGTGATGATTTCTTTATCGAGTGCTACAAGCAGGACGATGAGGACGATGCGGCAGATACATGGGAAGATATCCTCGATTCCTACAATGACATGGTCGATGATAAGAAGTTCGACGGTTCCTACAGAATGGTCAATACCGATACATTCGGTTACATCCTTCTGAAGGGTGACTGTGATGACAAGCACTTCCTTGAGGATATCAGCAATGTTTATTTCCTTGAGAGTGGCAGAAACTACTACTATGGCGGTATCTTCTGGGTAGAAGACGAGATCATCGTCGTTATGACCACAAAGGACAAGGATTCCAACAGAGATGATATCAACACCATCCTGAACGAGATGGGTTATCCCAAGCCCTGACCGGTCAGTTTGATCTGATTACCGAAGACCGTCCGGAGCCGGGCGGTCTTTTTATATGTATTTTCCAAAGACGATATTATGGTTAAAAAGTTTTGATTATTGGTGTATAATGGCTGTATGACTATGTAATCTGGGAGGTGATTTACTGTGAAGATGATCAAAGAGATAATGGCCGTGACGCTTGTCGGCGCAATGCTGCTCCCTCTTGCGGGCTGTGCAAAGAAGATCGAGCGCATGAGAGCAAAGGATTTTAAGAACGGCATCGAGACTGTTTTCGATGATGACGAATATTACAGTTACGGGGATACCATCTCTCTTGCTGATGATGATTATATTATCGCATTTATGACTGCAGATGATGATGACGATGCCCGCGATGAGTGGGAAGATATCGTGGATGCTTTCCAGGATATGAAGGATGACAAGAAGTTCGACGGAAGAACGAGACTTGTAGATCGTGATACTTACGGATATATCCTTCTCAGTGGCGACTGCAAGGATAAGGATTTTGCAAACGGCAAAGGCTATTACTACGGCGGCATCTTCTATGTAGAGGACGAGCTGATCGTTGTTATTACACTTAAGGACAAGGATGCATGCAGAGATAACATCGACACGATCCTCCGCGCATTGGGCCTGCCCAGACCGTAATCTCACGGATCTTACTTTTGAGCATTTCAGGGACCGCCGTTGAGGCGGCCCTTTTGTGTCCCAATAATAACCCGTTTCCGCGGCTTGTTCGAAAATATGTTTACAAACAATTGTTCGCATGATAGAATCGCGGTAAGATGATCTGAAGGGGAGGCGGACGGCTGCATGGTCCGTGCAATACATGATTTTACATACGATGGGACGTTCGAAGGGCTTCTGTCGGTATACATTAAATGCATTGCCATGAAGGTGAGACCTCTTGATATCAGGCCGGATTTTATGGTGAGCGGCAAGCCGTTCGAGGAGAAGTATCTTTATGTAAGGACAAATCCCGGACTTGCAGACCGCTTTTACCGGTACATGGGGCAGTGCGCATCGGCAAGGGTGCAGCAGATGATGATCGACTGTTTCTTAACGAGCCTTCCCCGCATGGAGCTGGATCTTTATGAATTTGTAAGCCGTGCGATACGGTTCGGGGGAAGCGTCGCGGATGATTACGGGGATGAGACGATGCGCCGCATCCAGATGGCGGTCAGGGATCTTTACCGCGAATCGCAGACGGTCGTACAGTCGGTCAATCTTTATAAGCAGGGCGATGGTGTTTCCGTGACCTCGCTTAATCCGAGGAACCGGGTGCTGCCGCTAATAAGGCATAAGATCCTGAACGATCCTTTATATGACGATCTTCTGATCTACGACAAACGGCATTGTCTGCTGCTCATGAGGCACGGCAGCGAAGACGACATTATCGATATCAGACGATTGCCCATACCTGTCATACAAAACCCGCGTGAAGTGTATGAGGCATTCTGGCCGTACGTGACCGGGGAAAGGGAAGTGACATGCCGCGTGCGGGGAGATACCACGCACAAAGGCAGCCTCCCTTACGGTCGCGGGGCCGATTCGCTGGAACCCCTGTGGCACATCGCCTGAGGTCAGCGGGTTCTCTTAAGACCGAAGAGGACTCTGATGAATCTCGTGCGTGAGATGAGGAAACAAAGCCCGTAAGTAAGGGGATAGGTGATGAGTACGGTAAGGAAGAAATCAGCGACGATACCGGTATTGATTCGGCTCAGGAAGTACTGGCACAGTACGACCGGGAGAAAGTGAATGATATAGAAGACATACGATATCTTCGAGTTGAATCTCGTGAAGGGGGAGGCATCATTAAGATACTCTCTTCCTATCGTGATCAGGGCCGGGATGCCTGATATGAACGAGATGTAATTACAGATATTGTTGAGAGGGCCGAGGCCGCTTGTATACATGAACAGGAATGTGTTCGCGGCGGTGCTGATGATGAATACGGGAAGGATTATCTTCCTGTATCGTGACAGCCGTGCGACAAATCCCGCGTCGCTGAATTGGTAGTAGCCGATGAGGTAAAGGCACAGGTAAGATATGACCGGTTTGCCTGCGACTCGTATATCGAATCCGCTGACAGCGGCGAATGCGAGTACGATGATGAGTATGCTGATGTGTGAGGAAGGGCAGGATCTGATGACAGCGCATGCGATCAGACTGATGACGATGAGCGCGAGGATGAACCAGAAGTGCGCGAGTCCGAAGCCGCCGTCGTATCCTGACAGATCCGTGATCCGGGTGAAGAATATCCGGTAGTGCTCAATATAGTTTCCGTCATAGCCGTTGTGAGTGACGTCGGCGATGAAGCTTAGGACCGGGCTTAAGAACAGCACCCCGAATACGAGAGGGATGCCTAAGCGGACGAAGCGTTCTTTGATGAATGACTTATAGCCTCTTCTGTCCAGCGAATAGTACGATGACACTCCTGCGAGGACGAACATGAGCGGCATGAACCATGGTGACATAAGAGTGACGATACACGCGATCGGGCGGATCCTGCCTAAGAAGATGTAGTTTGCTTCTCCCCAGGTGTTATATGCCATCGCCGTGTGGTACAGGATCAGAAGAAATACCGCGATCCAGCGAAGATTATCGATGTAGTTGACGTGCTTGTTGAGACTCGTGATCATGGTTCTGATTATAGCAATAAAAAGGCTGCCTCACCCGGAAGCAGCCTCAACAGAGTCAGAATAAAAACTGTCAGACGATCAGGCCTTCTTATCGTCGTCCTCGCGGATCGCTCTTCTCCTGATCTTGCCGGATACGGTCTTCGGCAGCTCATCCACGAACTCTACGATACGGGGATATTTGTAAGGCGCGGTCTTGGCCTTGACATAATCCTGTATCTCCTTCTTAAGTTCTTCGGTGGGTTCGGTGCCCTTGACCAGGGTCATGGTGGCCTTGACTACGATGCCGCGGACACCCTTCGGATCGGGCGCGCCCGTAACTGCGCACTCAAGAACATAAGGCAGTTCCATGATGACATTCTCGATCTCGAACGGTCCGATGCGGTAACCGGAAGACTTGATAACGTCATCGGTCCTTCCGACATACCAGATGTATCCGTCCTCATCCTGCCAGGCGGTGTCACCGGTGTGATACCAGCCGTCGTGCCATGCGTCCTTCGTAAGTTCGGGGGACAGATAGTACTCAAGGAACAGTCCCTTAGGATGATATTTCTGTGTATTGATGCAGATCTCTCCGGTCTCACCGGGCTTGCATTCGTTGCCGTCGGGATCCAGGATCTTAACTTCATACAGCGGGTTCGGGCGTCCCATGGAGCCTAAACGGATGCGGGATCCCACGAGGTTCGCGATGACGAGCGTTGTCTCTGTCTGACCGAATCCTTCCATGAGGCGTATGCCGGTGGCTGCCATAAAGCGGTTGAATACTTCGGGGTTCAGAGCCTCGCCCGCTGTGACGGCATATTTCAAAGATGAAAGATCGTACTTGGACAGATCTTCTTTGATGAAGAATCTGAACATGGTGGGCGGAGCGCAGAAGGTGGTGATATGGTGCTTGGCAAACATGGGAAGGATCTCATCGGCTTTAAAGCGCTCAAAGTCGAATGTGAAGATCGGCGCCTCGCACAGCCACTGACCGTAGAGCTTGCCCCACAAAGCCTTGCCCCAGCCCGTATCGGAGATGGAGAAGTGAAGACCGTTGGGATCGACATTCTGCCAGTACTTCGCGGTCGTTATATGTCCGATCGCATACATATATGAGTGTAATGCCATCTTGGGATAGCCTGTCGTTCCCGAAGTAAAGAACATGACCATGGGATCGTAGCCGCAGGCGTAATCCGCGGGTCTTTCAAACTCGTCGGAGAAATTCTTGAACTCTTCATTAAAGTCGTGCCAGCCGGGTCTTGAACCGTTGCACAGTATCAGGGTCGACAGCCCGTAAGCCGCTGCGGCTTTCTCGACTTCGTCAGCTGCATCGTCGTCGGCAGTGCAGAATATTGCCTTTACGGATGCCGCGGAGAAACGGTACTCGTAATCTTTGTCACGGAGCAGGTGTGTCGCGGGTATCGCGACTGCGCCGAGTTTCTCGAGACCCAGCATGGCGAACCAGAACTGGTAATGGCGCTTCAATACGAGCATTACCTTGTCGCCTTTGCCGATCCCCAAAGATTTAAAGTAGTTAGCCGTCATGTTGGAATATTTCTTCATGTCGGAGAAGGTAAACCTGCGCTCGGTAACGCAGTCCTTGGCAACCCAGAGCATGGCGAGCTTGTCCGGATCTTTGTCCGCGATGGCATCGACACAGTCATAAGCGAAATTAAACTTCTTGCAGGCAGGCACATTCACCTCGACGTCCACGAGATGACCGTCATTGTCAAGAATGCCGTTAAGGTACTTCGCGTAGACGGGATCTTTCAGATTTGCCGCATCAACATTTGTCGTGCTGTCGGTGACGATCTCGGTCTTATAGGGAGCGATCTCGTCCTCGCCTCTTTCTGCAAGCTTCGGGTCGATTATGATGGCGTAGAATTCGCAGTCCTCTCCGCCCAAAGCAAATTCGGCGTGAGGTGTCATCGGGTCAAAGTAGATAACATCTCCGGGGTGCAGCACTTCGAAGGAATCGCCGAGCATGACCTTAAGAGTTCCCCGTACGACGATGTTCATCTCCTGACCTCCGTGGGTCACGAGCTTATAAGGAGGGTTAAGAGCCTCTTCGGAGTAAGGGAGGATGACGCGGTAGGGTTCGCACATCTTGTTCTTGAATCTCGAACCCAAACGAAGATATTTGGTCTCGGAATCGACTCTTCTTGCGATAGGGCGGCCCTGACCTTTACGGGTTACCGTGTATTCGGTAAGAGAGGGAGAGAATCCTTCGAGGATATCCGCAATATCGACTTTGGCAATATTGGCAAACTTGAAGCAAAACGAGAAGTTGAAGTCTTCTCTGCCTTCTTCATACTGTTCGTATTCCTCTGCGGTCATGCCCATCTTCTGAGCCATCTGTTCGACCGACAGACCCATGTCCATCCTTAAAGCCTTTACGCGGCCTGCCACCTCCAGCAGTTTTGCTTCGACTTCACTGTTTAAATTCTCTGCCATAATTTACCTCCGTCTCATGACATAAAAAAATCTCAACGTTCATTTGAACGTTGAGACGAATTACCGTGTTACCACTCAACTTGCGATCCTCACATGAGGTCCGCCACTTCAGGTTCCTTCAAACCCTATGCCTTAACGCGGCCATACGGATGCGGTCTACTCGCGCTCTTCTTCCCGAAAAGCTCATTCGGCGCACCGGCTCGGAAGCGATAGTCTCTTGGCGTCCTTGCTGTCGGGATCCCAGCATCCCCGGCTCTCTGTGTGCTCAGACGGCCGGACCTTCTTCGTCACAGCCTTTTCGCATATAAACAACGAGATAATACCTTCTAAAATCATTATTGTCAACTGCATTGTTTACACGAGTTTAACATTAATCGAATGAAAAAGTCAGAAATATCAAATACAATAATAAGGTCTGTTAATTTGTTACGAAGGGGAATCGGATGATGTATCAGAAATATCTTGTTACAGGTGCAAAAGATCCTGTCGGAAGACTGGTCGTTCAGATGTTGTTGGCGGAAGGCTGCTCGGTACGCGTGCTGGTACCGCCGGAATCGGATTACTCCCTGCTTCGCGGGATGGGTGCCGAGATCGCCGAGGGTGAGATCTTCGACAGGGATTCGCTCAAGGAGTTTCTGGCAGTGGATGATCCCAGACATTCTGCGGTCATTCACACCGAAGAGATCGTTAATATCTCCAATAACAAGAATATGGACATGCGCCGCACCAATGTCGCGGGCGCGCAGAATATCATCGACATGGCGATGCGCGCCAAGGTCGGAAGATTTGTCTATCTGGGATCCGCTTATTCCATCGACCCTGATTCGGTTCTGTCCGGTGAGAAGGTTCATTTCGACAGAAAGAAGGTTGACGGGGATTATGCCGCTACCAAGGCAGAGGCATCAGCTTATCTTATGGAGAAGATAAGTGTTAATAAATTCAATGCATCGCTTCTTCTGCCCACGTTCATCATCGGCCCCGGATTCTCCGAAGATTATGATATGAACAAGATCCTCAAGAAGTATCTTGAGAATAAGGTTTCCACTATATCAGGCGGTCACGCTTTTGTAGATGTCCGTAATGTTGCTACTGCCCTTGTTGCAGTCTGTGAGAACGGCGAACCCGGCGGAGCGTATATCCTTAACGGCGAGTATAAATCGTCCAAGGAGTTTTTCTCGGAGGTATCCGAGGCATCAGGTTCCGAGAGGGTCAAAGAGATGCCGAAGTGGCAGCAGAGCAAGTCCATGGGCAAGTTCGTGGATACCTTCTACCGCATTACCAAGAAAGATAATCCCAAGGAAGTCTATGCGCTGTTCATGAACAGCCCCGAGGCTAATTATGAGAGTACGGTCGACGGGATCCTTCCCGAGAGCGAAGTGCGTAAAGTCCACGATTCTCTTGTAGATGTTCTGCAAAGACCCGGCAATGAGGTCCTTCCGGACAGGATAGATCTCGAGAAGGCGGCTGAGGCGGCAGAGGCTGCGAAGGAGAGAGCTGCAGCCGCGCCCAAGGAAGAGAAGCCTGCAGCTGAGGTAAAGACGGTTTCCGAGGCCGTTATCAAGCGAGCCGAAGAGTCGAATGCCAAGGCCAGGGAAGCGGGAGAAGATGCCGAGAAGAGAGCTGCTGCGGCTGCTGCAGCCCGCGAGCGCGTGCGCGCCAAGATCGAAGCGGCTAAGCTCAAGGCTGAACAGAGGGAAGAACTCGCGGAATCCACGGCTAAAGCCAATGAGATGGCTGCCGATTCTGTCGTTAAAGCGGCGCCCGACGAAGCAAAGAAGGAAGAGCCGAAGGAAGAAGAGAGCAGTTCGTTTATGCCCCGTTTGTCTGTTGCGGAAATGATGGCGCAGGCTGAGGCCAAGAAGAAGGAAGATAAGGCAAAGGCGGAGGCCAAGAAGGCAGAAGATGAAGCTGCAAAGGCTGAAGAAGAGGCTGAACCTGCAAATAACGAAGAGGGGACTGAAGTCACAACGGCCGAAGCAGAGGAAGCTGCGGATGAAGTGACAACGGTTGAGGAAGCGGCGCCTGCAGAAGAAGCAACCGCTGCCGTACCCGAGGTCGAAGAGAAGGCTGAGGAGGCCGTTAAAGAGGCTGTTTCCCCCAAGGCTGACTTTGAGGAAGAATCCGAAGCGGCAGCACTCGAGGAGTTTGCCGAATTTGCGCCTGATGTTGAATTGACTGCTGCGGCCCCTGAGACCTTTTCCGAGACAGAACCCGAACCTGAGGTTCCTGCCGCAGAGCCGGCACCCGAAGCAGAGTCCGAGCCTGAAGTTGCAGCAGAGTCCGAGCCTGAAGCTGATGTCGGGACAGAACCCGAACCTGAGGCTGAGCCGGAAGCTGAATCAGAACTGGCCGCTGAACCCGAGGCGGATGCTGAGGCCGAACCCGAGGCAGAAACCGAGGCTCCTGCCGCTGAGCCTGAGGCGACAGCTGAGGCCGAAGAGAAACCGGCAGAGCCTGACAATTCTAACAAGCCTTTGTGGGAGAGAATATCCGCTGATGATATCACTGAGGAAGAGATCTTCGGTTCCGATGATTTCTGACGGATCCTGAGATTTTATTTTCATATTTTACTCTGGAGAGAGGGGGATGCGCCGGGCAAAACGCATCCCCCTTTTCAGGTTCTTCGCAAATAGTCGAAAAGAAGGTCATCAGCACTTCGACGGTTCAGCAACACGCGTCGGCGATCAACTGACATGAAGTGTGACACAATGCCGCTGCGAGTCAGTGGTTGTGTCAATATAAGGCGTATTTTGACATAAAGACTGACTCAAGCCGGTGCCGAGTCGGAGTTTGAGTCAGCAGAAGATCAGATTTTACCCGTCTTGAAGCAGTGGGCTCCCGGCTTGATGAGCATTTCGAAAAACTGTATGCAGATGACACTGGTGCAGATGGTATAATGATCGCTATGAAGATAATACTGGCAAGTGCATCACCTAGAAGGAAAGAGCTGTTGGGTCTGATCACAAAAGACTTCGGGATCGTGACCCGCGAAGTTGATGAGCGGGCGGTCGAACAGCAGGTCAAACAGCGCGGCGGCGATGCGGTGATGATACAGTGTGAATTGAGCAGAGCAAAGGCCTGCGCTGTTTATGACGGTATCCCTGCAGAGGAAAGAGGGAATGTTGTCGTTATCGGTGCCGACACTGCGGTAGTGTGCGGTGATGAGATAATGGGAAAGCCTGAAGATAAGGAAGATGCGAGGCGCATGCTCACGATGCTGTCGGGAAGGACTCATGAGGTGATCACCGGCGTGTGCGTAAAGACGCTTGACAGCGAAGTGGTGTTCACCGAGACCACTAAGGTCAGATTCGGTGACCTCGATGAGTTTCAAAAGGATCTTATCGAGCGTTATATCAATACCGGTGAGCCTTATGATAAGGCCGGCGCATACGGGATTCAGGAAGGCGGAGCGCTGCTCGTGGATACTGTCGAAGGGGATTATTTCAATGTTGTAGGTCTTCCGGTCAGGAGACTGTCACAGATCCTCAGTCAGTTCCGGTAGTTCTTTATGTATTCGATCATCTGAGATCTCTTCAGGGGTTCGTTAAGATATGTACCCTGAAAATAAGTGCAGCCGTATTCGCGAAGTTTTGTAAACTGTTCGGCGGAGCTTACGTTCGTTGCATCTACCGGAATATCCAACTCCTTCATGAGCGAGATGATCGAGCGCGTCAGGACATCGTGGGAGGATTCCTCCTGAAGGTCATGGGTAAAGTAACCGTCGAGCTTGATGATGGACACGGGCAGCAAGGGTATGCTGTTAAGTGATGAATAGCAGCGGCCGAAGTTATCAAGGGCCATGGTGATACCTGAAGATGCGAAGGCATCCAGTGTGTTCTGGATCCCGCTGACGTTCATGCCTGCTCCGTCTGCCGGTATGTCGATTATAATGTTCTTGAGATTGCAGCCTGATTCTTCCGCAACAGACAAAAGATCTATCTGAAGGTCCGGCATCTGAAGCTGTGTGGCGGAAAGATTTACGGTCATGGTAAGCGACGGGTCGATCTCGTTTATGAGAGCGAGAGTCTCGAATGACTGTCTTAAGGACAGTTCCCCGAGTTCGAAAATATGGCCGGTCTTCTCCGCATAGAACAGGAAGTTCATCGTGTCGACCGTCCCGTGTCCCGGACACTCCCAGCGTACAAAAGCCTCGAATCCGGTCAGTTTCTTCGCGGCATCGAACCTGGGCTGGTAGACCATAAATATCTCATTGTTGCCGAATGCCTTGTCAAACAGGTCCTTGATCTCGTCGATCGTCATATCCTCGAGGAATGAACTGCGCTTCTCGGCTTCGGAGGGTTCGAAGACCATTGCTTCCGCATTATTCTTTACAGCCTGATACATCGCTTCTTCGGCGTGCTGGATCAGTTCGCCCGCGTACATGGCATCACGCGGATACTGGGCTATTCCGGCCCGGAAGAGTCCGCCGTGTTCTTTCTTAAGCTCTGCCGATAACTTTTCCGTATATGAGATCACATCGGCATCTTCCGTAAACCTCGTCGTGACGATCGCGAATTCGTTATTGGCGATCCTTCCGACAAAGTCCTTGGAGTCGGCTGCTTCACGCAGTCTGTGCGCCATTGTCTGAATGAAAAGATCGACGATGATGTGACCGTTGTCCGCCGAGAATCTCACGGGGTCGGAGATAGTAAGGTAGACGACGTAGATCGGCTTTATGTAGCATGTGATGCCCTTGTCGGCGGCATCCTGAAATGCCTTCTTGTAGTTAAGGATCCTGACTCCCGTGTACTCATTTATCGTGTACCTGTTGGGGAGCGTCGTCAGCGGATCGAGCGTTGTTGTCCGGGAAGTCTCCACGGCTTCAGTGTAGGCGGGCTTATCGACGATGTCCTCGTGCCTTACGATGGTTCCGGAGCGGGATGAAGTGGTCTTAGCCACCATGGCATCCGTCTCATAGCTTATGCGCTTTGCCTTCTCGTCAGACAGGATCCTGCCGAGAGTATCCATTCTCGCACCTACTCTCAGGATAAAGAACTCGAAAATGGTATCTACCAGTATCGACAGCAGGGCTACCGCGATAAGCACCAGGATGTCATAGTCTTTCTTCTGCGAATAATCCGAAGAATATACGAATATCTGACCGACGGTTGCCGCAGTGGTTATCCAATATCCGGGGATGCCGAACAGCAGGTTTACAAAGAAACTCATGATGACGAGGAATACCGATATTATGACTCTTGCGTATTCGATGAACACGAATTTCTGCACGAACAGACCTGCCAGGAAAAGCAGAATATAGATAACGCTCGTGACTATAAACGCGATCTTGCCGCGTATGAATATCTTCTTCGCATCATAATCCATGAGAACACTATACAGCACGCGTTTTAAGGAATAATGAACAAAGAATTAAAAAGGATTAATCTTCTATAAGCTCTCTCCAGGAAGTAAAGAAATAATCGGAATCTTCTGTCATGGAAACCCATGATCTTTCAGATCCGGCGCCGACCGGATCTTTGACCGCGCAAGTCATGAATCCGCCTTTTGATGCCCCGGAAAGCGCGGCGGGAACATCCTCGAACACTATCGTCCGGGACGGCAGGGAAGACAGGAGCGATGCCGTGTGAAGAAAGATATCGGGGCGGGACTTATCGGGAAATCCCGGAAGACCGGACAGAGTGACTATACTGTCAAACATGCCGAGGATGCCGAGCCTTGTAAACGCGGATCTGATATTGCGCGGGGTGAGCGCCGTAGCGCAGGCGGTCTTAAAGCCTGCGGCGCGGGCCGCTGCAAGATACTCATATGCCCCGTCCTTAAGCGGAACCTCATAAGCATAAGCGTGATCCACAAAAGCGTTCCACTCGTTCATGATGCTCTCGGGAGTGTCCGGAAGGCCGAACCGTTCTTTGGTGTAGACGGCGGCATCTTCTATGCGGGCTGATTTGACATAGTCCGTATAGTCGGGGGTGACTTCAAAGCCGCGCGAATTTAAAAAGACGATATCCGCCTGATTCCATACTGTCATGGAATCAAGCAGGGTACCGTCTATATCGAATATCAACGCATCCGCTTTCTGTTTGATCTCAGAAAGTAAAGGGAGCATCAATGCATGAACTGGACTTTCTTCGAGATCTCGGGAACGAGCTGTTCTTTTCTCTCGTTGAACTTCACCTTGTTGTCGTCGATGAGATTGCCGCCGTGGCAGTCGATCGATACGATCAGAGGTCCGAATTCCTTGCCCTTGAATCTCCACATTGCCTCGGGCATTCCGAGGTCGAGCCACTCAACGCCTTCGACCTTCTCGATGCATTCTGCGGCAACGACCGCGCATCCGCCGGGGAAGATAGTATGCACAGCCTTGGACTCTTTGCATCCTTCTGTCGTCTTAGGGCCCATTCCGCCTTTGCCGATAACGATCTTAACGCCTGTAGCCGCAAGGAATTCCTTCTCGGCCTTCTCCATTCTCATGGATGTGGTAGGTCCTACTGCAACGCACTTCCATGTGCCGTCATCGTTCTTCTTCATGATGGGACCTGCGTGGAATACTGCGGCGCCCTTAAGGTCGACGGGGCATTCCCTTCCCTGAACGACGACTCTGTGGTGAACGTCGTCTCTTCCTGTTGTGATGTCGCCTGTAAGGTAGATTACATCGCCGATATGGATCTTCTCGATATCCTCATCCGTTACAGGTGTAGTCAGATGCCAAATGCTCATAATGTAACTCCTTTGCTCGTGACGAAATCATATGTGAAGTCGGGATTGATCTTGATGCAAGCTCTTCTGTGAGCCCAGCATGCTGTGGAAAGTCCGACTGCGAGAGTAGCAGGGTGACGTGCAGCCTGCTCGATATTTACGCCCATAACGGAAAGCTTACCGGAAAGTCCGCCGGGTCCGAGGCCCAGCTCGTTCAAGCCCTTCTCGAGCTCTTCTTCCATCATCGCGGCCTTGGGGTTGGGGTTGTGAGAACCTACGGGACGCAGCAGCGCCTTCTTGGAAAGCTTGGCAGCAACTTCAGCGGAACCTGCGATACCTACTCCGAGAAGAACGGGAGGGCAGGCATTGACGCCGTAAGATGTCATCTGGTCGAAAATGATCCTGACTATACCCTCATAACCTTCGAGCGGCATGAGGACTTTTGCCATACCGGGCAATGAGCATCCGCCGCCTGCCATATAGACATAAAGTTCGATATCGTCCCTGTCGGGCACCAGTTCCCAGTCGATCCACGGAACGCGTACGCCGACATTGTTGCCTGTGTTGATCTCATCGAATACCTGAACTGCATTGTGTCTCAAAGGAGCGCGCTCTGTAGCCTTGAGGACTGCCTGTTCGAGTGCTTCGGGAAGCTCGTTCTGATAAGGGAATCCCGTTCCGACCTTCGCGAAAAACTGTATGATGCCGGTATCCTGGCATGAAGGGCGCTTGAGCTTATTTGCAAGATCCATATTATCGGCCATCGCCTTGTAGATGGTGGGAGCAAAACCCTCTGTCTCGACAGTTGCCATTTCCTTGATCTTCGCATCCACATCATCGGGAAGATGGGATCCCGCATAGCAGATGAAGGAGGAGATAAGGTCTGACAGCTGATCTATAATCTTCTCGTCGTGCATAGAAAAACCTCCATTAAGGATTTTAAGTCTTTTAATTATAGCATAAAGTTGTATAATGTCTTTTCGTTGGAATTCAATTAACAGAGGCTTGTTAGAAAATATGCTTTTCGCAAAGATGAGGGCGGAGAAAGCCCGGAAAGCGTTCATTAGAGGCGCATCAGGAAATGACAGGGTCCGCCTTGCCACTGAAGTGCTGCCGTCAAATTGTGACGCGGAGTGCGATATCGTCTATGAGACGCCGGATATCCCGGAGCACAGGCTTGATATATACAAATTGAAGGGTACTGAGGTTGCTGACGAGATCTTCTTCCTTGTTCACGGCGGCGCATTCGTCTACGGGAGCAAAGAGATCGATAAGAATTTCGGAATGAATCTCGCGGTCTTCTCACAGATACCGGTCGCGAATGTTAACTATCATCTTCTGCCCGAGAAGTCGCTTCAGGGGATACTTGCCGATCTTTGTTCGGCGATGGATTATCTTACAAAGCAAAGGGGTATCCGCAAAGTTCACCTGATCGGCGATTCCGCAGGAGCTTATCTTGCGTTGATGCTCGCCTGCGCTCTTCTCGATAAGGACGTCCGTCACGATATGGGCATATTCATAAAGTCGGATGTCGAGGTCCTGTCGGTCGCTTCTATCTGCGGCGTTTATACGGGCAGCAGAGACCGCTTCCCCGGGTACTTCTTTACTAAGCCGACGGGCGCCAGGGACGGGGACAATGTTCTTCCCGAGTATGTCTTTGATCTGAAGAATATCATCAGCAGGACGGGGCTTCCGAAGACATGCCTTATTACGGGTGACAAGGATTTCCTGCACGACATGAATGTCGACATGAGGGATTTCCTTGCAGGTCAGGGCATCCCGGTAAAGTTCTACGATGCCATCTCGACCGAGGGAGAGGATGCAAGACATGTGTTTGCGATAAGTCACCCGAGCTGGCAGGAGTCTCATGCGGCATTGAAGCTTATAATCGAAAATGTTGTCAGCTGAGTTTGTAATCGTTCTTTTTTACTATGAGATGTTGTTCGGCTTTTCCGTATTCGGAAAAGCATTTTTATCATCATTGCCGTTTGTCGCATTAAGTTCGATATACATGGGACTGCCGGTCTGTCTTTTGCTTCTCGCATTAAAGGGCAGGGCGCGCAATGCCGCCGAGATCATCGTCCGCATTGCCGCGGCGGTGCCTTTTCTCATCGAGTACTTTATACACATGCAGTTCCGGACCGTGTACGACCTGCGCACGGTATTCTTCGGAGGCGGCGATGCGCTTACGGGTTTCTCTTCAACGATAAGAAGTCTTGTGCTGAGCCCGGCGGGCATATCGCACATAGCTTTATTCCTTGTGCCTGTGATACTGTTTGTCATAAGGCTTGTTTCCGGAAGGTTCAGACCTGTGAGGATCGAGCGGTGGAAGACCGGTCTCATGGCACTGATGATACCGGTTGCTTTTTTTGCTCATGTTCTGCTCATTTCATCAGATGCTTATGCGGCGAATATGCACGGCAAAGAATACAGTTTCGAACCTGCAGCGGCAAAGTTCGGTCTTACGGAAGCCCTGGCGCTTGATGCGAGATCGCTGTTAAGAGCGGATGATGACATCGAATTCGAGACGGTCGAGATACCGGTTGCTGCACTTCCGACTGCAACGCCCGCGCCGACCGCGACGCCTGTTCCGACGGTGCCGGGCGCTACCGCAACCCCGACTCCTTCGCCGTCGCCTACCCCGTATCCTCATGTCATGGATATCGATTTTGAGCAGATCGCCGAAACCGAATCAGGCACGGTCGCATCACTGGCAGCTTACTGCGCTTCTCTCGAACCTGCTATGAGCAATGAGTACACCGGGCTTTTCGAGGGGAAGAATCTGATCATGATCACCGCGGAAGCATTTACGGCGGAGGCGATAGATCCTGTTCTTACGCCTAATCTCTACCGTCTTGCCACCCGCGGCATCAACTTTACGGATTCGTATATCCCTGCAACCGCAGGGACTATCGGAGGCGAGTTCTCTCATGTGTTCGGCCTTCTTCCCATGGACGGAGGAGTGTCCTTCTACCACATGACGTGCCGCGGAAACACATATCTTACGATGGGACAGCGTCTTAACGCGCTCGGATACTACGGGGCGGCTTTTCACAACAACGACTACCAGTACTATACCCGCAACGTCACGCACAATCTGCTGGGTTATTCCGAGGGCTTTACCGGATGGGGCAACGGACTTGAATCCTATATCGATCCCGTGTGGCCGGAAAGCGATCTGCAGCTTATGGAGGCGACGCTCCCGGGATACATCGATCATCAGCCGTTCAATATCTACTATATGTCGGTAAGCGGTCACAGCAATTACAGCCGGGGAGCCAATGCGATGAGCAGAAGGCACTGGGATGCGACGGCTTCTCTCGAGGGAACATGTTCGGAATCCGTGCGCGCTTACAGGGCATGTCAGATCGACCTTGATCTTGCGGTCGGATATATCCTTGATGAGCTTGAGGCGGCAGGCATCCTCAACGATACGGTAATAGCGATCTGCGCGGACCATTATCCCTACGGTCTGGACCGCGACTCTTCGGCGGGATATATGCATTATCTGTCCGAGCTTTACGGATACGAAGTTACGAATACCATGGAACGCGATCACAACCGGCTGATCTTATGGTGCGGATGTCTTGAAGATGAGGACCCCATAATCATAGATACCCCTACGTCGTCGCTCGACATGCTGCCGACACTGCTCAACCTGTTCGGCATTGAATACGATTCGCGCCTGCTGCCTGGCCGCGATGTCCTGTCGGATCAGATGCCGCTGGTCTTTAATACCAACCGCGACTGGAAGACCGATCTCGGAACATATATCAGTTCGCGCGGGGAGTTCGTTCCGAACGATCCCGATGCGGATATTCCGGACGGATATGTCGAGGCGGTGAGGGCGATAGTGAACAATAAGATCAATTTCTGCAGCGGTGTTCTGTCATCGAATTTCTACAACTTCCTGTTCGGTGATCCGAACGGCGACTATACACAGTACATTATAAATACCCAGCCCGTAAGGACTTATGATGAACAGCCGGCGCAGACAGCTCCGGCCGAGACGTCTCCGGCCGAGACGGTTCCTTCGGAGACCGCTGCGCCCGCTGAAGCGTCCGAGACCGCGGAAACGGCAGGCAGTGAAAGCGTGCCCGAAGCAGCGGAAACGGCGCCGGTTGAAACGGCGCCGTCTGATGCATCTGCTGATCAGCCCGCTTAAGCTGGCCGCTTATGTTTCCCGCTGACAATGTCTTGCGAAGCGACTTCCGCACAAGCGTAGCGCGGAGGACCCGAGCGAGCAAACATTGTCAGCGGGTTTTTGAATAAGTTGAATTGATGAGCTTTGAGATCGGCTTATAGACCCAGAATGTGATGAATCCTATAACAAGTCCTTTCAGGATGTTGAACGGCAGGAATGCGAAGAGGACGAGAGTGAGCTTATCCTTGATGGCGGGATTGACCGCTGCGCTCATGCCGACGATCGCTTCTATCGGGAAGTTCAGAACCGAACCGTACAAAGGCAGGGTCACGAACCAGTTGAACGGGACGGCGATGACTCCGAGCGCGAGGGTGGCGAGCAGCAAGGAGATGACGGCGCCTTTGCGCGTCCTGTGCTTCTCATAAAATGCTCCCGCGGTGAAGACATATATGCTTCCGGTGACAAAGTTTGAGAATTCTCCGATACCTGCCGTGGCGGTTACCGGGAGGTGGATGAGGTTCTTCAACAATTCGATCACGATGCCGTAGACCGGACCCAGTGCGAACGATCCGATGAGAACGGGCAATTCGGAGAAATCGAATTTGAGGAAAGGCGGCATAAGAGGAACGCTTACCTCAAGGTACATCAATACGACTGCCATCGCGGTAAAGATACCGGCAACAGCGATCTTGCGGATACTGATACGTGAATCTTTGGACATAAAAAACAACTCCTTCCATCCGGACTTTGACCGTCGGCCGCGAAGTCTCATCGCGTCAGTCCCGTCATAAGATTTAACGGGAGTTGCGGGCTTACCTTAAAGGATCACCGCCGGTGGGGACTTGCACCCCGCCTTGGATTCTGCATGAGATTATATACTCAATAAGTTATATAATCAAATACATGAACAGGAGGGGTTATCAGTGAAGAAAGCAAGTGTGAGAATGTGTGCGGCGCTGCTGGCTGCATGTATGTTGGCAGGGTGTTCGGAAAGCGCTCCGCAGGAGACCCTGGAAGATGAGGAGACCGTGGAGACGGAACAGTCCGGGCAGTCTGAGCAGACAGAGCCGTCCGGGACACAGGAGAAAGAACCCGCTGATGAGACTGAACAGACAAGCGAGCCCGCGGAAACTGTTGCCGAGCCTGTGTCAGAGTGTGTTGATCTGTCAAACCTTTACGGAGCCGGCAGTAGTCTGGTAGCGCCGGTCTGGCGCGAACATCTCGGTCCTGCCTGTGAGGGTGGTGAAGAACACGGCGCGGGGGATTCCTGGGGTGTTTATATCTTCCCCGAATGTGAGATAACGATAACGGGTGAATATGAAGAATACTCTCCTCTTTACGGGATGGACGTCACCAAGACTGCCTATACCGTCAATTATCCCGTTACTGACACGGGTACCGGTTATGAGTTTAACTGTTCGATCTGTTATCCTGACATAGTAAGCTCTGAGGGCTCTGTGTCAGGCAGAGAGTACACTTTGATAAGTGAAGACTGGAACGTTGATGATCCCACTATGGCAACCGTGAATCCGCGCTGTTCATGCACATACAGCGCGTGGGACGGGAATACTTATTCGGCCGGCAATCTTAACGCTCCTTCGGAGCGCGGTTTCGTATATGATGCTGACGGCAATCCCGCATTTATCATCATGGAAAATGTAAGAGTATATATTCCTTATGAGAACGCGGGGGATCTTTATGACAGATTCATCGGACCCGCATTAGAAGGCACCATGGAAGGAAGAGGATACGAGACGGCTGAATGCTTCAAGGTATCATTCGATGCCGACGGTGTTATAACCGTAAGCGACGAAGTCTTTAACCACGATTATTACGATTACGGTTATCTGATCTACTCTGCGCGTGAGTATTCTCAGACTTTTGAAGGGCACCCTGTGCTTTATGCCGTTCCGTCATATGATGACTGTTACATATCATATGGCATGGAAAATGAAGACCCCGGAAGCTGCAGAGCACCTGATTATGAGGTGCATTTCGAGGTGCCGTTAACGGTAACGGAGCAGTGAGGTCACTCGTCCCAGGGCAGGACCTGCTCGAGACCGTAGTAGGCTTCGAGTGACATGTCATTCTCGTGAAGATAAGTCGCGAGCTCGACGCCGATATAACGGTAGTGCCATGCCTCGATGTCGTAGCCGGTCTCGTATACCCACTGCTGCTGGAAGCGTCTTACAAATCCGAACTCATGGCAGTGTTCGTTGACCCACATGCCCGTAGTCGTCTCGCCGAACTCATCGAGGATCTCATACTGACCCTCGGGTGTTATGTCGAGCGCGAGGCCGAGCTGGTGCTCTGATCTTCCGGGCACGGCATTTTTACGGACCGAGAAAGTGATTCCGCGAAGATTCGTTGATCTCTCGAAAAGATACTGCTGTATATTCGCATCCCTGTAGCCGGATACGAGGAAAAGGCCCTGACCGGTCGCTTCGACGCAGGCTGCGTACATTGCTTCCCATGCTTCACAGGCTTCCGCTCTGATCTGCTGGTTCATCGAGTGAGGGGCATCCACAAGGTCCGGCGGAACGTAGTCCAGCGGAAGCGCGTAGTACTTATTGACGAGCACAGCGATGTCTTCCGGATTATCTACGATCTGCGCGCGGACTGATCTCGCGTCGACAAATCCGTTGTACCATGTTTCTTCAAACTGGGGTTCCACATATTCCGGAACGGGAGTCGGCGAAGGGGACGGTGTCGGTGAAGGTGACGGAGTGGGCGAAGGTGTCGGTGAAGGAGACGGAGTGGGCGTTGCAGCAGCCGTTGTCTCGACAGTTGTCTGAGTGACATCTTCGGTCTTTGCACAAGAACAGGTTCCGCTGATCAGAGCGGAACCTGCTGTCAATAAACATATCAGTTTAATGAATCTGTTATCTGTCCTCATATTCTGCGCATATCTTCTCGTAGTTCTCGACGGTTCCTATATCGATGCAGGATCCGTCGCCCTTGAAGGCGTAGACGGGCATCTTCTTATAGAGCCACGAAGGGAAGTTGCCGGGTGCATCGGGTGAGCCGCCCTCCGCGATATATTCCTTGAACAGCGGAATGATCTCCCGTCCGTAAAAATAAGTAGCGTAAATTCCCCATTCGCTCTTGGGCTCGGCGGGCTTCTCTTCCATATCGAGGATACGTCCGTCATCATCAAGCACGGCAACTGCAAGCTTTCTTCTCTGTTCGACTTCCGGCACGTTGATCGCTATCATCGTCGGCGCATTCTTAGCGATGAAGAAGTCATACATGTTCGTGATGCTATATGTAAATATATTGTCGCCTGCGAGTATGCACAGATCGTCATCTATCCCCAATGTATCGATCGTATAGATTATGTCGCCGATCGCGCCTCTCTTATTCGAGTCGTCGGTCGTTCCGTCATCAATAACTTCGATCGGCGCTTTACCTGTCCGGTCCTGCGCGGTTGCCCAGTCAGAAAACTGGGAGAAGAATCTTGAATTGGTTATGAGAGCAACACCCGTAAGTCCCGGGATCTGATCGACGGCATCCATGATGTAATCAATTATCAGGCGGCTTCCGATAGGAAGGAGAGACTTCGGCTTGTCCTTGGTCAAAGGATATAATCTTGTTGCATATCCTGCAGCGAGAAGAATAGCTTTCATAAAACTGTGCTCCTTGTAAAGTTCCCTTGATTTCAATCATTATACACTACAAGCAAATTAACTTTGTTATAATTAGTCGACAAAAATATTTTCGAAGAAGGCAATTTACTATGAATATATGCGCAGTTGTAATGGCGGCAGGCGACGGAAAGAGAATGAAGTCAGCATACTCCAAAGTGGTGCATCAGGTCGCAGGCAAACCGATAATAAAGTGGGTCTACGATGCGCTCTGTGAAGCGGGATGCGAAGAGCAGGTCTATATCGTAGGTGATAAACAGGAGCAGATAAGAGATGTTCTTGGCGAGGGAGTAGCTTATGTGTTCCAGGAGCAGCGGTTAGGCACAGGCCACGCCGTTATGCAGGCTGAGCCTTTCCTTGAAGGAAGAGGCGGTTTTGTGATCGTTCTTCCGGGAGATTCCCCGATGGTGTCCGCCAAGACGATCGCGAAGGCCGTTGATGCGATGGAGAGCGCAGATTATGCAGCCGTAGTCATCACAGCGACGGCCGATGATCCGACAGGCTACGGAAGAGTCGTAAGGGATGAGAACGGCAATGTATTGAAGATCGTCGAGCACAGGGACTGCAGTGAGGAGGAGCTGAAGATCAGGGAGATCAATTCCTCGATGTATATATTCAAGACATCCCTGTTGTTGTCCGCGCTGGGAAGGCTCTCTGCGCAGAACGCCCAGAAGGAATATTATCTTACCGACACGATCGATATACTGATCAGAGACGGCGGTACGGTAGGATCCGTTATATGCGATTTTGAAGATACCCTCGGCGTTAATGACAGATACCAGCTCATGAAGGCGAGCAACATCATGAACAGACGCATTTTGATGAAGCACATGATGAACGGTGTCGAGATCGTCGATGAGAATACGACCTGGATCCATACCGCCGTAGAGATCGGAAGAGACACCATAATCCTTCCGGGCACCAGACTCATGGGCAACACGGTGATCGGCGAGGACTGTATCATCGGAGAGAACACAAGGCTTGACGGAGTGCAGGTCGGAAACGGAACGACGATTGATTCTTCGATCGCCACGGAGTCGGTAATCGGCAGTGACTGCCGCATAGGACCGTTCTCGCATATCAGACCCGGATGCCTTATCAAGGATCATGTTACGATCGGCGCATATGTCGAGGTCAAGGGATCCGAGATAGATGAATATACGAGAGCAAGACACCTTACGTATATCGGAGATTCAAAGGTCGGAAAGAATGTCAACTTCGGTGCCGGCACTGTGACATGTAACTTCGACGGTCAGGACAAGGTCGGTTGTACGATCGAGGATAATGTATTCGTCGGAGGCAACGCGAACATCCTGTCGTCGGTTGTACTGGGTCATGATTCCTACATCGCTGCGGGATCCACCATCAATGAGGATGTTCCTTCCTATGCGCTCGGTATTGCACGTAAGGAACAGGAGAACAAAGGCGACTGGGTGACAAAGAGGAACCGTCTTCGCGGCGCGAATTACATTAAGCTCGACAACCGCCGCTCGGAGCTTTGATTCTTTATGTCTGATTCCTGGCTTATCGCGGGGCTCGGCAACCCCGGAAATAAATATGCCTATACATGGCATAACTGCGGATTTCTGGCGCTCGACATGCTCGCGGAAAGAAACGGCGTCAGGGTGGAGCGCACCCAGTTTCATGCGCTTTTCGGAAAGGGCATGATAGGCGGACATGATGTGTATCTTATGAAGCCGCAGACATTCATGAATAACTCCGGAGAGGCGATAGGACCGTTCGCGGCCTACTATAAGATCGATCCGTCGCACATAATCATAGTCTATGACGATATCGACATCCCCACGGGAACCATACGCGTGAGGAGCAAGGGCAGCGCCGGAACGCATAACGGGATGAAGTCCGTGATATCGCATCTTGGAACTTCAGAGTTTCCGCGTGTCCGCATCGGGACAGGTCCCGTGCCTGAGAATACGGATCTCATATCATATGTTCTTGCAGACATTCCCAAGGACGTGAGGCTTAAAGTCTACGATTCCTTTACGGAAGGATGCATCGCGTGTGAGGATATAGTTAACGGAAAGAAGTTTAATGAATAAAGATATCAGTGAGCTGCTCGGGCTTGTTTCCAATGACAAAAAACTGTTGTCCGCCTTCGAGGATGCTGCGCGCACCGGAGGTCCCGTCAACATAACGGGACTGTGTGAACAGCAGAAGGGATATCTGATCGCGGCGCTTGCCTTAAGGTTCGATAAGAAACCCGTTGTCATAGTATCCGATGTTATGCGGGCCAAGGCATTGAGCGGAAGTCTTGCCCCGTTTACCGGACCCGATATTCCGGTATTGAAGCCTGCCGAATTATCACTCGTATCCGCCGTTGCGGCGTCACACGAGAATGAGATCGAGAGGACGGGAACAGTGTCCAGGATCATGAGAGGGGACTTTGATGCGGCATTGATCACGGCTTCCGCGCTGCTTAACAAGATGCCTGACGCGGGAAGGTTTAAGAACAGATCCATAAAGCTTTCGCTCGGAAGTTCCTATGATCCCGTCAAGCTGGTATCCGATCTTGCACAGCGGGGATATGAGCGCGTCGGAATGGTATCGCAGCAAGGCGAGTTCTCGGCCAGGGGAGACATCGTAGACGTATTTGCGCCCGACATGGAAAAGCCTCTTCGAATAAGCTTCTTTGACGACGAGATAGATCAGCTTAAGATCTTCGATCCCGGTGACCAAAGATCGACCGGATCACTTAAGAAGGCGGTGATATGTCCGGCGTTCCTCTATACCTTCGGCAAGGAGGAAAGAGGGAAGATCGCGGATGAGATGCTGCGCGCGGCAGCTCCCGATATCAACAAGATGAATTCGTCCGCGAACCGGACGATAGGAGAACTTCTCGAGAAGACATCCCGCGCGGATTCCGATGCGGTCAGACAGGGGATGCGGCTGCCGTCAGAAGGCAGATGGGTAAGCATCATGGATCCGACGCCGCACATGATCTTTGATTATGTCGATAAGACAAGAATGATCCTGTTCATTGATGAATTTGCCGAAGGAAGATCCCGGATGGACGGGTATACGGCGGACTTTGCCGCAAGGGTAAAGAGCGCGTACGAACTCGGGCAGGCTCCTTCGTGTTCCATTGATTCGATCTTCAGAGCGCCTGATGTCATGAAGGCACTCGACAGATTCGGAGGCGCTGTTACTCTCGCCTGCCTCAAATCGTCTTCAAGCGGTCTGCCGGGCGGCTTCACGGTTGACTGCCCCGGACTTGCGGGAGAGAACTGGATCGGCCGTGACGATGCCCTGATCAACTATATCAGGAACGGGGGAGGATCGTCTTCGGGCAGGATCACGTTTATGCTGTCCGGCGCTTCCAGAGTCGAATCATTCAGAAACCAGATGCTGTCGGGCGGAGTTGATGCGGATATCATAGGGCAGGCTCTTCCAGAAGGTTTTATCTATCCCGCCGCGGGCCTTACGGTCATCGGTGAACAGGAGATATTCGGAGGTCAGAAGAAGCAGCTTCAGAAGAAGAGCGGCGGCGCGAGGATCACGTTCTTCGGAGATGTAGCGCCCGGTGATTATGTTGTTCATGATGTCCACGGCATAGGTCTTTACGAAGGAATCGTCAATCTTAAGATGGGCAAGTCCTCATCCGATTACCTTAAGATCAATTATGCGAAAAACGCTGTCATATATCTTCCTGTCGATAAGATCGACAAGCTGTCCAAATATGTGGGTCCCGGCGGCAAGGTGCCGAAGCTGTCTTCCCTCGATTCACAGGAGTGGAAAAAGAATGTTGAGCGCGCGCGTTCCTCCGTAAAGAAACTTGCCTTCGATCTTGTGAAACTGTATGCGGTAAGACGAGCGAACAAAGGATTCGCCGCCGGCCCCGACGATTCGTTCCAGAAGGAGTTCGAAGAGGAATTTCCCTATGAAGAGACAGCGGATCAGATGGCCGCGATAAAGGACATCAAGAATGACATGGAATCTGTCGTCCCGATGGACAGGCTGCTGTGCGGCGATGTCGGCTTCGGAAAGACCGAGGTTGCCTTCAGGGCCATATTCAAGTGCGTGATGAACGGAAGACAGGCTTTCATGCTGGCGCCGACTACGCTTCTTGCGCAGCAGCACTATGATACTTTTCTCGAAAGGCTCAACGGCTTCCCGATGAAGGTGGTGCTGTTGTCGAGATTCGTGCCCGCTGCCGTCATGAAGCAGAACCTTATCGATATCAAAGAAGGCAAAGCCGATGTTGTGATAGGGACGCACCGCATATTGTCCGACGACGTAGTGCCGCACAAGCTCGGGCTTCTCGTCGTCGACGAGGAACAGCGCTTCGGTGTCAACCACAAGGAAAAGATCAAGGCGATGCGCGCCAATATCGACGTGCTGACACTTACGGCCACACCGATCCCGAGGACGCTCCACATGTCGATGTCGGGGATCCGCGATATCTCCATGCTTACCGAGGCGCCTCAGAACCGGCGTCCGGTCCAGACCTATGTAATGGAATTCGACGAACAGATCACGGTGCAGGCGTGTCTCAGGGAGATAAGCCGCGGGGGTCAGGTGTTCTGGCTGTATAACAGGACAGCCGATATAGATTCGCGGGCGGCGCACCTGCAGGAGCTCATGCCCGGCGTCAAAGTCGTTTACGCGCACGGCAAGATGAGTGAACATCAGATGGAAAAGATAGTCGGATCGTTTATCAAAGGCGAGGCGGATATCCTTGTGTGCACGACCATAATAGAGTCGGGTGTCGATATGCCGAATGTCAACACGATGATCGTAGAGGATGCCGAGCGGTTCGGACTGTCCCAGCTGTACCAGATAAAAGGACGCGTGGGAAGATCTGACCGGCAGGCGTATGCGTATATCACATATAAACCCGATAAGCAGATGAATTCCGATGCGCGCAAGAGGCTCATGGCTATCCGCGAGTTTACGGAACTGGGATCGGGCGTGAAGATAGCATTGCGGGATCTCGAAGTCCGCGGCGCAGGAAATCTGCTCGGCGCAGAACAGCACGGTCACATGGATGTGATAGGTTATGAACTCTACTGCAGGATGCTCGACGAGGAGATAAAGATTTTAAACGAGACAGGGGACACCGAGTTTAAGCCGCCTTTGCAGGCTAACATAGAGGTGGATTTTGACTCCTATATCCCGCCGTCTTATATCGAAGACGAAGGTTCGCGCATGGCGGCTTACCGCAGGATCGGCGCCATTTCTTCCCGTAAGGACGTTGATGACCTCATAGATGAAGTGACCGACCGCTACGGCGATCCGCCCAAACAGTTCATATTCCTGACGCAGGTTGCCCTGATAAAGGCTCTTGCGGGCAAGGCGGGATTCGAGCGGGTGTGCATCAGGGATACCGGAGTGCTCCTGTATTTTGCGAATGACCGCAAAGCAGACTTCGAGCAGGTTTCCGTGCTTTTCGGAAAGCCTGAATATCAGGGACGGATACTCTTCTGCGCGCAGGGCAAGCCGTACCTTCATTACAAGCCGCGTGACAACAACAGGGCGAGGACGGCGCAGGATGCAGTCGACATACTCAATCTGCTTATTAAAGAATAATTTTTAATGTTATTATATTTTCTATAATCTCCATATTTCTTTTCAGGGGGACAAAGCATGTTGAAGACAGTAGAGGATGTTAAGGGTTTTATTTCCGAAAATGACATAAAGATGATCGATTTCCGTATGATCGATATCAACGGAAGATGGCATCATCTTACGATCCCGGCAGAGAGGTTCTCGGAGACCACCATGACCGCCGGCATCGGTTTTGACGGCAGCAACTACGGATTTGCTCCCGTTGAGAAGAGCGACATGGTATTTGTTCCGGATATCAGCAGCGCTGCTGTCGATCCTTTCTGCGAGATCCCGACATTGGCGATGATCGGAGATGTCCGCATCATCGGCAAGAATGACAATACACCCTTCGATCAGGAGCCCCGCAACGTAAGCAAGCGCGCGGAGGAGTATATGAAGGAGACGGGCGTGGCCGACACATTCCTGCTCGGACCCGAGTTCGAGTTCTATGTGTTTGATGAGGCCAGATTCGAGAATAAGCCTAACCGTTCGGGCTTTGGTGTTGACGGCGAGGAGGCATTCTGGAATACGGGCGTCGGCGAGTACGGCGGTTCGGGATATCAGACACCGCATCAGGGAGGTTATCATATCGCTCCTCCGCAGGACATCCTGTACGATTACAGATCCCGCGTGAGCATGGAGATGGAGAAGCAGGGCATCGAGGTGAGATATCACCACCACGAAGTAGGCGGTCCCGGTCAGCTGGAGATCGAGGTCGAGTTCGATTCCATGACCAATATGGCCGACAAGACCATGCTTGCGAAATACATCATCAGGAACGAGGCTTTTGCAGAAGGAAGGACCGCGACGTTCATGCCCAAGCCTATCTACGGTGAGGCCGGTTCCGGAATGCATGTTCATATGCTTATGTTCAAGGACGGCAAGCCGGTCTTCTACGATGAGAACGGATACTCGGGCCTGTCACAGACGGCGATGTATTTCATCGGAGGCATTCTGCGTCATGTACCCGCGATCTGCGCGTTTACTAATCCTTCGACCAATTCGTACAAGAGACTCCTTCCCGGATTCGAGGCTCCGGTAACGATCGGATTCGCGACGGCAAACCGCTCCTCGGTCATCCGCATACCCGCGTATGCGAAGACGCCCGATAAGAAGAGATTCGAGCTTCGTAACCCCGATGCGACATGCAATCCTTACTATGCTTATGCAGCGATCCTCATGGCAGGTCTTGACGGAATCAAGAATAAGATCGACCCTGTTGCCGAAGGCAACGGACCGTATGACTTTAATCTTTTCGAGCTTTCTGATGAAGAAAAGAAGAAGATAAAGGGTCTGCCGAAGTCACTGGGATCTGCACTCAAGGCGCTCGAAAAGGACCATGCTTTCCTCATGGAGGGCGGCGTGTTCCCGAAGGAGCTTATCGATCTGTGGATCCGCAACAAGAGGGAAGACTTGAAGAAGCACGTGGCCATGCCCACACCCATGGAATACCAGATGTATTACGACCTCTGAGACCTGACAATTGCCGTCAAACTGTCTATATTTTTGAAACATGCTTGAAATATTTTGTTAACAAAGTATAATCTAGTTGTCAGTTTATTTTGTTTTATTGGGTCTTTTACGAGGTGTTGTACATGACCAATATTCTGGGAGTCTTTAAGGGAAAGAATGAAGAGCATAAATCTGCTGCGGCTCCCGCAGTAGAATTGTCGATGGCCGGAGAAGTAACAGGGTCAAGGCCCGGGAGTAATTCTTCTTCCAATTCCAAAGGGCGTAATGTCGCGACTATCGATTCGCCTGCGGCAAATTACGTTAAGGAGCGGGCGGCGGCAGTAAGAGCTCAGAACGAAGCGAGAGCCGCCATGGCCGCATCGCGTAAATCATCGGAAGAGGCAGAGAAGAAGGAGGAAGCGAAGTCCCCCGTGGGTCTTAAGCCCCCTATCAAGAGACCTCCGTCGGCATCCATCAACAGGGCTGCAGCTGTTGCTGCACAGGGTTCGGTTGCCCAGAATGCGGAGAGAGTAACGCGCACTGCCCCTTCTTCCGGCAAGAGTGTCGCAGGGAACACGGCATCCGCAGTGAAGACCTTCAGTTCTGCGAACAAGTCCGCTACAACGATAGCTGCCGAGAAGGCAAAGGCTGAATTCGAGCAGGCGAAGAGCAGAGAAGAGAAGGCTGTAAAAGAAGCAGAGAACGCTGCGACAAAGGCCGAAGAGGCAAAGCGCGCAGTCGAGAAGTCGGGAGAACTCAAGAAGGCTGCTATAGAGTCTGAGAAGAAGGCAGCTCTTGCGGCCCAGACAGCTGAAGAAGAGTATAATGTCGCGCTTGCAGCTGCCGAGAAGGCACAGTCGGAAGCGAACGAGGCTCAGAAGATAGCTGAAGAAGCTGCTGCGAAGGCACAGGATGCAATGAAGATCGCATCGCAGAAGAAGACTGAGCAGGATGCGAGACAGGCTGCAAGAAGAGCTGAAGAGAAGGCTCTCAAGGCTGCCGAAGAGTTCGAGAGCGAAGCTATGAACTCCGCAACACATGCCGAGGAACTGGCAAAGAGCACACAGCAGAAAGTCGAAGAGGCTAAGGCAGATACACTGAAGGCACAGGAAGCATTTGAACTTGCCGACAGGAAGAAGAAGGAAGAAGACGACCGCATAGCTGCAGAGAAGGCCGAAGAAGAGGCCAAGGTCGCAGCTGCGAAGGCCCGTGAGAAAGCAGAGGCTGCCGCTAAGAAGTTTGAAGAGGCGATGGCGGCTGCACGCAAGCTCGAGGAAGAAGCGAAAGCGGCTGCTGCACAGGCTGCCGAAGAAGCGAAGATCGCCGAAGAGCTTGCGGAGAAGAAAGCTTCACTTGAAGCCAAGGCCGAAGAACAGATGGCCGAAGAGCAGGCTGAAGAGAAGGTCGGCGCCTGATATTTCTAAGAAGGGAAGTCCTGATCATATGAAGATGAAGAAGATCGTTGCTGCGGCTTTATCCGCTGCCGTTATATCTGTTGCACAAACAGGCCTTCCCGTGTTCGCTGATGTTTCTGCGAACGGGATCGCGCAGATAGCTGAAGGATATGAAGTCCGATCGGTCTTTTCCTTTGATCAGCTCCATACATCTGATCAGTCTGCCGCCTACGACCGGATCATGGCAATGCAGGCTTCATATCCTGAAGGAACTCCGTGGTCAAACAACGACTCGCATGTTTGGAGCGATATTTATTACAGTGAAGGCAGTTCAACTGCGTGCAACGGATACGTCGGTTACGGGTGTGTCGGTTTTGCCATGATATTGAGCGATGCGGCATTCGGCAATGCTCCTGCCCGTGAGATAAGACAAGTCAATTACGATGCTATCCGCGTCGGCGATATTGTCCGCGTTAACTGCGATACGCATTCGGTCATCATACTTACTAAGGATGCTGATTCGGTTACCGTTGCCGAGGGGAACTACAACCATTCCGTACATTGGGGCCGCAGGATCTCCAGGTCCGCGATAGAAGCCGCTTCTTATTATGTGACACGTTATGATGATACCGGCGCGGCGGAAACGGCTTCAAACACTCCCGATGCCGCAGGTATCGAGACATTTGTAAGATCTCTTTACAGCGATTGCCTGGGAAGAGACCCGGATCCCGCCGGTCTTCAGGACTGGTGCAGCAGGCTTGCTTCCGGTCAGATCACCGGCAAGCAGTGTGCATTAGGGTTCTTCTTCAGCCCTGAATTTCTGAACAAAGCTCCCCAGTTGTCTGATGCCGAGCTCGTCGATATCTATTACAGGGTATTCCTGAACAGATCTGCCGATCCCGCAGGACAGTCTTATTGGATGAGTATGATCGCGAACACCACCGACGACATATCTATATTGTTTACGGGATTTGCGGATTCGGCTGAATTTGCCGGCAAGTGCAGCAGTTACGGAATTGCAGCCGGGGCTCATGTAGACACTCCTTCGGCCGTCAGACTTACGCCTGCCGATTATATTTCCGAGACGACAGACCGCGTTTGAGATCAGTTCTGTTTCTTATCTTTTCTATAGTTACCGCTTAACTGAAATGTAAACTTCCTTGTTGAAGACCAGGATTTTGCGTAATCCAGGAACTCTATCAGGAAATCCGGCAGAATTTCCTGATGATGGTCTAGGGTATCTGTAAAACCAGGAACCCAATCAGGAAATTCCTTCCCTTGATTCTGCAGATGTCTCTTCACAACCGGCAAAACTGAAGAGATAAGTGAAGAATCCAGGCCGTTTTCTGCAACTGTCTCTTCACGAACGGCGAAAACGAAGAGACGTCCGAAGAGATTGATGCAGACCGCTAATCCCAAGGTTACTGTAAAAATCAATCGCAGCGAGGTCAACGGCCGATATATGTGGTAAAATAACTCAGGTAACGCCTCCATAGTTTAATGGATAGAACAGCAGTTTCCGGTACTGCTGGTACGGGTTCGATTCCTGTTGGGGGTGCCAGTCGCTCACAAAGCCTGCGCTTGGCCGCGGACAGTGCGCTCGCATTCGCTCCGCAACTTGCAGCGCAGGCTTTGTTCGCTCTGAATCTTGGCCGCGGACAGTGCGCTCGTCGCATTCGCTCCGCAACTTGCAGCGCAGGCTTTGTTCGCTCTGAATCTTGGCCGCGGACAGTGCGCTCGTCGCATGCGCTCCTCCGCAACTTGCAGCGCAGGCTTTGTTCGCTCCGAATCTTGGCCGCGGACAGTGCGCTCGTCGCATGCGCTCCTCCGCAACTTGCAGAACACGGGGGACTCACTATTTATAACTAAGCTGAAGCAGGTCTCAGAGACCGGATAAAAGTCCGATGAGTCTCACGATGAGCGCGGCAAACCAGGCGAGAATGCATTGCCACAAGACGACTGCTAATGCCCATCGGCGTCCCATCTCTCTTCTTATCGCGGCTATTGCGGCAACACACGGAGTGTAAAGGAGACTGAAGACGAGCATCGTAACGGCGGTAAGGGTTCCGATCGAAGATACATTTCCGTCAAACAGGGTTCCCATTACGGACACTACGCTTTCCTTGGCCATGAATCCGCAGATAAGAGATGTTATTATCCGCCAGTCGCCGAGTCCGACGGGCTGCATCAAAGGGACGAGGACGCCGGAGACTGCGGCAAGGATGCTGTCACCGGAATCTGCGACAAGATTAAGTCCGAAGTCGAAGTTTGACAGGAACCATACGACGATCGTTGCGATCAGGATGATCGAGAATGCGCGCTGGATAAAATCCTTGCTCTTTTCCCATAATAACTGTCCGACATTCTTCGCGCTCGGAAAACGGTAATTCGGGAGTTCCATGATGAACGGAACGGCTTCGCCTCTGAATATGGTCTTCTTGTAGATGAATGATATCAGGACCGCGGTTATGATGCCGAGAAGATATAGGCCGGTTATTATGAGCCAGGCCAGCTTCGGGAAGAAGACCGATACAAAGAATCCGTAGATCGGAAGCTTCGCGGTGCAGGACATGAAGGGTGTGAGAAGGATAGTCATGCGGCGGTCGCGCTCGGACGGCAAAGTCCGTGTCGACATTACGGCGGGAACCGTACATCCGAATCCCAAGAGCATTGGGACGATGCTTCTTCCGGACAGACCCATCTTACGCAGGGGTTTATCCATGACGAATGCCACGCGGGCGATATAGCCTGAATCCTCAAGGATGGAGAGGAAGAAGAACAGTATGATTATTATCGGAAGGAAACTTACAATCGTGCCGACTCCCTCAAATATACCTTCGGTTATGAGGCTTTGTATTGCCTCGTTTACATTCAGGGTATCCATGCCGCTTTGAGCGATCCCTTTAAGGAAGTCGATAAAGGATGCCAGCAGATCCTGAAAGAACGGTCCGACGAGGAAGAAGGTCAGATAGAAGACCAGTGCCATAACACCTATGAATACCGGGATCGCCGTGAATCTTCCGGTGAGGACGCTGTCGATCTTTCCGCTCCTTATGTGTTCCCGGCTCTCCCGGGGCTTTATTACGCAGGCATCACATACCTTCTCTATATAATCGAATCTCATCTGCGCCATGGCCGCGCTGTGATCGAGGCCGCTTTCCTTTTCCATCTGGATCAGGATATGATCGAGCATCTCCTTCTCGTTGCTGTCGAGATCCAGTATTGCCGCGAAAGACGAATCTCCTTCGAGCAGCTTGCTTGCGGCAAATCTTACCGGGATACCGGTTTTTCCGGTATGATCTTCGATCAGGTGTATTACCGCATGAAGCGCCCTGTGGACTGCTCCGCCGTGATCGTTGGCATCACAGAAATCCTGCCTTACGGGCCTTTCCTGATATCTTGCAATGTGTATGGCGTGATCCACCAGTTCGTCGACACCTTCGTTCTTTGCCGCGGATATCGGGACGACCGGGACGCCCAGCATCTGCTCCATGGTATTGATATCTATCGTGCCTCCGTTGCCGCGGAGTTCATCCATCATATTGAGAGCGACGACCATGGGAACATTCATCTCGAGAAGCTGCATCGTAAGATACAGGTTGCGCTCGATATTTGTGGCATCGACGATATTGATAACCGCCTTCGGCTTCTCGTTCAGCACGAAATTCCTCGATACCATTTCCTCGCTCGAGAACGGAGACATGGAATAGATCCCGGGAAGGTCGGTTATGAGAGTATTCGCGTGACCCCTTATCTGTCCGTCCTTGCGGTCGACGGTAACGCCAGGGAAATTTCCGACATGCTGATTGGAGCCGGTCAGCTGATTGAACAGAGTGGTCTTGCCGCTGTTCTGATTGCCGACCAGCGCGAAGGTCAAAACGGTATCATCCGGAAGCGGGTTTCCTGTTCCGGGCGGATGAAAGCGTCCCGCTTCGCCCAAGCCCGGATGCTCGGTCGCGACACGGGTCTTCTGCCTCGGATCACTCTTAAGTTCTTCGGCTTCTTCGATGCCGATCTTCCCGGCTTCTTCTTTTCTTAATGTGAGTTCGTATCCTCTGATCCTGTACTCGATGGGATCGCCCATCGGCGCGGCCTTGACCATGGTTATCAAAGACCCCGGGATGACTCCCATATCAAGGAAATGCTGCCTTAAAGCACCTTCTCCGCCGACTTCTGTTATCTTTCCGGTCTGCCCTTTTTGTAATGATTCGAGAGTCATAGAAGGATTATAACACTTAAATACGATACACACCCTTTTCGAAAAGGGAGATGCACGGCGCCGGCATCCGGTAATGTTTACTTAAACAGATGTTTCCAGAGGGCAATGGCGTTGGAATTCACCAGAAGCTTCTCAATATCCAATCCGGCGGGACAGATGTCGTGGCAGGCGAGGGACTTGGCACAGTCCGCGTATATGTGCTTTGAGTATTTCTTGCGCAGTCTGCGCGACTTGTCTGCCGGCAGTTTCTCGAGTAGTCCCGCAACCGGGACCATCGCATTCATGCCGAAGAACCTGCCTTCAGCATAGAAATTGGGACACACCTCGAGACAGCATCCGCACTGCAGACACTTGCCCGCTTCGAAAAGTATATTATCCTTATCATCCTTAAGGGAGACTTCTTCATCGATCCAGGCGGTGATCGTCTTGAGATTCTCACGCATTACCGACCGGTCGCAGATCAGGTCTCTTACGGCAGGGAATTTTCTTAACGGCTCCAGTCTGATCCTGTCATCAGCGGCGACGGCGGAAAGCACGGAATCGCAGGCGAGCCGCGGTATGCAGTTGATCACCATCGCGCAGGCCCCGCATTTTTTCTGAAGGCACGAACACTCCCAGGCTATGGGCTCCGCTTTGTTTCCGTTAACGTCGGTAAGACTGCCGCGGTTTATATTGATGAGCGCAGAGGCGACCGTATCGGCGCCGGTGCGGGCTTCGTATCTGAATGTCTGCTCGTATGGAAGGTCTTCCGGTGTTTTTCTTCTTAATACCGTTATCTCGTAAGTCATAGGTATTTCCCCTTATCGAACTCAAGGCAGTGATGACCGTTATCATATGCGATCACAGATCTGCAGGCGAAGTTTGTATCGTCTCTTTCCGGGTAATCAGTGCGGTAATGCGCGCCGCGGCTCTCGCGCCTTCCGGCCGCGCTCGTGAGTATGGCTTCGGAAAGGAGCAGCCGGTTTCTGTCCTTTAAAGTGAAAGCGGAAGGATCGAGTTCCTCCAATTCGCGCAGTGCATCCGTCATGGTCTCCTCGTTTCTTGTTATCGCGCAGGCGCGTGCGAGCGGCTCGGCAACGGACTGCGGAACGGAAAAGTCAGTGTATTCATAAGGGATGCCGACTTCCCGGATATCATCTGAAGGACCGGAAAGCAAATTTTCCGAAGCGGAAGAGGCTGCGGTTCTGCCTCCGTACAGAGCGCCGAGCATGGAGTTCCCGCCCAGACGGTTGGCGCCGTGATAACGGCATGCGCTTTCGCCCGCGGCATAAAGACCGTCCATGGAGGTCTTATGATAACGGTCGACATAAAGGCCGCCCATGAAGTAGTGGATGCCGGGCGCGACCTTTATGTATTCTGAGGCGGGGTCGACGCCGAGATAATGCTTCACGTGCCCGCGCAGGTCGGCTAGCTTATTATTCCACACGGACTTATCGATATGAGTCATGTCGAGAAGACACGAACCGCCCTCCTGAGATGCTATCTCCCGCGCCGTTATATCTCGCGGCATGAGGTTGCCGAGCTCAGGATATTTTTCCTCCATAAAGAAGCGCTGCTTACCGTCTTCCATAACGAAAAGCCTGCCGCCCTCACCCCTCGCGGCTTCGGTAATCAGGAAACGTTTGCCTTCGATGGCTGCGGTCGTCGGATGGTATTGAATGAATTCGAGATTCGACAGCTTTACGCCGATCGAATAAAGATAAGCCGTGACGTCTCCGGTGTTCGCGACGGATCCTGTAGTGAGTCCGGGGAACAGGCTGTTCATCCCGCCTGCCGCAACTATCACAGGTCCTTTGAGTTCATATGCCTTGAGCGTGAAAAGGTCGCGTATGATCACTCCGCAGCAGCTGCTGTCATCCGTAACGACCGATTCGAATCCGTGATGAGAGAATCGTTTGACAAGGCCGTTTGCTTCATGTTTGCGGATTTCATCGATCAGCGCGGACATGATAAGTTTGCCGGTCGAGCTTTGAGCATATGCGGTGCGTTTCTTCTTCTGTCCGCCGAAGTTTCTTTGGATCAGTCTTCCGTTGACGTTGTCAAACGGCACGCCCAATGCGATGAGTTCTTTTACGATCGCCGGAGCATTTTGCGTAAGGCCGCGGATGCTGTCTTCTTCGCCGATATAAACGCCGCCTTTAACGGTATCTTCAAAATGAGCCTGAACCGAATCGCTCTCTCCCATCGTATCCATGGCGGCGTTGATGCCGCCTTCGGCCATGACGGACTGCGCCCGTTCCGAAGGCTGGGAAGAGATAAGATTGGAACTGATCCCCATGCGCGAGAGCTCAAGCGCCGCAGAAAGACCTGCAAGCCCTGCGCCTATTATGTTTACACAGGGACTGCCGCTCATGGGTTCACCCCCCGTATTATCAAAGCGCAGATGAATCCTGCTGCCGCCGCAAGGAGTATCACCGACATAAGGATCGCATAGATGCGGGCGGCGGTCCTGTTTTTGAACCCGCTGCCCAGGAACAGCGGTTTCAGGTTCGTAATGAGATGCACTGCAAGGACTGGGACCATGAGTATATTCGAGATGAGACTGAATAAGCTCAGGACAGGCGCGCCGAACTCATTGACCGGCGCAGTCAGATATCCTGTCATATGAATGATGATAAGTATCATCAGAAGTATCCCCGAGATCCTTCTTATCTGAAAATCACGGTTCTGAACAGGATAGAAAGTGTGCGAATGTGTCTCGCCTGCTATCGTCTGCCACATGAGGATGAATCCCAGAACCGCGTGGACCGCAACAAGGGTGAACAGCACGCGCGCCAGGGGCTTAAGGATTATGAAGCAGATCTCAAGCAATGCAAGCGAATCGAGAACAGCATGCACTGCGAAAAGAATGATGATCAGATGCGTAATTATAAGATTCGCTTTTCTCATGTATCGTTTTTATTCCATTATATCATTCCGGGGTGATCCGGCGATGTCAGTGAAAAATGATTGAACATTAGATAACGCCGTTATATAATGATGCGGATAAATAAAATGAGTCCTGAAAGGAAGATAACTATGGAGATCACAAAAGACATGCTCGTAACCGAGATACTGGAGAAGGATATGGAGATCGCAGGTATGCTGATGCAGATGGGAATGCACTGCATCGGCTGCATCGCTGCAAGCGGCGAGAGCCTTGAGCAGGCAATGTATGTTCACGGTTTTACGCCCGAAGATGTGGACAAGACCGTAGAGGACCTGAACCTCTTCTTAAAGAACAAGGCAGAGGCACAGCCGGAATTTTGATAAAGACAGGCGGGAATTACCCGCCTTGTTTTCTGCCGTGGAGTTAGCCGCGGCAAACTATTTGATTAAAAGATTGAGGAGTAAAAGAAATGAGTGAAGAGGAGAAGAAGAATTTTCTGGAGATAAGGGATCTTAAGAAGAGTTACGGGGAAGGGGAAGCAAAACAGGAAGTCTTGCGCGGAATGGATTTCTCGGTGAGAAAAGGAGAGTTCTGCGTGCTGCTCGGACCCTCGGGTTCAGGCAAGTCGACGCTCCTGAATATCATCGGCGCGATAGATACGCCTGATTCGGGATATGTGTCCATAAACGGAGACAAGCTCGAAGATATGGATGAGAAGCAGCTTACGATGTACAGGAGAAAACACTTGGGATATGTATTCCAGATGTATAACCTCATCCCCAATCTTAATGTTAAAGAGAATATCGAGGTCGGCGCGTATCTGTCGGACGATCCTCTCGATGTGGAAGAGGTGCTGACGACTCTGGGTCTTCAGGACCACAAGTATAAGTATCCCAACCAGTTATCGGGCGGACAGCAGCAGAGAGTCTCTATCGGGCGCGCTGTCGTTAAAAATCCCGATATCCTGATGTGCGATGAGCCTACGGGAGCTCTCGATTATAAGACTTCTAAAGAGATCCTTGCGCTCATCGAAGACTGCAATCAGAAATACGGAACGACGGTCATAATGGTTACTCACAACGAGGCAATCAAGAACATGGCCGATCATGTCGTTAAATTAAGAGACGGTGTCGTCCGCCATAACGACATCAACGAGAAGAAGATACCTGCTTCCGAGCTTGAGTGGTAAGGGGGTGTCATTATGAGAAATCCCCTTGTAAAAAGGATCCCCAAGGAACTCGCGGCGGATTGGCATAAGTACGCGGTAATAATCCTGTTTATGGTGCTCATGATCGGCGTCATTTCCGGCATGTATGTCGGTCACGACAGCATGCTCTATTCCATCGAGAAGGGACGCACGGACCTGAACCTGGAAGACGGCTCTTTCGAACTGTCGCATGAGGCTTCACCCGAGTTGTTGGAAGCCTTAAGCACCGGCGAAAAGGCTGACGTGCGTCAGTACTTTATCGATGAAGGAATGGAAGAGGCTGATGCAGAAGTAGCCGATGCGATCGAGGAAGAGCTGAACAATCAGGTCGCTGCCGGCATCGAAGATGCAGTGCGCGAACAGTGCGCGGCTTACGGCATCACCGACGAAGAGATGATACAGACGCAGATCGATACTGCGATGGAGGAGAATCTCGAAGATACACTTGAAGAAGCACGTAACTCGGATGAGTTTGCGGAGGCTGTCGAGGAAGCATATGCCGAGGCTCACGATGCAGTAATCGAGGCTGTAGACGAAGAGTGGGACGATATCGCGGAAGAGTATAACCTTAACGATGAAGGCTTCTCTCCCGTTCCCGTAAGCATTTATGAGAACTACTATCACAACGAGCCCGAAGATAACAATAACGACGGTGAAGAAGATGCGACAGTAAGGATATTCAGAAGCGATTCGACAGTTGATATGGCCACATTCATCGATGGCCGCGCACCTGAGACAGTAACAGAGATCGCTATCGACAGAATGCATGCTGACAATGTCGGCGTATCTGTCGGCGACACGATCACCGTAGGCGGACATGAGTATGAGATCACGGGTCTTCTTTCCTACTGCAACTACCTTACACTTCACGAGTCCAACACAGATTTGATGTTCGATGCATTCGGCTTTGACGTCGCGATGCTGACACCGGAAGCCTTTGATGCGCTGACATCAAGAACCCACTACAGCTACGCTTTCTACTATGAGACGAAGCCCGCTGACAAGGTCGAGGCTGCGGACTTCTCGGACAGTTTCCTCAAGTGCCTCATCACGCAGACCCTCGTGGACGACAACGAGATCGAAGATTACCTTCCCGAGTACTTGAGGCAGGCGAGCAATTTCGCTCCTTCCGATATCGAAGGCGACTCGACCGGAACGAGCATCCTGTGCTACATCCTGATCGCGGTCATAGCATTTATCTTCGCGATCACGATCAGCAACACTATCGACAAGGAAGCTTCCGTTATCGGTACGCTGCGCGCATCGGGCTACAGCAAGGACGAGCTTGTGGTCCACTACATGTCTATGCCGCTCATAGTTACATTCATCGGCGCCATCGCGGGCAACGTGCTCGGGTATACGGCTTTTCGCAATGTGGCGGTAAATCTTTACTACCAAAGCTACAGCCTGCCCACACCGAAGCTCGTGTGGAGTTCCGCCGCGCTTGTTAAGACGACGGTGATCCCGCTGCTTTTGATGTTCTTCATCAACCTTATCGTCATCGTTAAGAAGCTTCAGTTAAGCCCGCTCAAGTTCCTTCGTCACGACCTTACCAAGAGCAAGCGGTCCAAGGCCAGAAGGATCCCCGCATGGTCTTTCATGAGGCGTTTCAGGTTAAGGATCCTGTTCCAGAATATGCCGAACTATGCAGTTCTCATCTTCGGCGTCATTCTGATAGAACTCATGATGTGCTTCGCATTCGGCCTGCCGGATTCGCTGGATAATTACGGTGAGAAAGCACCCGAGATGGTGTTCGCGGATTACCAGTATATGCTGATGGGATATAAGGACTCTGACGGCAATATCATCACGACTTCGGAAGAAACGGCAGAGAAGTTCAGTTCCAAGACTTTGAAGTATCCCAAGAGCGGATCATCATTCAGATCAGGAATGGGAAGCGGAGGAGATGAGAACGTCACTGTCTACGGCATCATCGATGACAGCGCTTATGTAAATATCCCCGCAGACATGGCTGAAGACCACCTCTATGTCTCAAGCGCATTCGCGACGAAGTTCGGTCTTAAGGCAGGTGATGTGATCACGCTTAACGAAGAGTATGAGAACAAATCTTATGAATTCACCGTAGACGGCATCGTCGATTACGACGGCGGCATTGCGGTATTCATGAACAACGGCAATTTCAATTCGGTATTCGGCAAGAAAGAGGACGAGTTCTCGGGATACTTCTCATCCAACGAGATCACTGACATCGATGAAAAGGATATTGCCGTCGTCATTACCATCGAAGACATAACGAAGGTTACGACTCAGCTGGATCACTCGTTCGGCAGCATCATTAACGTATTCAAATATGTCCTTATAGTTCTCGCGGCGGCCATGATCTATCTTCTGGCGAAGATCATCATCGAGCGTAACGAGCACACGATCTCGATGGTCAAGATATTGGGATTCATGAATTCGGAGATCGGCTCCCTGTATATAATCCCGACGGCGATCGTAGTAACGGTCGTTTCACTGATCAGCTTTGTTGCCGGTTACTTCCTGATGATCTGGATATTCAAGGCATTCATACTTCAGATGGACGGATACTTTGCGTTCTATATGTCACCTTTGTCGATGGTCCTGTCAGTAGTCTATCTGCTTGTCGGTTATGCGTTCGTGTCGGTGATCGATTATATATGGATCAGGAAGATCCCGATGGAGGAGGCTCTGAAAAACGTCGAGTAATACAAATTCTGTCAAAAATCATTTATAATAATCCCATTATTAATGTGGAGGAAACTACAATGAAGAAAGCGGTCAGTCTTTTGATTGCGGCATCTATGATGCTGTCGGCGATGAGCGGTTGTTCGCTTCTCGGCGGCAAGGATAAACAGGCGGTCGAAGATGCGGCAACTTCTTATGTGGAGGCCGTAAAGAACGGCAAGTATAAGAATTCCAAGAAATATGTTGCCGACGAAGAGGATTACTTCGCGAATGAAGAGATCCCGGAACAGCAGCAGGAATTCATCGGAGCTGTTCTCGGAGCATCGGAACTGACTGTCGAGAACATCGAGGTGAAGAAGGATTCCGCATCGGCGGAGCTTGTCTTCGAGATGCCGGATCTTGATGCTCTTTCTGAGGAAGGATACACATTCGACGAGTTCATTGAGAATATGGAGAGCACCGACGATACGGTTGAGCAGAACGTAGACTTTGATTTTACAAAGGACGGCGATGACTGGCTTATCGAAGGAGATTCGACTGAGGATCTTTACAACCTGCTTGTTGATCTTTTCGAGGGGGCAGACTTCGGAGGCCTGAGCGAGGAGGCTGCAATGGAGGCAGTCGATACCTTTATAGGATATCTTGCTGCGGGTAACGTCGAGGATGCATATGCCATGTGCTCCGATCCGGACGAAATGTATGACGAGTTCATGGGAGATTATGCGGATACCGATTATGATAATACGATCAATGATCTGATGGCAGCATATTACGGCAATCTTGAATATACGCTGGGTGTGACTGAAGTTACCGATGATGCGATAACGGTTTCCGTTACGGGATCCGCTCCTGATGTCAATACGGCGCTCGAGAACTCGCTGAACAATCACGATGCTATGGTAGGCATATTTGCGGATTACTTCGAGGCGCTGTTCCAGGGTAATGAGCCGGACGGGGATGAGATGAGCGTGCGGCTGATCGCCATTTCCCTTGATGAGATCAACAATGTATCTGCCGTGCCTTATTCGAGCAATGCGGTCGTTACTGCCGATGAAAACGGAAATCTGCTCGTTGATCCGGATGAAGGATTCTTCGGCAATATCGATGAAGACGATTTTGACATTGATGACGATGCAATGGTCGGCATGATGGCAGATGCCCTGGATCAGCTCTACGAGGAGGGAAGGATAACGCAGGAGGACTATAATTCCATTGCTCCTTTCCTCACGGGCGCGAACCCCGGCGGAACAACAGTCGAGGATTCGACCATGGTAATTACCGAGGAGGGCGATGATTATTATACCTCCAGTTACCAGATCACTCCCGACTCCATCGAAGTGACCGTCCGCACCATGGATTATTACGACATCGGCGATTCGTTCGATTATATTGTCGGGGTAAACGGGGAGACCGAGACCTATAGCGGTACTTACGACATTTCCGAGGACTTTGATGATCACATCTATATCAGCATTCCTACCGACGGCGATCCTTACGGCAACTATCAGGTTACGGTCTATGATGAGGGCAGGAGCACTTCCGTGCTCGTATCCATGGAGATCATCCTCCTCGCTGACGGAGCGCCTGTTGGAGACGGAGGTTACGGAGCCCCGGGCATATCAATGACCTATGGCTATACTTCCTCTGATTTCTATACATTCCACTTTGTTGACGGCAACGGCAACTATATGGACGGTGAGAGCACATACGCATCGAACCGCGGCGCGATAGACTTTTTCGTAAGGACATGGGATTATTACGATGCCGGCACAACCGCTTACTGCGATGTCTACTTTAACGGAGAACCTGTGCGCTCCATCACTTCGGTAAGTCCCTCGGACAACAACGACACATTCGAGTTCTCTTACGAGCTTTCCGAGCAAGAAGACGGCGACTACACATTTGTTATTTACGACATCAGCGGCAGCGGTGATCCGCTCGTTGTAGCCTACACGACAACGGAGACCGTGGATTGATCTTCTTTGCGAAAAGCATAGCTGCTTAAACACCGGGGCTGTCTCATTCGGGACAGCCCCTTATGTTTCCGAAAATACCTGTTGACTTTTCTGATCACGGGAGTATAATAATATATTACGCGGCTTATTTAACGTATTTTTGTGTCAGTGTCCGCCGCGTATAAAAATATACGGGTCTGCCCGCAGGAAAGGTGTAATCATGTTAAGTGTTATCGATTCGTTTGTTTGTCTCCTGCATCTTGAGGGCGGAAACAAATAATCCTTTATAACCACAGATCTTAATGATCGGCAAACCTTACGGGTAGGGGAAGTCTGCGCTTTTTCCTGTCCGGAGAGGATTGTTTTACGTTTGCGCCCCATAAGGGCAGAAAGGATTATTATGGACAATTTCAACGGTTACAATTCTTCAATGGTCGACCCCAAGACGGTGGCAGAGCTCTTCCTTACATGGAAGGACAGCGGCGGCGCCGCTAAGGAATTCGCCTTCGAGGACCTTTACAGGTACACCAAGGTCTATGTGGACCGCGTGATAAGCGGCTACATCGGCTCAAAGCTCCAATGGGTCAGGAACCCTTCCGACATCACGGCCTTCCGCTCGATGACGGTAAGCGACACTTTCGCCGCCCTTGCGGGAAGCGGGGAAAAGATAGAAGACCCCTTTAAGCTCCTCGGGTGGCTTAAGAAGGTCGCGCTCAACTCCTGCTGCAGGCAGACCGGTTTCATAAAGAGCAGAGAGATATTCCCCGAAGCTTCGGAGTTCGAACGGATAGTCTCCCTGAGGTACGAACCCGATCCCGAGGTCATCTTTGACAGATTGACCGAAGGGATAGGGTACGGAGCTCCCTATCACGCTCTTCGGCTCTCCGTCCTCGAGGGATATGAATACGTGGAGATATCCCGCATCATGGACTGCCCGGTCGGCACGGTCAAGAGCCGCATCAATACCGCCCGCAGGCTTCTGCGGAGCGGTTCGGGCGATGCGCCCGAAGCCGGGCAGCGGTATGCCGCATAATTATGCCTGCGCACGGCCCGTTGTTACGGGCCGTTTTTATTTGATATATCTTGCGGCTATGTATGTACTGTCGTTCGTTTTGATCACTTCGCATGCTTCGATGACTCCGTTATATGTCAGCCTCTCGCATTCGTCGCTGCACCGGAAACGGTAATACTCGACCTGGGTCTTCTTAAACCTGTCTAACAGTTCCGTGACGGATCCGTCTGTTACCCCTGTATCGAGGATGACCGTTTCCTTGATATTGCGTAAGATGATCCTATCGGTGATCAATCTCTTCTGAAACGATTCAGGCAGATCGGAGTGGATCTTTCTTGTATCGCCGTCCGGAAACTCCGCTTCATATTCCCAGTATTCTTCAAACGGATTGATCGCTATGGTCCGGTCTTTGAGGAATATGAAATGGGTTCTTTTATTGCCGGGCAGGAAGAATGCTGCGGGACAGCCCATGGGGTTGATCTTCGCGGCGCGGTCATTTGAACCGTCATTTCCTTCAGAACTTATAAAGCCGTAAAGATCCCGGCGGTCCTTGCCCGTTATGCCGTTATCGTCGAGGAAATCCTGAACGGTGACCGGCTTTCCGGGAATCCTGTTCTTTGATCCGGCGATATAATTGATCATCATCGCATTGAGCTTAAAGACATTCACGCTGTAATCCTTCTTGAAGAACAGGTCTGTTACGGTCTTTATCCTGCGGAAAGCGTTGTCGAATTCTTCATCGCTCATGGAATTGAAGTCTCCTCTGTCTGCCCTCTCCTTAAAATCGATTATGGGATTCTGTATCTGAAGCAGCTTCGAGTACCTGTGGAATGTATCCGGATCCTCGTTCTTTTCCGTGGCTATATAAAATGCGCCCATATTGTTCTTCTCTATGTCAAATGTGTACTTCATGATGATCCCTCCTTAAAGTACCAATGTGTCCGGATCCTGCGCATCTTCCCCGTGTCCGTCAGGATCGAAGTTTGCGAAAATGCGGTCGTCTATCAACCTCTGAAGGGCGGCGGCCGCATTCCTGACACCGAGTCCCGATTCAAATGCGCTTACCGCTATCTTCTCGAGCTTGCCGTCATCGATGATGAACTTCATTTTGTAGGTCTGTTCGAGTTTCTTTAAAGGAGAACCGCTGTGCTCAGTCAGCAGATACTTGTAATCTTCGACCGAAAGAGGGACTACGTTGGTGAGCCTGGTCGCCCTGGATGCAAGTTCGGGGATCACACCGGCATCGATGATGTCCGATATCGTCAGCCTGTTCTCGTAAGCCTTGTGAATATGCTTTTCGCGGCCGAAGCCAAAGCCGCTCTCGTTCATGGTGTCCGCTATCCCTAAGGCCCTTTCCGAGAACGATCCGCAGAATACAAATGACATCTTCGATGTGTCGAAGACCCTGCGGGGTTCTCCGCGCCTGCCGCCCACGGTTATCACATCGCCTTCGACCATCTTAAGGAACTCGCTCTGGATACTTGCGGATACATTCTCGCCGGTCTTGGCGAATTTGGGCGAGGCGAGTTTGTCAAATTCATCGAACACGACGATGGCAGGTTTCCCTGAAGGGTCGAGCCTGTCGAGAAAGTCGGTTGCCTTGTTCCCTCCGCTCCAGCCGTCGGCCGAGATGTTGGCGGCATTTACGATCACCGTGTCCGGCCAGATGTCGCGTATGCACTCGTAGACATATGTCTTGCCGCTGCCTGCAGGTCCGCAGACGAAGTTCCTCGATGTGATCCCCTTCGCGTGCTGATAGAGCACCATGGCCGCGTCCTTACAGTATTCATCCTGCTTATACACACGCGCGGTAAGATACTCGAAGATGTCGTGAGGATTGCCGGTGTTGACATCAGATTTTTCCTTTTGATCTTTGTATGGGATGTAGTCGTCGTCGTAAAAGTTCTTTCGTTTACTCATCGTAAGCCTTTCTGCGCTCTCCGCGCTCCGTTAACGCGCCTTTGGGGCGCCCGTAAAAGTTCGTTCGGCCTATTAAGTACGTCCTTCTTTCCGAAAAGTTCATTTGTCCCGGAAAAATTTTTTGAAGGATTTTTTGAAACCGGATGAACTTTTGGCGCACCGGAAGGGACTTAAAAGGCGAAAAAGAATCTTTATGTGCGAAAGCGAGGATTTACGCTGAGCGAAGAGGCCCGCGTCAAGGTCCTCTCCTGCTGTGAGAAAGTCTGCTCTCTGGAAGTATCCGGAAACGGCCGCTTCTGCAGGAACCTTATCGAAAATGCGATATTAAGCTATGCTGACCGCGTATACGGCGGAAATGCTTCCGGGCCGGAACAGGTGTCCGGATTAAGGCTCGAAGCGCCGGATATCATAATGCCGAAGAACGTTAAGTCCAAAAGAAAGGGCACCCCCATCGGCTTCAGGTGTTGAAGCCGGTTTTGGTAACAGTTTATAATGTATGCGGATCCTTTTCCGAGGGGGATATGCATATGAATATCAGAAAGATGATAAGCATAACCGTTGCAGCATCCGTGCTTTCTTTATCCGTGTCGGGGTGTTTTCTGCTGACTGTCATGGAGACTCCCAAGATCGAAGAGACTGCAGGCAAATATATCGAACTGATAAAAAAGGGCAAATACAACAGCGCCAAACTGCACGTGGCGGATGAGGATGATTATTTCCTTGCGGCGGATCCGGATGAATCCACGGTCACGTTGATGAATACGCTGCTTGATAATTCCGAGTATACGGTCTCAGTGAATAATGTGACTAAGACAGATGCTTCGGCGGATATCATCTTTGAGATGCCCGACTTAAGCGTGATCGCCGATGAAGGATATACATTCGACGAGTTTGTCGAAGCGATGGGTGATATAGATGAAACGGTCGAGCAGAGCGTTGAGTTCGAATTCTCCAAGGAGGAGGACAAATGGCTTATCGAACCGGAGTCCACTGAGGATTTCTACAATTTCCTGACCGGTGTGTTCGAAGGGATAGACTTCGGTCCGCTTAATGAGAGAACTGCTCTGGAAGCGGTGGATACGTTCTTCGGGCTTCTCGCTCAGGGTGACTACGAATCTGCAATGGCGATGTCGGCGGGCGATCAGGCTTCAGTTCAGCAGGCGCTGTCGAGCCTGGGTGCGATGGGAGACATAAGCGGTATATCGGATCTGTTTGCTGCATATTACTCGAACATTCAATATGAGACTATAGTAACGGAAGTTACCGATGATGCCATCACGGTTTCCGTTACCGGCACTGCCCCTGATGTTCAGACGGCAGTCGATACTGCCCTTGCCGATCACGATATCATTGTGCCGGTGATCGCTGATTACATTGACAACTATGTTCACGGCAATAACGATTACACGGGCATATTCAATTCGATCATCGCGATCGGAACGGATGCGGTATCAACCGCGGGCATGATCCCTTATTCATGCGACATTACCGTTACCGCGGACGAGAACGGCATATTGAGACTTAACCCGGGCGAAGGTTTTATCTTTAATTTTTCCATGCCCGAACTTGATACCGAGAATCTGGGAATCGAAGCAGTCATGCTCCTTATTGAACAGGGGAGACTTACATACGCGGATGCCATGACGCTTTACAGCGAAGGTGTGCCGACTCCTCAGATGCCCTTCTGATCTATGCGCTTTTGCGCACGTTGAGCAGCACTACGGCCGCGAGTACCATGATGATGCCGATCAGGGACTGGACCGTCGGCTTTTCGCTGTAGAAGACGATGCCCACAAGTGAAGCGACTACCGGTTCCACAGAGGCGATGACCGAAGCTTTGCCGTTCTCGAGGCCCGTCAGCCCGTAGGTGTAGAGAAGATAGGGGATGAAGCAGGTCACGATGCCGGCGGTGATGCACAGCAGAAGATTTCCAGAAGAGGAAACCGCGGCAGGGAAGATATGGAAAGGATGCCATATGATCATGGCTCCGATGCACGCGAGAAGACATGAATAGAGATTGATGGTGTTGCTCTTGTAGCCTCTGTCGAGCGCGAATCTCGAGAAGATGGTATAGAGCGCATATCCCACGCCTGCGCCGATCCCGAACAGAAGCCCCGTGCCTGTGATCTTTATGCCGCCTGCGATACCTGAGACAAGGCAGCAGCCCGCGAAGGAAAGGATGAGGGAGAGTATCTTAACGGGAGTTATCTTTTCTTTGAATAAGACTGCCGACAATACCGTGACTACGGAGGGCGCGGTGTAAAGAAGGATCGCTGCCGCCGACAGGCTCATCATGGATATCGCGGTAAAGTAGCAGTAAGTAAAGAAAAGGAAGCTGATGATCCCGGAGCCTATGAAGCACCAGAAGTCTTTGGGCCTGACCTTGAACTGCGACGGATCTTTTACAAGCATTACAACGGCAAATCCCAGACTTGCGATAATGCAGCGGATCACGATGGCTCCGTCGGAACCGATCCCGATCCCTGCAAGAGTCCTCGTAAAAAGTCCCATAAAGCCCCAGCATATCCCTGCGCCGAGGACAGATAAAACATGTCTTTTCATAGCCTGCATATATTACAGCAGTTCTGCCCGAAAAGCGAACATCCTCCGTTTGACTAACCTTAACCGGAATAAACGTGTAAAATAGCATCAAAAATAAAAGGACGGCGATGACATGAATATACCTAACGACCCCGTGATGCTCTTAAGCTTCGTAAACACGCAGCTTCGCGACAATTACGGTTCGCTTGATGAGTTTGCTTCGGCATTCGGCATAAGCAAAGAGATCATTGAAGAAAAGCTCAAAGCGATCGACTATGCATATGACAAAGATAATAACCGCTTTGTGTGATACAATCGTCAATAGCAAATTATTAAACAGGAGATAATATCATGAGACAAAAACCCGTAGTATTGATGGTCCTTGACGGCTACGGCATCACGGACAAAGAAGAAGGAAATGCCATCAAGATGGCAAACACGCCGGTAATGGATAAGCTTATGGCCGAGTGTCCTTATCAGCTCGGATACGCTTCCGGACTTGCGGTCGGACTTCCTGACGGACAGATGGGCAACTCCGAGGTAGGTCATATGAACATCGGTTCCGGCCGTATCATCTATCAGGACCTTACGCTCATCACAAAGTATATCGAGGACGGCGTATTCTTTAAGAATGAAGAACTCCTCCGTGCTATCGAGAACTGCAAGAAGAACAATTCCGACCTCCACATCTGGGGCCTTCTCTCAGACGGCGGCGTTCACAGCCATAATACACACCTCTATGCGCTTCTCGAGATGTGCAAGAGAAACGGTCTTGAGAATGTCTATGTTCACCCGTTCTATGACGGCCGTGATACTCCTCCGGCATCCGGTAAGGATTATCTTCAGGCTTTGATCGACAAGATGAACGAGATCGGCTGCGGCAAGGTGGCTTCCATGTCAGGACGCTACTATGCAATGGACAGAGACAACAACTGGGACCGTATTCAGAAGGCGTATGATGCTCTGGTCCTCGGCGAGGGCGTTAAGGACACGGATCCCGTTGCAGCCATTCAGAAGTCTTACGACAACGGCGTAACGGATGAGTTTGTGCTTCCTACAGTCATTACGGATGCTGACGGAAAGCCTCTTTCTGTTGTTAAGCCCAACGATTCCGTTATCTTCTTCAACTTCCGCCCTGACCGTGCACGTGAGATCACAAAGGCATTCTGCTTCTCCGACGAGGATATCGCAGCGCAGGAAGGCTCGGCAGATGATCCCAAGTGCATCAAGTTCCTGAAGCGTCACAACGGCTTCATGTCTCTGACATATGTATGCTTCAAGGATTACGATGAGACGATCCCCAACAAGTTCGTTGCATTCAAGAAGGAAGAGATAACAAACACACTCGGCGAGTATCTTGCAAAGAATGGTCTGAAGCAGCTGAGACTTGCCGAGACAGAGAAGTATGCTCACGTTACATTCTTCTTCAACGGCGGTATCGAAGAGCCTAATCAGGGTGAGGACAGGACACTCGTCAACTCGCCTAAGGTTGCCACATATGATCTTAAGCCTGAGATGAGCGCTCCCGAGGTTTCCGAGAAGCTCGATGCAGCCATCACATCCGGCGAGTATGACGTTATTATCATCAACTTTGCAAACCCTGACATGGTAGGACATACCGGTGTTATAGAGGCAGCAGTCAAGGCAGTTGAGCGCATAGACCAGTGCGTAGGCGCCGCTGTTGATGCTGTCAAGAAGGTTGACGGCGTTCTCTTCATCTGCGCTGACCACGGCAATGCCGAGCAGATGATCAATTACGAGACAAAGGCTCCTCACACGGCGCATACGACCAACCCCGTTCCGTTCATCCTCGTTAATTACGATGATGCGTATACACTCCGTGAGGGCGGCAAGCTGTGCGATATCGCGCCTACGCTCCTCGAGATCATGGGGCTCCCCCAGCCTCCTGAGATGACAGGAAAGTCGCTTCTTATCAAGAAGTGATCTTTTACGCGGATTTACGATTGATGTTGTAAAGGAACCGTGCCGCAAGGCACGGTCTTCTTTTGATTAGAATTAACAGAAAATTTCCGCAACTTTCCTATATAAATACATACGTACGCATCTATAATCTGTTCTATGAACTACAGAAACGACAGGTACGGCAACCCGGTATCCATCTTGGGCTACGGCTGCATGCGGTTTACGATGACCGGCAATAAGATCGATGTGGACAAGGCATCGCGCGAAGTCATGCTCGCGGTCGGGAACGGCGTAAACTACTTTGATACCGCCTACCTTTATCCCGGCAATGAAGCGGCCCTGGGGCAGATCGTTGAACAGAACGGCATAAGGGATAAGATATATATCGCGACCAAGCTTCCGCAGTACCTTGTCGGAACCAATCCGAAGAACATAGATAAGTTTTTCGACGAGGAGAAGAAGAGGCTCCGCACGGACTATATAGACTATTACCTCATGCATCATCTGACGGATATCTCTGCGTGGAACCGGCTTAAGACTGCCGGTATCCGCGAGTGGGTTCAGGACAAGAAGCAAAAGGGTGAGATCAGGAATATCGGATTCTCGTATCACGGGGATACAGAAGGTTTTCTGAGTATCCTGAATGATTACGACTGGGACTTCTGTCAGATACAGTACAACTATATGGACGAGACATCGCAGGCAGGGGTGGCCGGTCTTAAGGCGGCCGCGGCAAAAGGGATCCCGGTGATCATCATGGAACCTTTGCGGGGTGGTAAACTGGTCGATCTGCCCTCTGATGCGAAGAAGCTGGTCGATGACAGCAGGTGGAACGGTCCTGCGGAATTAGGTTTCAGATGGCTCTGGAATCAGCCCGAGGTCACTTGTGTCCTGTCAGGTATGAACTCTGAGCAGATGGTCACGGAAAACTGCCGCTCGGCGAATCTGGCGCAGGCGGGCGAGTTTACCGGTGAAGACTTCGAGTTGATAGAGAAGATCAAAGAAGAGATCCTGAAGACCACCAAAGTCAACTGCACCGGCTGCCGTTACTGCATGCCGTGTCCGCAGGGAGTTGATATCCCGGGGACATTCAGGTGCTATAACCACATGTTCTCGGAAGGCAAGAGAACCGGAAGGACCGAGTTTATCCAGTCGATAGCGCTTCAGGACAACCCCGGACTTCCGTCCAAGTGCATAGCCTGCGGCAAGTGTGAGAAGCACTGTCCGCAGAGCATAGAGATAATCAGATCATTGAAGGAAGCCGATAAGGCGCTGCGTCCGTGGTACTACAAAGCGGCGATAAAGATAGGCAGGAAGTTCATTCTTTGACTTGCGGGATATAATCCATAAGCTATGCTTCAGATAAAGAACATACATAAGGAATACCGGACGGGAACGCTGGTCCAGAAGGCGCTCGATGACGTCTCTTTGAATCTGAGGGACAATGAGTTTGTCGCGATACTGGGACCCTCGGGATCGGGAAAGACGACCCTTCTTAACATAATCGGAGGTCTTGACCGTTATGATTCCGGCGACCTTATCATCAACGGCGTATCGACAAAGCGCTATCATGACCGCGATTGGGACTCCTACAGGAATCACACCATAGGTTTTGTATTCCAAAGCTATAATCTCATTCCCCATCAGACACTGCTCGCGAACGTGGAACTGGCGCTTACCATATCCGGCGTCTCTCATAAAGAGCGAAAAGCTCGTGCTCTCGACGCTCTCGATAAAGTCGGACTGAAGGAGCAGGCCCACAAGAAGCCTAACCAGTTATCGGGCGGACAGATGCAGAGAGTAGCGATCGCGAGAGCGCTCGTTAATAATCCCGATATCTTGCTTGCCGATGAGCCGACCGGAGCGCTCGATACCGTCACCAGCGTGCAGGTCATGGATCTTCTTAAGGAGGTCGCAAAGGACAGGCTCGTCGTAATGGTCACGCATAATCCGGAGCTGGCTGAAGAGTATGCGAACAGGATAGTAAGGGTCAAGGACGGCAAGATACTGTCCGACTCCAATCCTTATGAACCGGAAAGTGAAGGTGTTCCGCCTGTTCACAGGAATCTCGGCAAGGCGGTAATGGGATTCTTCACGGCACTGGGATTGTCGTTCAATAACCTTCTTACCAAGAAAGCGAGGACCATTCTCGTTGCGTTCGCGGGATCGATAGGCATCATAGGCATCGCGCTTATCCTTGCGCTGTCCAACGGCGCGAATAAATACATTAAGGATACAGAGGAACAGACGCTTTCCGAATATCCGATGCAGATAACGTCAACGAGTTTCTCGCTTGCCTCGATGCTCGGGATGAGAGAACAGATCACGACGGAACACGAGGGAGATGTTCTTGAAGTGTCGGCCGTTAATAATGTTTTCGCGATGTTCGGGAGCAACGATCTGGCGGCGCTTAGGGACTATCTTGAGAACAATAGCAGTGTTCACGACTATTCGCGTGCAGTTGAATATACCTACAATCTTACCCCGCAGATATTTGCCGTAAACGAGGCAGAGGAGACGGCAAGGCTCGTAAATCCCAACCGTGATTTTGATTCATTGGGATTAGGCGGCGGAGGATTTATATCTTCCATATCCTCCATGTATTCGATGGACATTTTTTATGAGCTGCCGAACGAGGCTTCGCTTTACGAGAATCAGTATGAAGTAGTTGCCGGCAGATGGCCCGAGGCGGCGGATGAGTGTGTGCTCGTCCTGTCGGATAACGGTTCGACCTCAGACTTTGTGATCTATACCTTTGATCTGAGGGATCATGATGAACTGGTCGAACTTGTTGATAACTTCGTCAACGGAGGAAGCACGGTGAGTGATTCTGAGTCTGTTACATGGGATTATGATGATTTCCTGGGTCATACGTTTAAGGTGCTCTGCGCCTGTCATTACTATGAATATGATGATTCCCTCGGGTTCTATGCCGACAGGTCGGAGGATAAGGATTATATCTACGATATTGTCATGAGCGAAGGACACGATCTTACTGTCGTCGGTGTTGTAGAGCCTTCGCCCGATGCCGATATCTTTATGCTGCAGAACGGCATCTATTTTCATGCGGATCTGATCGAGGAGCTTATGGCAGAGGCGGCTGCATCCGATATAGTCCGTGATCAGCTCGCGGATATGGACGTCAATGTGCTTACGGGTGAACGATTTGACGAGGAAGATTACGGGATCGATATGAGCTCGTTATTTACCATAAACCAGGATGTGATCGGTGACGCGTTTATTTTCGATGCCGATGCGATGAGCATAGATGCTTCGGCATTCTCGGACATCGACCTGTCAGGGATCGATCTTACCGGAGTCTTTGAGGAAGCGATACCGGAACTTACGGAAGAAGATATAAGAAACATAGTGGATTCCATCGATGTGGAGGTTGACGAGGAAGTTTTAAGAAACCTTATGACAGAGGTTATCGAGGGGTATTCCGAATATGCGGCGCAGGATCCGTCCTCGGATTATTCGAATTATCCGGATGCTCTTAATCAGTATTTCAATTCTCCGGAGGGACAGCAGCTTCTTGCTTCGCAGGCTATGATCCTGGCGGCGCAGAGGGATGAGAACGGAATGATACCTCCTGAGGCCATGGCAGCGTTCACCGATGCGATAATGGCCGGATACGGTGAATATGCCGCAGCCAACGGATTGCCGGATGCCGAATCGATAAGGGGTTCGTTTGAGGAATATATGAATTCCGAGTCTACACAGCAGCTCATAAGCGACGGTATCGCGCAGGCCATTGACATGGAATCTTTCAGGGAACAGCTGGAGCAGGGTATGGCGCCTTATACGGACAGACTCAATACATCTCTCAATGCTGCAATGAACCGGGTGACAGCGAGGATAGGTGAGGCTTTATCGGAACAGATATCGGGCGCGATGGCAGAGGCCATGGGCAATATGGGAGATGCGATATCGATAGACGAAGAGGTATTCGCGTCGGCATTCGAGATCAATTACGACGAGACTCAGATGCAGACTATGTTTACCCAGCTTATGAGCGGCGAGATGACTTCCGCTGCCAATAATCTCGCGGCATTCGGTTATGTGGATGTGGACAACCTTAATTCTATTACTATCTATCCCAATGACTTTGACGCCAAGAATACGATATCGGGGATCATTGACGAATACAATGCGCAGGCGCCCGAAGGGGAGAAGATATCCTATACCGACCTTGTGGGCACGATGATGAGCTCCGTGACCAAGATAGTAGATGCCATAAGCTATGTTTTGGTGGCGTTTGTATCCATATCTCTCGTGGTTTCCTCGATCATGATCGGAGTCATCACGTATATAAGCGTTCTCGAACGCCGCAAAGAGATCGGCATTCTCCGCGCGATGGGCGCGTCAAAGCACAATATCAGCCAGGTATTCAATGCCGAGACGCTGATAACCGGTTTTTTGGCGGGTTTTCTCGGCGTCACTATATCGCTGCTCCTTCTTATCCCTGCCAATATCATAATGCGCCATGTGACCGGCATAGAGATACTTAATGCATATCTTACGATACCCGAGAGCGCGGGCCTTGTGGCCCTGTCCGTGATCCTTACCGTCATCGGCGGCCTGATCCCGTCATCGAAGGCTGCCAAGCAGGATCCTGTTACCGCGCTTCGCACGGAATAATGATTTATATACTGTTTTGTGATATTATCTATAAATAATGTTTTCTCGGAGGACCGTTTATGATCGGAAAAGGCAGAGAAGTATTGAACTATTTTGCTGAGCGTGCCGCGCTGCACTGGGATCCTTCAAATGCCGCGAAGCTTCAGACATTTATCGATGATCCTGAGAATACACTGCCTTCAACAACCAAGCTGATAATCGTAGAGGGCGGTTCTTCGGACGAGCGCAGGGAACTGTGCTATTCCTTAAGATCCAAGCTTGACGGTCTTCATACCGTTATCGTCATCGTAAGCGGCGAGCCTTCTTTGTTTGATACTAACGGACTTGTAGGGATCGAGAAGAATATCGTGGAAACCGCGGAAACTCTCGTCAGCCTGGCAGGTGATCCTGATTATATATTGGTTCACGGCAATTTTCAGGATGTTGAATATACTCCTCTGCACGGTCTCATAGATGTAGTGTTCAGGAAGCATTTCTATGCAAAGGTAGAGGGAGACTCGATGGAGGCGAATTCGATCGCCATATTCAACGATATAATGGAGCGTATCAGGTAATAAACGAGATATTTAACAGTGTTACAAAAGAGCATGCCGATCGGCATGCTCTTTTGGTTTAACAGAGGCAGGCAGATCCGTTATACGCAGTGCCGGCCACATCGTATGGACAAAAACTGGGCCGGTAAATTCAATTACCTAACCATTTACTGTCCATAGAAGCCGCGTATGGACAAACATTGGTCGCTATATCTATTTGAACGAGCGGTTGGATCAATTACCGATCGCGACAATTTCCCATCGGGGAGAAAAGACGGAAATAGCACATTATGTGATTGACCAGTCTACAGGGGAGTATAAGAGACGGAGGATCTCCGATAAGAATCCACAGTGGGAACAATGGGTACGGATAGCGGTTGAAAGGGAAACTCTGAAAGAACAATTAAAGATACTTAAAAGCGATTGGAAGAAAGAATGCAAGGGATCGCTTGAACAAGAAGCATCTGCCTATAGGATATTGAAACCGGCACAGCCGGATTTCAATCCTGATCTGTGGGATCATTTGCAGAATAACCAAAACAGAAAGAAGATAAAGAATCCTTTTATGTATAAAGGGATTATCATGCGTTCTCAATTTGAGACCGTCATTGCTTCGATCATTGATGATATGCATCTTGAGTTTAAGTATGATACAAGACTTGATCTGCAGAAAGGCCCTGTTTCGCCTGATTTTGCGATCAATATGCCGGAATACCGGCGCTGCGGATTCATGGAATTCCTCGGTGCATTAAAGGATCATTCTTATGTGGGAGACAATGCGGAGAAATTCGAGAATTACATAAGTTCAGGGCTTTATATAAATCGTGATATCATATTTCTGTCGGGAGATAAGAATTATCGTCCCGATTATTCGACCATTCGCGAACTCATCTGTGTCATGGTTGGTGCAATTGCAAGACGGTTTGTGGTGCACAAGGACGCTCCTGAGTTTGCGGGGGAATTGGGAGAGCTGCCAATAGATATATAGAGGAGAACATCCAGTTATGGATAAGAACGGGGTATATGATCTTTTAAAGTCGCATAATATAGAATTTGAGGCGGTCGAGCATCCTGCGGTCTTTCATATGGGCGAAGATCACGGAACACAACTGCCGTATCCTGAGGCTGATGCGAAGAACCTTTTCGTGAGGGATGATAAGAAGCGCGGGTATTACCTCATAACGGTAAGAGGCGATAAGAGGGTGGATCTTAAAGCTTTTCGCAAAGAGCACGGGTTAAGGCCGCTGTCGTTCGGGAGCGAGGAAGCGCTTATGGAGAAGCTGAAGATCAGACCCGGGTCTGTATCGCCGTTCGGCCTGCT
>JAFXPN010000019.1 GCA_017527865.1 Clostridiales bacterium
CTGTCTGAACTTGTGGAAGAGACATTCTCTACACCGCTTATGGTTCCGAGGGAATTCTCGATAGGCTTGGTTACCTGCTCTTCTATCTTCTCCGGGCTCGCGCCGGGATAAGCCGTAATTACGATAAGATAAGGGAGGCTGATCTCAGGAAGGAGATCAAGCGGGAGTCGCGTGAGCGACACGGCTCCTAGAGCAATAACGGCAATTACTGCTACAAGGATGGTAAAAGGCTTCTTAACACTAAGTTTTTCCATTCACACCTCAATGATAGGTAATAATATAATGGAAGACCTCAAAAAACAACATTAATTATCTTTGTCATTTCAGACAAAGTCCATAAACACCTGATTGGCGAAGTCCAAGCCTTTAGAAGTCAGCCTGAACCCAGTATTGCATTCCTCAAGATATCCCAATTCCATATTTTTGCTTATTATAGCATCATATTGCTTTGCTGACTCGCGGCAAATTCCCGCACTCGTCCTTAAAGCGAGCATACACTTCTCTTTACGCTTGTCTTCTTCAGTAAGAACCTCTTCCGTAATGCGCTTCATCGGGTCCTTTATATACTCACCGATATCCTCGGGATGCGCGAACCTTTCCGAATTAAGATAACCGTGCGCCCCAGCCCCGAAAGCATAATACTCGCGTCCCTGCCAGTACGACAGGTTATGCCTGCTCTCATACCCCGGGAAAGCGCAGTTCGATATCTCATACGGGATGAGCCCGCGGCTTTCAAGAAAAGAACGCAGCCCGTGGTACATCCTTCGCTCGAGATCCGGGTCGACATACTCGTCCAGCCTGTCCCCGTACCTTTGCTCGAAAACAGTTCCTTCCTCGATCATGAGCGAGTACATGCTGATGTGCTTCGCCCCCGCGTCAATTAAGATCTGTGCGTCTTCGTAAAGATCCTCTTCCCTCTGCCCCGGCACGCCGAGTATCAGGTCGCAAGAGATGTTCGTGAATCCCGCGCTTTTCGCACATTCGATCGCATCCAGCGCTTCCTGTCTGTCATGAAGTCTGCCCAAAGTCTGAAGCACGTCGTCATGAAGCGACTGCACTCCGATGGAGATCCTGTTGAAGCCTGCCTCGCGGTACTTGCGGGCTTTGTCCGCATCAAAGGAGTTGGGGTTGACCTCGATAGTGAACTCGCCCTCTTCTAAGCTGAACAGATGTCTTATCTTACGGAAGGCATTGCAGACATAAGACGCATCGACAAAGGAAGGCGTACCCCCGCCGAAATAAACCGTCTCAACATCGCCTTCCGCCTCGGCAGAACAGATGACAGGCTGCTCTAATATCTCCTTATCCAGAGCCTTAAAGTACCCTGCCGCCTCATTACAATGCGCGACGGAATAGAAGCCGCAGTAAGGGCATTTACGGGCGCAGAAAGGAATGTGAACGTAGATATGCATCAGAATGAGATGCGGCGGACGCCGGGACGCGGCATATCGGGGATCGGCACGGAATTTCTCATCGCGGCCAGAAGTGCATTCTTAAACGTCTGGAAACTCGGCGAGACGTTGTTGCCGGGCTCCATGTAAGGCGAGATCACTTCCGCCCATCTTGCCTTATAGTGACCGATAGCCGGATACCCGATCTCGATTATGTCTTCGTAATTATCAGGGAAAGTCACGCGGCACAGCATCTCCCAGGTCCCGCAGATACTGTCCTGAACATATTCCTGATATGCCTTAAGATCGGCGTCGGGATACGCCTTGAGAACAGCGTAGATGTCGCCTAAGAGCCATGCCTCGACTTCCTCCGTGCAAAGTCCGATAACGGATCTTATGTCGCGTGCATATTTCTTGCATACGCGGTAGAGCTCCTGACGAAGCTCATCCGGGTCGTTCGCATCGGAATCCATTATTACCACAAGGATCGTATCGGTATTGCCGTAGACCTTGTTATAGGCACGGCACTTGGCAGGCAGCAGATCGAGAAGCGAGCTTGCGAATTTTACGGGACGCGTGTCCCAGTCTTTCGGAAGGCTGCCGCATCCCCTGTGAGGACGCACGGCAACTTCTGCGTCCGCATGCTCTTCCACGATAAGCCGCGTTACAAGGCGCTCAACAACCACTGCGCCGGATCTGTCTTCTGTCAGTATCTCAATGTGCATTATTCATGCCTTCGTCATCATATTCGCTCGAGCCCTGGTCGAGGTGACCACCGTACCAGATAGCTCCCATGCCTACGCCCTGCTCGGTCAGAGCCATTACCACAGGGTCGGAACCTGCGCAGCGGATCTGTACATCCGCGCTCTCGTAGTCCTCTTCATCCTCTCTCGAGAATACCCATATCTCCTTCGGCGACATCGTCTCGACGATATAAGGATTATGCGTCGAGAAGATAATCTGAGAGTACGGGTGTCTTAATGTGAACTCACGCATATCATCCGCGAGAACATCTACCATGTCGTGATACAGATCGCGGTCCGGCGTCTCGATGAAGATCGTCGACTTGGGATCCGGATCTCTTAACAGCAAAAGATACTTGAACAGCTTCTCGGGAGAACCCTGAAGGTTCGTCGGAAGATTCTTTCTCTTCTTTCGCAGAGTCGGGATCTTGCTGTTGATCTCATCCATGAGCTGATTGTAAGTATCGTCGCCCAGTGACTTTATATAATCCAGAACGTTGCCGACGTTGCTTCCTTCGGAATTAAGATGCTTGTGTCCGCCGGGAGCATTGCCCGCCGCATAATAATCCGATGCCTCCTCCGCGGAGAATGCGCAGAAGAACCAGCCGTTGATCTCATTGAACAACAACTTGATCGGTTCATCGCTTCCGTTAAGTCTGCCGAGCACGCTTAATGCGGTGATCCTGTCATCGCTTACGACTCTCGCCTCCGAAGAATTCGTGAAGACCTCTTCGACCACGATACTTCCGTCCTCTTTCTTCACCGAAGTAAGAAGAGTCTCATTCTCGATCAAAGGACTTCCCTGAGCACTCGGACCGATCGTCAATTCATACTGAAGAAAATCCGACTTCTTCGTAACGGGATCCATTATCCTGAAGAAGATCCTGAAAGAAGCGGGCTTCTCTTTATCAACAAGAAGGTTCATAAAACCCGGACGGTCATCGGTTGTCGATGCCTTGCCGACGTCTGTGAGGATACATCTTTTCACGAAGGACAGCGCGCGTATGAATGCGCTCTTGCCCGTGTTATTTCGACCTATGAGAGCATTTAAATTGCGAAGCCTTATCCCGCGTTCCGAAGGTGCGGTCCCCGCATACTGAGCGGAATCCCCGATCATCAGACCGATCGTGTCGTCAGCGAATACATCGAAGTTCTGAATATTAACGCCGAGTATCATATCAATGTCCTCCCGTCACTTTACGTCTTTCCATGACTATGGCACATGCAAGCATCAGTACGCCTGCAAAGCTCGTTACGATTCCTGCAGTCTTACCCGGAACCTTATATGTCATCGTTATATCATTACTGCCGTTCTCAAGCGGTATCGACATGAGAGCACCGCCGATAAGATCAGGAGTGATCTCCTGCCCGTTACGCATTACGGTCCATCCGTTCTCTTCCGGGATAGAGATGAAAAGGCTCTCTCCCTCGTGTCCCTCAACCTGTGCGCTTACCTGACCGTCACTGATCTCAGGCTGCACACCGCGCTGCTTTATCGCCTCCGTGACTTGCGCAAGAGCGTCAAGATCAAGAATGTAGAACGATGCTCCTGTGACGTCAAGCTCTTCCCCGTCGAAAACAAGCTGCACGTCAGCCCTGCCTTCATCATCGAGAGGAACTCTGATCTGCACCGGCGCAAGGAACTGGGAATAACGCGATACTTCTTCACCGTTCATGAAGATCGTCGCGCCGACCTCCCCGCCTGTTATAAGCTCACAAAAGACCACTGCATCAGGATCGGCTGTAACTTCATATTCACCCTCGTACTCAAGCGGGATAAATACATCGCGGTCTATACCGGACAGGAATCTGTACATGTCATTTACATACTCGAACGACACTTCGCTTGTGCTGTCATAGTCACCGGCACCGTCACGAACGAATGCCGCGGGCACCGCGAAAGGATTCTCATACAAAGTCTTGAACCCGTCTGTCTCATCGACATATACGAGGCCTTCGTTATTCGTATCCTCCGAATCGAGCAGGATATATCTTACCCCAAGAAGGCTGTCGATCGCGAGATTATCCGAAGCCGTTACCGTTATCGTCTCGCTGTACTGGGGATACCCCATGCGGTCGAGGAACATGACGGCATTCTCGTCAGGATCCGACACGAATGAAGTCACCGAACTGAAGCCGTATGCCATCGCTTCGTTATAAGACAGCGGCACACCGAGATGATTGCTGTGGTAAGTCGTCTGTACGATACGGAAGAACTCCTCACCGCCGTCCGGCAGGATGTCCTGCTCGAGGTCGGTATAATCGGAGATATGCTGAGCATTGTCGACCGAGTAGAATCTTACGAGTATGGCCTGGCCTGCGACAAGTTCCGCGCAGATTACGATCGCAAGGGCCCCCGTCATAACACGTGTAAATACGGGATTCTCTTTACGGCCCGCAAGAATGAGCATCATAATAAGCGAGATCAACAGCGGGAAAACAAGCTTAGCCAGCGCGGGCGTCAGATCCTGCTCGATATATATACCGCTTAACTGCTCGAGCATACCAGCGAATATAAGTTCCGAAGTAGTCGTCGATCTGAAGCACGATATAACAACAGTCACAACACAGAACCCGAGC
>JAFXPN010000020.1 GCA_017527865.1 Clostridiales bacterium
AGCTTCGTTGATCTCAGCGGGTTCCATCAGGGTATCCGGACGGTGGAGGAGAAGTGAATCAATATGGTCCGTGTTGAGACGCATAAGGATGCCGTCTATCGCTTCTGTGATATGCTCCTTGGAGAAATCAAAATACTTTATCCCGTCTTCGTTCCTGATGCCGCATTTTGACTGTATCCACATCCTGTCTCTTAAGTCGGGGCGCGTTGAAAGCACTTTGCCCACGATGCGTTCACAAAGGCCGTCGCCATAGCAGTCAGCCAGATCGAAAGAATTGATCCCCGAGTCAAGGGCGGTCTCGATCAGTTTCTCGACTTCTTTGGGAGACAACGACGAGATCCTCATCATGCCGAGGACTACAGTCGACAGCTTTACGTCATTTTTACCGAATTCGATATACTTCATGGTCTGAGCCCTCCCTTGATCTGTTCAAATAATAAAGATATTTTACACTTTTTTGATAACAATCTCCACAGTCTTTGTGAAAACAGGCATAATACTTATAATTAACTCAGCATTATTAAGCTCGGAGCCATGTAACAGGAGAAGGATATGAAGAGATCAAAAGTCATTGCAGTATTAGTTTGCGCGGCATTGCTCGCGGGTTGTCAGACGGGAAAGGAACAGGACCGTTCAGACGAAGATATTGAAGAAACGGCGGAGGAAACTGCCACAGAAGAATCGGCGGCTTCTGACGCCGAACCCGCCGGTTCTTCTGTCGAGCCTGCTTCCGAGGTTAACATCATATATGACGGTCTTATAGACAGGCTTCGTACCGTACGAGCAGGCGATGCCGATGATAATGCGATAATGGAGCTTGCAGAGCAGGTCTCGTATGATTATATAATCGCTCCGGAAGATGCGCAGATTTTTTATTCAACTGTGGATATCGACAGCAACGGAGTCGATGAACTTATCATATATGAGAACCAGATGAATGATGTAGGTCCCGATAAACCGGTGATCTATGATGCTTACACCGTGGAAAACGGAGAACTTGTGCATTTTATCGCGGGCGGCGCGCGCAATGCATATTACCTTGCCGATGACGGTTCTTTCTACAACTTAGGATCATCAGGGGCAGCTTATACGGCATATGCCCATTATGCATACAGCAGCGGCGTCATAACACTGATCGATACTTATTTTACGGATGATTCCTCCGGCGCGGTCGAATGGTATTACAGCACTACCGAGATCTGGGGCGACGATAAGACATCTGCCTCGGCAGACGATGCAGAGGCATTTATGAACGACTTCGAGTGCATGTTTATCGCCAACGCGAATCCCGTCTGAGGACGTTAAAACGGAACAGTAACAGAGGGGATCACCCTTCGTAATCCTGATCGTCCGTATTCTGACAGTTTTTAGATCCGACAACGCCGATAACGATCAGCGCGATGCCGGCGGCGAAAGAAGCAGCCACGACCCCGATTATCAGGGTCAGATGCTTGCCGATGCTGTTGAGGAGAATGAGTATTATCTCTTCCTCATGCCGTGCTTCCTCTTTTATGAGATCGAATATGAATGCTATCAAACCCCACCCGGCAAGGTTGAGTCCTTCTGCGACTGTTGCAGATATCCCCATCGCGCGGACCGGAAGGAATCTGTTCCTGTGGATCGCCAACAGTGCCACTGTCATCGCAATGATGATCGTCCCTGTTATGACCGCGGTCATCTTTGCAGTGTTGTGCCACTTCTTAAAACTGTTAAAGAAGTCATAGGCTTCAGAATCCTCGTATTCATCGAGGTATTTCTCGAGAGCATCCTCGTATTCGCTCAGCATCTCGCGCTCTAATTCCCTTCTGTCGGCTGAACTGCCCTGCATGTTCTCGAAGATCTCATCTCCGTATTCATCGAAGAAGTCATCCCACTTGTCTTCATCGGTCGAAGTATCTCCGTTAAGGACGAGGTCGGTGATATCTTCAAGACCGATATCGAGGAAAGCTTCTGAGATCTCCTCATTGTGTTCGTCTTCGATCCCGCTTTCCCGCATGATGTCGTGTAAAGTAAGACCGGAGTCATCGGTAACTTCCATGAGGTATTCCTTTACGTCTTTGCTGTTAAGGAAATCATGAATAAACCTGTCGTTCAGCAGCGTGCATTCCAGCAGGGCCGCATCCGTGAAGATAAATATCAGGAATGCGCCAAGCACGGCGAATGTTATCCTCAGTATATTTGCCGACGGATTTTCTTTCATGATGATTTCCCCGAAAGTAATACTACGCCAACAATAATAGCATATAACCCTGCGGTCTGTCTGCGTTGTGATACAATGAACATCATGAGGAAGATATTTGTTGAGAAGATCATATCGTTTGTGCTCGCGGTTGCCGCAATGCCTGCTTTTTACTGCGGTCACTTAAATGCGCAGACCCGTGAAGAGTATGTCGAAGGATTCGTGCAGCGCATGTATGAATTGGTCCTCGGAAGAGATGCAGATCCAATAGGACTTGAGTACTGGACCGGACAACTGCTTAGCGGAGAACAGACCGGAGCATCGGTGGCCTTAGGTTTTTTCGGAAGTGATGAATATGAAGAAGCGGACAAAAGCAATGAGGATTATGTTAATGATCTGTATCAGGTGATGCTCGGAAGGGAAGCTGATCCTACGGGCCTGTTGTACTGGTCAGACCGTCTCGGAGACGGTACTCCGAGGACCTTCGTTCTTGGAGGTTTTGTCGCTTCCGATGAGTTCGGAAGCATCTGTGATTCATATGGCATAGCAAGGGGCTCGATCCCTTCAAACATGTATGAATTCATCTCGCTCGTCCCGGGTGGAAATGATTTGGCATTGCTCGGCGGATTTAACCCTTCAGAAGGCGCTCTCGACTCTCTTTGCTCCGCTATGGCAGCGCTTAACGCAAGATGTGAATACGGCTTTCTTCTGATCGATATCTCTACGGGAGAGGGGATCGCGTATAATATCGACCGCCGTTTTTACGGTGCCAGTACGATAAAGGGTCCCTTTGTGGCAAGTCTTGCGTGTTATGCCCCCGATCAGGTTCCTGCGTTGCAGAATCTTATGACCAACACAGTTATATATTCGGATAATGATGCATATGATACTCTTAACCATACATACGGTGCGCAGTATTTACGGCAGTGGGCGATGGAGTGCGGTGTCGATCCCGCGCGTGTATCCCACAGATACGCCGCGTTTACGGCAAGGGAACTCGGGGAACTGTGGTACAGGAATTATGAATTCTTCGAATCAGGCGAATATGGCCGTCAGATTGGATCATGGTACGAGACTCCTAATTATTCGCTTATACACGAGGCTTTGGGCGATCTGTATGTGACCAGATCCAAGGGCGGCTGGTATGCAATGGAAGACAGGCCGGAATTAAGTGCGGCTGCAGATGCGGGAATCGTTTATTCCGACAACGGTCCTTACCTTGTTGTCGTTATGTCGAACAATCCGGGTTCTTTTACTTCTCTCATGCCTCTCATGCAGGCTCTCGATGATGTGCACAGTTTGATGTGATCACAGGACCGGATATGATTTCAGTCGTTACAGATCCATGATCCGCGCGTATGTCTCTCTGTCGAGCAGCGGCTCCTGGTCCTGATTGGGTTTGCCGAATTCGAGCTTCGGGAATACGTATGTAGGTTCGCTTATACGGACTTCTATAAACTGCGGCCCTTCCTTCGCGAAAAGCTCATCATTGATATCTCCGGGCTCTGTCACAAGCGTATAAGGGATCTTATAAGCCGTTGCCACTGCTCCGAAGTCCGGCACCGTATACCCGCCTTCGGGTACCGTCTGTGTGTAATTATCGTTAAAATACATTTCCTGGAAGTGGCGGATCATGCCGAGAGATGAGTTGTTGAGCAGGATGATCTTAACCGGAAGGTTCTCCCTTGCAAGCGTCTGGAGCTCCTGGATATTCATCTGTATCCCGCCGTCTCCCGTGAAAGCGTAGACGTTCTTTCCGGCCGATGCGACTGCGCAGCCTATCGCTGCCGGCAGGGAATATCCCATCGCGCCGTGACCTCCCGAGAAAAAGATCCGCTGATCTTTCTTTATGTTAAACGATTGTGCGACCCAGACCTGATTCTGGCCTACATCGGTAGTTATCACAGAGCTTTCGGGGATCACTTCGCTTATGCGCTTTACAAATCCGTTAGGCAGTCTGTCATCGATATCCTTAAGTTCATCCCTTATCTTCAGACATACGCTGTTCCAGGCGGTAAGATCTCGGGTCCGGGCAGTTCCCATTGCTTCAAGCACATCTGATACATCGGCATTGATCCCGATCTCATCATTGTGCGCTTTAAACCCGAGTTCGCCCTTATCTATGTCCACCCGGACGATCTTTGCTCCGGGAGCGAAGTTATCCCTTAGGGCGCCGACCTGCCTTACATCGAGTCTTGCCCCGAGACTTATTACGAGGTCGCTCTTTGCCGCTATGAAATTTGCCGTTCTTGCGCCGTATGCGCCGATGAATCCGAATGACTCCTCCGTGATATCAACGGCGAGCATCGTGGTCACAACGGGAATGTGAAGCTTTTTTACGACCTCATTAAACTTCCCCGCGGCTCCTGCCGTCTTTATACCCGAACCTGCGAGGATCACCGGGCGGGAAGCGCCGGCAAGCGCCTCGGTGAGCGGCTCAAACGATCTGTCATATGTGACCTTCTGCGGAACAAACCCCGGAAGCTTATCGGGGTCGATCTCGGCCCTCATGATGTTCATCGGGATATCAAGAAGGACAGGGCCTTTTCGCCCGTCCTGCGCAATGTGGAAAGCGGCCTCGAGTTCGGACTTTATATCGTCCGCAGATAAGATCTTGCGCGCGTACTTTGTAACAGGCTTTGCCATTGCGACGATATCCGTTTCCTGGAATCCTCTCTGCCTTACGCCTAGACCGTCTTTTGATTCAAAGGTGTTGACCTGCCCCGTGATAAACAGGACCGGTATCGAGTCAAAGTATGCGTTGCAGATTCCGGTAAGAAGATTGGTCGCGCCGGGACCGCTCGTCGCGTAGGCGACGCCGGTCTTTCCGCTCTCCTGCGCCCATCCACAGGCTGCAAATGCCGCTCCCTGTTCGTGATAGGTCAGGTGGGATCTGACACGGGATCCGGATAATGAGTCCATAAGATGCGTCACCATGCCCCCGGGATATCCGAAGACGTCGGTGATCTCACGCTCTTCCAGAAAACTTACTATGTAATCCGAGACTTTCATCGGTTCATTGTATCATATTGTCGCATAAAAAGACTGCCCCGGAGGGCAGCCGTAAAGTGACCGGAATGTGATCAAAGGCCGAAGAGTTCTTCGACTGCTGCTTTGTTGACTCCTGAACCGATGACACAGAGCTTGCCGGTGACATCCGCAGCTCCGGTCCTGACATCTGCCTCGCCCGGAACATAATCGAAGTGGATCCACTGTCCGTCTTCGCCCGCGACGATTCCCTTGGCGCGGAGGATCGTGCCGAATCTGGAGTTCTCATCGAGAGCGGCAAGAGCATCCCTGATGCCGTCCTGTGTGAACTTTCTCGATGTCTCGAATCCGATCGAATCGAAGATCTCGTCAGCGTGATGGTGATGATCGTGATCATGGTCACAACAGCCGCAGCTGCAGTTTTCATCGTGTTCATGATCGTGGTCATGCTCATGATCGTGATCATCGTCGTCATCATGATGGTGGTCGTGGTGATGTTCGTGCTCATCATGCTCATCATGGTCATCGTGGTCGTGGTGGTGATGCTCGTGTGCTTCGGCCTCTGCGAGCGCAGCCGCCATGTCCGCAGCTGTAAGAGGATTCTCGATCGCAGAGAGGATCTGCGCTCCGGACAGCTGTTCCCAGGGCGTTGTTATGATCTGTGAATGATCGTTGATCTCCTTTATGAGTTCAACAGCCTTATCAAGTTTCTCCTGCTTGATATCGGATGTCCTCGAGAGGATTATTGTTCCCGCATACTTAATCTGGTTCTCATAGAATTCCGCAAAGTTCTTAAGGTACACCTTGCACTTTGAAGCATCGATGACAGTGACAGTTCCGCAGATCTCGGTATCCTCCACCTTTTTGATCGCGGCGACCACGTCGGAGAGCTTGCCTACGCCCGAGGGTTCGATAACTATACGGTCGGGGTGGAAACGGTCGATGACATCCTTCAACGCGGTGCCGAAGTCGCCTACCAGAGAACAGCAGATACATCCGGAATTCATCTCAGTGATCTCGATACCGGATTCCTTTAAGAATCCGCCGTCGATGCCGATCTGACCGAATTCGTTCTCGATCAGCACGATCTTCTGTTTGTCATAACCGTCGGAAATGAGCTTCTTAATGAGCGTGGTCTTTCCGGCTCCCAGGAATCCTGAAAATACATCTACTTTTGTTGCCATATTCTTACCTTCTTTCTGCAGCAGTGTTTTAACTGAAATAGATTATCTCGTTGGCGGGTACGCTCGTTACGGCGTAGTCCTTAACATCTAGACAGGGGACATCGATCTTCTGACCGTTCTGGCTGTCCTCAAAGTATCTTATCCTTCCGGTGACGTTTATCCATTGTCCGGCGGGGAATCCGGGCTTTATATCATAGAAACACAGAAGGTTGATCTGTCCCATATCCGCGGCGCAGCAGGTATATGCCTGTCTTTGAAGCGCAAATGCCTTGCCCTTCAATTCGCGGAAGATAGCTGCCTGCCCCGTGAGCTTTACCATTTTGCCGTTATATCTTGCGGCATTGTCCAGCGCGTCGGTCCAGAACAGACCGAAGTCATCGGGACTGATCTCACACACTTCCTTAGTAAGGTCATAAGGCAGGTAATTTCCGATGTCGATGAGATTGTCGTCTTTGTCGAGGAATGTCAGGTTTACTCCGGGGTTGACGGATTTGACGGAGCCTCGAAGCTTCGGGATGTTGTTCACTTCAGGATCGACACGGTTAAAGATCGCGGTGTCGCAGTAGCGGTAGTAATCCGCAAAGAAAGTCTGCATGTTTCTGTAGTATTCGCTGTATGTTGTTGCATCGATAACGACAACGGCAGCTGCGAGCGCCCACCTTTCCGGCACATCGATCTCATCGAAGAACTTGCCGGGGGATACAGATCCGTTCCACTCTATAAAGAGCACGTCGGGCTTGTGCTCGCTTTCGATCGCGAACATGAGGTCGCGGCTGATCTCATCCGTCTCCTTGGATATGATCACCGGCTGTTCCGGGAATTTGATATCATCATATTCGACATCACCGTCTTCTGTGGAGAGGATCACGATCTTTCTTCCTCTGAAGCTGTCCGATGATGCCCATTCACCTATGACGGATGTCTTTCCCGCATCGAGAAAGCCCGTAAAAAAATAAACAAGACAATCTTCCATAAAAAACAATCTCCTGATTAGCTACGGCTAATATTTTCACGCGCGCGTCCGGTATTTACAAGTGTCAAATGTATGAAAATTATGCCTTTTCGCGCAGGGCGTGTGTTACAATTCAACCTATGAGAAGGGTAATAATAGAGCAGGGACAGCATATCGCAAGGCAGATAGAGAACGAGACCGATAAACAGATCGGCCGTTTCTGCCAATTCGAGCTTAGGAACCTCAAAAGGCTTCACGATTACCTTTATTCCCCTTTCATGGATCATCTCATGGTCACGGTGACATCTACGGGCAATTACGGTCTTATCTGGATATTCACGGCGCTCGTGCTCATGGTGCAGGAGGGGGCGCGCAGAAGCGCGGGATACAGCATGCTGATCGCTTTGCTGATGTGCATAACTATCGGCAATCTCATCATCAAGAACGTAGTCAGGAGGAACAGGCCGTTCTTCCACAAAAACTATAAACTTCTTATCAAACAGCCGTGGGATTATTCGTTCCCTTCCGGGCACACCTTGAGTTCGTTTGCCGCAGCGACGGTCATTACGACGATGAACAGGAATATGGGATTTCTTGCGATCGGATATGCCTGCCTGATCGCGCTGTCCAGGCTGTATCTGCGCGTGCATTTCTTTACGGATGTATTCTTTTCGATGGTATTGGGGACGGGGCTCGGGATCCTCGCGGTAAAAGCATATGAGTCTCAGTTTTTCGGACTTATTTGATACTGACGCTCCTCTCGTTGCGCTCTCGCCCATGGCAGGGTTCTCCAATCCGGCCTTCCGGGCGATCTGTCACGGGATGGGATGCGACTACGCTCCTACGGAACTGACCTCCGCGCGTTCCATCGTATATAACGGCGTCGCGAAAAGCTACCGTTTCATGGCGATCGATCCTGAGCATGAGGGTGTTACCGCCATACAGCTGTTCGGAAATGATCCCGAAGATTTCACGGAGGCGATGAAGATCATTTGTGATGACGACAGACTCCGCGATGTCGATGTGTTTGATATCAACATGGGCTGTCCTGTACCGAGGGTCGTAAAGACCGGGGCGGGGTCTGCGCTCATGAAGACACCGGATATTGCATGTGATATTGTAAATAAGGCCCGCAGGACAGCGGAATCGTTGGGAAAAGTGCTGACGGTAAAGACCCGCACCGGCTTTGACGGGGACGATCATTCCGGTCCCGAATTCGCATATATGCTCGCCCGAAGCGGAGCGCAGGCGATCTGTGTCCACGGGAGAACGGCAAGACAGATGTATTCGGGGAACGCAGACTGGCAGACGATAGGGAAGATGAGAGAGAAGACGGAGGGGACCGGAGTCTATTTCTTTGCGAACGGTGACGTGACAGACGGTCCGTCTGCGAGGAAGATCCTGGATGTCACCGGTGCGGACGGGGTAATGATAGGCAGAGCTGCCTGCGGAAACCCGTGGCTGTTTTCTGAAGTCAAGGAATATCTTGCTAACGGAACGAAAAATATCAGCCGGAATATCACAGTTGAACAGAAGTGTGATATGCTCTTAAGAGAGCTTGACGGCAGAGCAGAGCTTATCGGCGAGAAGATGGCGGTCCTCGAGATGAGGAGTGTCATGCCCCGGTACATAAAAGGTTTTCCGGGCGCATCCGCGCTCAAGGTCTCGCTTTGCCGGGCAAACACAAAAGAACAGATACGACAGATCTTGAATAACTGTCTGAAAGGAAATGATTATGAGTATTGATACGATCATCATGGGCGTTATCATGATATTAGGTCTTGCCGTCGGATTCTTCGGAATAAACATATACCGCTATGCAGTCATAATAATGAATGCAGTCGGCGGTTATTTTCTGGGGAAGATCGTTAGTTCTTATTTCCTCGGCAATCTTGCAGGTGAGGGCATCTTCCACGATATGGATACGAGCGCGGGAGGATCTTTCATACTCGCTGTATTCGTAATAGCGGGCGCTGCACTCGGCATCTTCCTGTATCAGATAATGGGCGCTGTAGCAGGCGCCGTCGGAGCAGGATTCATGTTCTCTGCGGGGATGCAGGTTCTTATGGGACAGAGCACCATCTCATCTCTCATGGGATGGTTTATCGGATTGATCCTTGGTGCCGTTCTCGGTGTGCTCGCAGTCAATTTCCAGAGATGGCCCATGATAATCTTCACGGCGCTCGTCGGTGCGAGGATCGCGGGTTATGCAGCATCTCATCTTTTTTCCGGCATGGGATGGGCCGAGAAGATCGCGATGCCGGTCCACAACGTCTTCTTTACGATCGGCACTCCGGACACCATAAGGATGGCATTTTTCCTTGAGCTGTTCGCGGTTCTTACGGTTATCGGACTCATCGTTCAGGCCCTTGTAAGAGATGACTGACGTGCAGGCTTAAGGTCACGGAAATTTTATTAATTTTGTCGTTGATTATTGGCTGATAACTTGTTATTATTCACTTATCGGAGGCAACTCCGATATTGAAAAAGACAATTTTCTATATCTATCCCTTATTCCATGTTGAGGGCATCCCGAACAACAAATCGGGATGCCTTCAATAGTTTTGGGAGAATTCAATTTACCTGGTTAATAGATGCGCCGGTCCTTCCTTCCGCGAACCCCGCAAGATTGTCCGCGGCAGCTTGGATAAGGCGTGCGCGTGTTTCCTTCGGCGCCCAAGCGATATGAGGCGTTATCACCGTGTTCGGAGCGGAAAGCAGCGGGTTGTCTGCCTTCATGGGTTCGACGGATACAACGTCGCATGCAAACCCTGATACCTTTCCGGATCTTAATGCCTCAGCCATGTCCTCCTCGCTGACGAGCGGTCCTCTTGCTGCATTTATAATGATGACCCCGTCCCTGCATCCTGCAAGCACATCTTTGTTTATGATGTTCTTCGTCTCGGGAGTGAGCGGACAGTGGAGCGTTATCACGTCTGCGATCTTTACCGCATCATCGAACGTGTATTCGGAGGAAGGGGAAGTGATCCTGTGAGGAACGGGGAGAACCTTCATTCCGAGAGCCTCCGCTATTATCGCTACCCTTGATCCGATCTTGCCGGTTCCCACTACCGCGATCGTCTTTCCTGCGAGTTCCGTCAGGGGCTCCTTCCAGTAGCAGAACTGTTCCGATCTTACCCAATCGCCGCTTTTTACCGATGCATCGTGAAGCCCGATCCTGTCCGCAAGTTCGAGGAGCAGGGCGATCGTCATCTGAGCTGTTGCAAATGTTCCGTATTCGGGGACATTCGTAACAACTATGCCGCGTTTGCTGCAGGCCTCAAGATCGATCACGTTGAATCCCGTCGCAAGGACTCCGATGTACTTAAGATCGGGGAGCTTATCCAGGATCTCCTCCGTAAACGGCGTCTTGTTGGTAATGACTGCCTGTGCTCCTTTTACTCTTTCCGTTATCTCGGAAACGGGCGTCAGGTCGTATGCCGTCACCTCTCCTAATTCTTCAAAAGGCTTCCAGTCAAGGTCTCCCGGGTTTGCTGCCGATCCGTCTGTGATGATTATCTTCATTTTTGTTCCTCGCTTTTATGTTTTTTATATCTTATCAAAGAAATCAAAAAATAATGGTAAACTGTTTTACGGAGGATCACGCTTATGTATCTTTATTGTTATGCACGCTCTGCGAAAAGCAGGATCACCGGCCAAAAACTTCTCGCCGCGGCGGAAGGCGAATGGATAGAGGACATCGAGTCTTTTGTGACAGGCAGCGGGCCTGAGCTGAGCGCCCGGAGGGCTGATGCCGCGATAGTCCTGATCCTCCCTCAGGAGATATGCATCAAGCTCCTGCTCGAGAGACTGTATCCTGCAGATATCAGATATCCGATACTTAATGTAACCCCGGACGGGCGTTATGCCGGCATCCTGAGGACCGCAGGCTATAACACCTATCAGATCCTCGGCAAGGTTACGGAGGCGCTCGGAAGCACTCCCTTATCAGGAGAGGATGACCGCAAAGACATCGCTCCCGACATCATGCACTTTGTCTCGGATTACAATATGACGGCAGATGATGATGAACTGTTGAGCGAGATCGCATCATACATAAAAGACGGCGGAACGGTCGATGTCTACAGCGACCTGCCCCTTGAGATGCGTGAACCTGTGCTCGATGTGCTCAGCTATAAGACTTTCCTGTTCCAGTCCAATCAGCGTAACGAACTCAATCAGGCATATAAGGCCGTGAACGAGGAGGACAGGTATTCGGTATTCATAACCTTTTCGCTGCTGGAGGAGTGTCCTAAGAACGGGAAGGTCCTTCTGCTCATCCCGAGGATCGTAACGGCAGGAGTCGAAGTTGCCTCCAGATGCGATCCGGATTATGCCGTGTCCGTATTTAAGGATACACTTGCAAGTCACGGCATAGACAGACGTGCAGTTATCACGGTCGCCTCATCCGCCCTCATCAAGGATAACGCGGCGGTAAATGCTTTGGCCCGCGACCTTGACTGCTATGTCACATTCTTTGACTCAAGGCTTATCAAGGCGGTAAAAGTCCCTCTTAACATCGGATTCTCCAATGAACGCATGGGGGCGGATTTCTGCACTGCCGCGGCATGCCTTGCATCCGACAACGGGCGGATATTGATGAGAAGATCCGGGGATAAGGCTTCTGTGCTTGTTACAGCGGCCGTAAAACGCGCACCTTTACTTTTGACTTAAAGAGAAGTTAAATATATATTAATCAAGAATTTGTAACAATGTTACAGATGTAATCCTTGTCACTAATTAAGGAGAAAAATTATGAAAGCCAAGAAAATCATTGCATCGGCGCTGGCGGTGACTTTGCTCTCTTCTGCTTTTACGGCTTGTTCAAAGAAGTCGGGCAAAGGAGATTCCATATCTGCAGATGATCCGTGGTACAGCGTGACCAAGGTTGAGATCGGTACGGATATTGATACCGAAGAATATGACTATATATATAACAGTTATGTCGGAATGTATAACGGGGATTTTATCTACAGGAGGTCAGGCCAGCGTAAGCTTCCCCGGGACTTTGACTATGCGACTGATGACATAACTCCGTATGAGGTCAATTTTATTGATGCGTATGACATCAACGGAAACCGCACAATGTCCGTCGATCTGAGTGAAGTTATCAACAGTATTCAGAGAAACGACGGAGACAGCGTTTATTTCAGCGACCTGACGAGAAGGGGCGATCAGTATATCGTCAAAGCTCAGATCTACTCCATGTCAGGCGCAGGTTCCGTTTATAGTGCGACGGTCGATCTTGCCACGGGTAACGTTACTGAGTTTACGGAAGTTGCGCCGGAAGAATATGCCGACAGGCTCACCTCTCAGGGCGGAAGTGATGAAGGCATGATACAGATCGGAAACTATACGATAAGAAAATTCTGGTTCTCCGGAGATGTATCTTCTTATGTTATCGAAGTCATCGACGAGAACGGAAATGCCACGGAGATCGATTTCCGTGAGGCTTTACCCAATGTCGACATTTTTAACATCGATTCCGCAGTCAGCCTTGATGAGAACACGGCACTCATCATATGCTCTTCAAGCGGCGCCTCAGGCACTGTCTGCATACTTCTCGATCTTTCTTCCATGACCGTAAGCCAGCCTTCAGGTGATCTGTCGTGGCTTGCCAATGACATGTCAAGAATAGTAGAGGTGGAAGGTCTCGGTGCAGCGGTTATGCGTCCCGACGGTCTTTATTCCCTGAATTATGCAAATTCATCGATCGATCCCGTGGTCCTTTATGCCAATTCCAATGTCAATCTTTATGATGTCAGCAATCTGACCCCCATTTTGGTTGATGGCGAGGCCGCGATATTGTCGGGCAATCTCTCTGATCTGAGCAAGCCGGATTCTTCTGTTACAACCCTGTTTATCTTTGAAAAGCAGGATACGAATCCCAATGCCGGCAAGACCATTATCGATGTAGCTCCCGTTACGAGTTATTCTTATCCTCTCTGCGAAGCTATAAGGGAATTTAATGAATCGAATGGGGAATACTTTATCAAGCTTAACACCACGTATTGTCTTGATGATTATGTACAGGCACAGTTGAACACCAGCGATGGTGATGCAGACCGGGATGTGCTTGCGGATTCCGCGGCGAATACCCTCGGTAATCAGCTTGCCATGGATATCATGTCCGGAACGGGCCCCGACATTATCGTTAACGGAACAAAGTACGGGATGCTCAATAATGATAACTATCTGTTTGATATGAGCTCGTTTGTCAACGAGAATTGCAATGATTCCGGTTATTTCATGAATATCTTTGATGCAGCGACCGATGACGGGCATTTGTTCCAGATCCCTCTTTCGTTCAATGTTCAGGGTATCGTTACCGATGCATCGAATGTTGCTGACGGACAGCTCGGATTTACTTATGATGAGTATGCCGCATTCGTGAGCGGCCCCTGCAACGGTACCGATCCTATCGGATACGGCAAGATGAATTTCTTCCTGAAGTCCCTGAGCTGCATGCAGGATCTTGTGATCTACGACGGAGCTCCCCACTATGACTGTGATGCATTCAGGGCTCTTGCCGAATATACCGTAGCTAATGTTAACGAACAGCTTCAGAGTGACGATGATGAAGAATACGTTATGCCCGGCGATCAGGCAGCTACTCTTACGAGTATTACCAGTGTTGCTTCCTACTTTAACAGCGTAGGAGGCACGGGCAAGGTCTTCCTGGGTATCCCCACATATGACGGCAGAGGCCCCATCATCTGCAGTTCGGATTCTGTAGCTATCTCTGCACAGACCGATTGTCCCGATGCATGCAGAGAATTCGTTTCGATCCTTCTCGGAGATGATATACAGGAATACTATGGATATACTAACGGCGTTCCTGTCAGCAGAGCTGCCTTTGATGATGTCGGAACCGGTTATGTGGCGATACAGAATCATCAGACTGAGTTGAGACTGCAGTATTTTACCGATGCAGAACTCAGAATGTACGGCGTGAATCCCAATATGATGGATGAATCCGTGGTCGGAGACTTCGAGTCGTTTGTAAACGGATTGAGCGGCTGGTACGTTGAGAACGGTGCCGTAAATGCCATCATCAGAGAAGAGATCCCGGCTTTCTTTGAGGGTCAGAAGACTCTGGATGATGTCATATCGATCCTCGAAGACAGAGTATCTACGCTTTTGTCTGAGAGAGGCTGATCCCCGGATAATGGCGGACAAAAAGAAAAAAGAAAAGAAGAAACAGGATGAAGGATCCGTGAAGGCGGGGGCGGCGCAAGTCGCCCCGCTTACAACAGATCCTGATCTTCTTGCACGCAAGAAGGCTGATAAGAAACGCCTCCACAGAAGACGTTCGATAAAGGACTGGGCAATGTTCACGGGGTATCTCACCCCGAGCCTTGTCGGTGTCCTTATCTTTTTCTTTTTGCCGTTATTGATGATACTGAAGATCTCGTTCCAGAGGTCATCCACGAATGCAGAATTCGTGGGATTTACAAATTACGAGAGAGTTCTGACGAATGATGCATTCAAAGAAGCTGCCAAGAACACGATGATATTCGCGGGCATCGCAGTGCCCCTTGCAGTAATACTGGCATTAGTCATGGCGATACTGCTTAATTCCGGCCTTCCGGGTCAGAGCAAGTTCAGGAGCATACTGCTCAACCCCATGATGGTCCCGGTAGCATCCGTCGTTCTTATATGGCAGGTATTTTTCAGTTACAACGGTGTTATGAACGGCTGGCTCTATGAGTTCTTCGAGCTCGATAAGATAGACTGGCTTAAGTCGGATTATGCGATGGTCGTTATCCTTGCTCTGTTCTTATGGAAGAACCTGGGTTACAACATGGTCCTTTTCCTTGCAGCATTGAACAGCATCGACGAAGAGATCCTGGAATCCGCCATGATGGACGGGGCAAATTCGGTTGTCCGCTTCTTCAGGATCAAGATGTATTTCCTGGCCCCGACACTGTTCTTTGTTGCCATCATGTCGCTTATCAATTCATTCAAGATATTCCGAGAAGTGTATCTTCTTACGGGAGATTACCCGAGGCATAACCTTTATATGCTGCAGCACTTCATGAACAACTCGTTTACTAATCTTGATTACAGCAAGCTCTCTGCAGGCGCCATGGTCATGTGCGTCGTCATGATAGCCATAGTAGGCCTGCTGTTCTTCCTTGAAGCTAAGTTTGATTCTGACGTTGAGGGTTAAGAATGGAAGAGAATCTTTATCAACAACGTAAGGACGAGGCCTCCAGGGCAAGACGTAAGGTACAGACCACTTATGTGCATCAGCCGTCTTTCTTTGAGAAGATGGACGAGAAGGAGCGCGAAGAGTTTTTTGCGCGTGAGAAGAAGAGATCCGAACGTGCGCTGAGAGCAAGATTTATACGCAACCGTATAAGTATCGGATTCGGCTTCCTTATCGCTCTCGCGGCTTCGATCCTGGCGATCGTGCCGGTATTTTATACATTTATCAACTCGTTTATGTCCTCGGCCGAGATATCGAGCAATTACGGTGTTATATTCCAGAGTCTCTCGGGACATGTTCAGCAGGGCGCAACATATCTTGCATCCACTCCGACACTTACGATGGTTCCTCAGAGGGTTACATTTGAGCAGTATGCGAATCTTCTGTTCATGAGCCCGACATATCTGTTTAAGTTCTGGAATTCGATAATCCTAGTTGTCCCCATCGTTGTCGGCCAGATGATAGCTTCCTGCCTTGCGGCGTACAGTTTCGCCAGATACAGGAAGAAGAGAAGAGAGGTCCTGTTCTTCTCGTATATCATCCTCATGCTCATGCCGTTCCAGGTTACGCTCGTTCCGAACTACATGATCGCAGATCAGCTCGGAATCCTGAACACCAGATGGGCGATCATCCTGCCCGGCATATTCTCGACGTTCGCGATCTATCTGCTTACAAAGTATATGAGGCAGATACCCATTGCTTACATCGAAGCGACGAAGCTCGACGGTGCCACCGAATGGCAGATATTCACCAGGATCGCCGTGCCTATGTGTAAGAACGCGATATTCGCTTTGTCGATATTGTTGTTTATCGACTACTGGAACATGGTAGAGCAGCCGCTGGTACTGCTCACCGATGTTTCCAAGCAGCCGATGTCGGTATTTTTGTCACAGATAAACGAGGCGGAGATAGGTATAGCGTTTGCCGCTTCTGCGCTATACATGATCCCTCCTCTTCTTATCTTCCTTTGGGGTGAAGACTACCTTGTTGAAGGAATCTCAAGAGCGGGTGTTAAGTAAAGGGAGGCATTATAATGAAGAAGCATGAATCGAAGAAGAACAGTCGCAGATGGGTCATTCGCGCCATGGTCACATTCCTTGTTGTCCTTGCGTTGCTGACATTCTTTTCGAACACGATCATGAATGCGACAATACCTTTGGTCGTAACTTCTACAGCCACGAGAGGCAATCTTGCCTTCACGAACAGTGCAACGGGTCAGGTTGTTTCCGACAGTGAGATCAAGGTCAAGGGTCTTGAAGGAAGGACCGTAAGCGAAGTGCTGCATACGAATTACGATCAGGTTCAGGCCGGCGATGTAATAGTAACCCTGCTTCCTGTCGAAGACATGAGCGATCTTGAGACACTTGAGAGTGATCTCAGAACAGCGCAGCGCAATCTTGAGTATGCGCGCAGGGCCCCCTCACACGCCAACACTTTCATTACCGAGACCCAGGCGGTAAGGACCGCAGAGCGCAACCTCGCACAGGCTCAGGCTGATATCAATTCGGCTGCAACGAGAGACGAGGCAATTGCCGCTGCCCGCGCTACATTAAGCGCCAATCAGGCAGCAGCTGCCGCACTTACGACTCAGGTCGCTGCAGCTACCGCGTCGGTCGAAGCAATACAGCTTCAGATCGAGGCCTGTTATGCGAGACTTGCCGTAATAGACGGAACGGCTGTGGTAACACCGGTACCCGGCATGTACTGCAAGCTCGATCCGGATCCGTCGGATACAACACCTGAACCAACGGGAGAACCTTTGGAGGAAGTGGTCGCCGATCCTACACCCGAACCTACGGGCGATCCCACTCCTGCGCCTACGGCAGATCCGACGCCCACTACAGAGCCGACTGTTGCGCCCACTACAGAGCCGACGGTTACGCCTACCGTCACCCCGGTTCCGGCAGTTCCCACTTCCGCTATTCCGACAAACAACTCCAATGACCGTACTGCCATCCTTAATCAGATAGCTCAGCTCCAGCAGCAGCTTGTTGAGGCTCAGAACCGTCTTGCAGGATATTCGGCTCAGCTCACGGCGGCAAACGAAGCTGTAACAGCTGCTACCACCGCTATCACGACAGCTGAGGCTCTGCCCAGCTCTTACGCGGCGCAGGACGCTTTGGTCGATGCGCAGGCGGCACTTGATGCGGCCAATCTTGCACTTTCCGATGCCCGCATCAACGCAGGCATTAATGCCGATAAAGCGCAGGACTCCATAGAGGATTATGAAAGACAGATCGAGACTTTAACCGCAAAGGTGAATAAGAAGCGGGCTGAGCTCGAACAGACTGAGATCGTTGCGCCTGCTGACGGATATCTGTACAACGTAGGAGTATCGGAGGGTGATAAGCTGACGGCGGAAGGTCTTGTGTTCAGTATCGTTCCGCAGGACAGCACCTATTCCGTATCATTTACATTCCCTACAACTGTAGTTCAGAACATGCAGCCCGGTCAGGAATTCTCATCGAGCAATTACTATTGGATAAACAAGATAGTGATCACATCCATCAAGCCTGACCCTCAGAACCCCAGAGAGAGCCGTATCGTAAAGTGTTCCGTATCTTCCGATTACGGTCTTATGCCGGGTGAGAGCATCACGGTTACGGCCGACAGATCCAATGCTACTTATGACCACGTCGTGGCGGCAAGCGCCGTAAGTGAAGATAACTCAGGAAAGTTTGTCTACGTTGTCATCAGATCCTCAGGTCCGTTGGGAGACCGTTATGTGGTCAGGAGAGTTACTGTCAATGTCGAGGAAACATCGGGTGCATTTGTCGCCATCTCCGGTGAAGGACTCGACAATGCCATGGTCGTAACGAGGAGCGAACAGCCGCTTCATAACGGTGACCGCGTAAGACTCGAGGATTACAGCGGCGATTCCAATTGATGAGGCTTGACTGATGTCGTTCTACAGAGACGTAAAAAGATATGCGATAGATAAATACCATGTCCAGATGAGGCGCATAAGGAGGATCCTCCGCGCCGCGCCTTTCTGGGTGCTTGCCACAGGCATTGCTCTTACGGGATTTGGTATCGGAAGATACGCATTCCTGACAAGCCAGAGGAAGGACCAGGACATGGCATCATACTGGGGGCAGGACTCCGATATCCCGATGAGATACATGTCGGTATATGCCCGCGGAAGCAGACCTGCAGGTTCGTTTACTCCTCCCCTGTACATAAATCAGAAGGTATCGCTTAACCGGTCGGACATTGTACAGATAAGAACCTCTTTGCAGGGCTTTACCGATTCGGCGACTCCTATAGGCGGCAAGTCGGGAGTTGATGCCAACGGAAGACCGCGCGGGTGGGAGGACTGTTTCAGTTCTTTCCTTACGGCGACCGTCAGTACTTCGACCGATGCAGGGATAACCAATCCGCGTCCCGTGACGAGCACCGTGGATGTTATCGCATCTGAGGGTAATTTCACCGCTTTTCATCCGTTGAGTTTCATGTCAGGAGGTTTTCTTCCTGAGATCGAAGAGGATAACAGGCAGATCGTCATTAATGATGTTCTCGCATGGAAACTCTATAAGTCATATGAAGTCGTAGGCAACAAGATCAGCTTGTGGGGCGAGAACTTTACGGTCATCGGTGTCGCGGTCGAACCTTCCGATTCCATATCACGTTCCGCTAAGACACAGCAGCCGCGCGTCTATATCTATTTTTCCGCCATGGAGGCTTTAGCTCCCCTCGTTGATCCGGAAACCGCGGGATCATCAGGTTCGCAGAATACATCGGGAGACCTTCCGTCGCCGACACCTGCGCCTGCGGCTTCGTCGGATCCGTCTAATAATGTTGTCAACACCAATGTCCGTCCCGTTTTTGCGATCCAGTGTTACGAGGCTATGCTCACAGAGGTAGTCAAGAATGTAGCTAAGAATGATATGGCCTCATCCATTCCCGGCTATTCTCCCGCGGATCCTTACTTTTATGTGATCAGCAACACCGGCAGATACAACGTCATCTACACATGGAAGTACGTTATCCCCATCGGGAAGACAGCTGCGCTTCTGGACGGGTATGAGTTCCCATACTGGGAGAAGACGGCTCAGCTTACCACGATGCATCTTTTCGCGGATGAGTGCTTCGTCATCCTCGGAGTTATAGTGATGATCTCGGGTGGCATCATGGCGGCTCTCCGCTCCCGTAAAATGTCTCGAAAATGAAACATACGGGCTTTTTCCCGACAGTATAATTAACATCAGGAACCTTTTAATCGGGAGGAATCTAAGATGGTCGGAAAAAGTAAGCTGACAGTGATAGTGTCTTCTCTTTTGGCGGGTATGTTCTTGCTGACATCCTGTCAGGTCAATGTAAACGGCGTTGCCGAAGCATTTTCCGATCTCGGGAGAAATCTCGGATCTGCAGTAAGGAACGATAACGGAAAGCCGGATGCAGACCAGGATGAAACGGCACCTGTCGAGACAGTATCTGTCGAGACGGCAGTTCCTGAGCCGGAGACAACGGAAGAAACGGAGCCTGATGCAACAGAGACGGAAGAACCGACGGCAACTCCGACCGCTACACCGACCCCCACATCGACACCGACTCCTTCACCGACGCCTGTTCCGCAAAGAGTTGATTTCTCAGAATTGAACGAAGATCCGCTTACGGGATCGATAGATGCGCTGTCCGAAGATTTTGCAGAGTCTGCGCATGCTGAAGACGATGATGATATCATCCTTGCAGAATTTACCGGCAACAGACTTCTTATCGATTCGGAAACCGAACTTGCTTCCGTTACATCGGTAAACCTCATGCTCGATGCTTTCTATATGGAAGCAGAAGGTCTGTACAACAGAGCGGTCAATGAACAGTACGCAGCTTATGCGCTTGACCCTGATACCGTCTCGGGCAAGATAACAGTGACAGTCGATTACGAATACTTCTTTAACGGAAGACTTCTTGGCGTGATATCGGAGTATTTCGTAACTCAGGATGATGAAGTTATAAACGAACACGAAGAATATGCAACTTATGATCTTTATACAGGGCAGTATATAACAAACGACATGCTGTTTAGCGACTATGATGCTTTCTGCCTTGCGGTTACGACAAAGATCGCCGAAGAATCAGAGAATACGAGAGACCGGGCCGCGGACTATCACGTAGAGTTTGTCGGGACCGAGACCGGCGAAGACGGGAAGGTTCTGGTAACGGCGCTGGTATACGGTGCGGACGGGTCGGAATTCCATGAAGTGGACATCGCGGATGTAAGCCAGTATCTTACGAGATTCGGCATGACGCTCTGGAATGTTGCGGCAGTCAGGGACATTGCTGATGACGAAGAGACTGCCGACGAAGCGGCTTCTGACGAAGAAGACGACGAAGAAGAGGACGAAGAGACAGAGCAGACCTCTGAGACGGAAGAGGAAGAGCCGGAAGAGACCGAAGCTCAGACTGATGAGGAAGATTAACAGGGAAGCAGTGCGGTTTGCCCGTCAGAACAGCAAAAGAAATTAACTCAAATTTCACTAACTTTTGTTCCGACTTAAACAAATCGCACAAAAAATGATTGCAACGATGTGCAATATGTTGTAAGATGCTTCCGTAAGTATCCATGTTTTGCGGGTATGCGTACGCGCAGGGCGGATGGATCGCACAAGACGATGGGACACCCGGAGTCCTGTGCAGGAAAACTTGGTTCCGACACGGACAGCAATGTCCGCGACGAACAGAAATAAAACCTTATATTTTATTAGGAGGAAAAACAATGAAGACAAAGAAGATTATTGCTTTGATGTTGTCATTGGCAATGGTTCTCGGTGTTGCTGCTTGCGGCGGCGATGATGCAGTTGAAGAAACAACAGCTGCTACCGATGCTGCAGAGACAGAAGCAACTGAGTCAGATGCTACTGAAGAGACAGATGCTGTCGAAGAGACAACAGCAGCTGACGCTACAGTTGATGCTTCTGAGTACAACGAGCTTGCTATCGCTGATGTAACTGACGAGGATGATGAGGTTGTAGTTTATGGCTTCAACGAGGAAGTTAAGGGTCTCATCGAGTCTTACTCTGATGTTGAGGTTCGTTACGAGCAGCAGACATCTGACACAATCCAGTCGGTTTTGGACAACGTTCTCGCTTCCGGTGAGGATGCTCCTGACCTCTTCGCTTGTGATGCAGACTATGCAAGAAAGTACATGAACTCCAACAACACCCTTGCTATCAATGATCTTGGTATCGCTTACAGCGAGCTTTCTGAAATGTACAACTATACACTTCAGTTCGCTACTGACGATGACAATGTCATTAAGGGTCTTGCATGGCAGGCTTGCCCTTGCGGTGTTTTCTACAACAGAACAGTTGCACAGAACACTCTTGGCGTTTCCGAGCCTGAGGATGTAGCTCCTTACTTCGAGAGCTGGGATGCTTTCCTTGAGACAGCTAGAACAGTTGCTGAGACAGACGGCTGCGCTATCATCTCTTCTACAGGCGACATCTTCCGTTCTATCCTTAACTCCAGAACACAGGGCTGGATCGTAGACGGTGAAGTTTACATCGATCCTGTTATGGAAGATTACTTCGATCTTGCTAAGACACTTAAGGATGAGGGTCTTACACACGAGACATCTCAGTGGTCTGATGCTTGGGTTGCCGACATGTCCAATGAGACAGTTCTTTCTTACTGGGGTCCCATGTGGCTTGCAAGATTCTCCATGGCTCTTGATCCTTCCGCTAATGACGTTCCTAACGTTACTTCCGGTGACTGGGGTATCGTAGCAGCTCCCGGCGATTATTACTGGGGCGGCACATGGCTCATGGCTTCCAAGTACTGCAACTCCAAGGCTTCTGTTGCTCAGATCATGAGAGATATCTGCATTGATGTAGATAACCTTCAGACAATGGCTAACAATGGTGAGTTCGTTAACAACATCTCCATCATGACAGCTATCGGCAACGATTCTTCGTTCGCTCTTGATTGGCTCGGCGGCCAGAACCCGATTCCGGTTCTTCTTGATGCAGCTACACAGATCGACAACTCCATCATCACAGAGAACGATGGTGCTATCAACGATCAGCTTGACGTTGTAGTTACAGCTTACATCAACGGCGATATCGCTTCCGTTGCTGACGCTGAGGCTGCATTCGTTGCTGCAGTTGAGGACGCTGGTCTTGTTTAATTCACAACAAATGATTTAAACTCTAACTAAGGTATTTTGCGGGGCAGGGCAACACCCTGCCCCGCATTTCCTTTAACAACAAATTTGGGCAAAATAATTTTGGAGAGTGACTAAGATGGCAAGAGGTACTAACACATCTTCCAGACACAAGGGTATGAGTTATACCAAGTTTGGCTACCTCTTTATAGCTCCCTTCGTAATCGTATACTGCCTGTTCAGTCTTTATCCGTTGCTTACTACATTCTGGTACAGCGGAGCGTTCATGCAGAATACGAATGCGTCTTTCTGGGGCTTTTCCAACAAAGAGGTCTTTTATGACAGATATCTCGATCTCATTAAGATATACAGTGATTTCGATGAGACCGGCATAAATAAGAGCGATTACAACAAGATCAAGAAGTACTTTGCAGTACAGGATCTGGCTGATCAGAGAGATCCCATCAATCCCGAAGGTCTTGAGGCAATCGTTAACAACACCGATCTTTCACAGGCTACCAGAGATGCGGTTCAGCAGTGCATTGATACCGGTGACATTTCATACATCGCAAATAATGAGGCCGTTGTCGAGGATTTGACAACATGGAATGCCGGTTACACCGATCTGGGTAATACGGTATTAGGTCTTTTGGACGGCGTTAACACCGCCGCAACAGAAGCTGCTACAGTAGCAGAGAGCGAAGACTCAGAGGATTCCATTACTGCAGAGGATATCCTGACAAGCGACAATTTTGCTTCTTTCCTTGATACATTGCAGAACGGCGAATTCGACGAAGGTCAGACAATGCTCATGAACTACCTTGCGGATTACGTAGGCGCAGCTTCACTTTATGACTATTTTACAGCCGCTGATGTTTCGGTTGATGCAGATTCTTTCTACTTTATCTGCGCTAACCTCAATGCACCTAACGCTGTACTCAGTGACGGTTCTTCTGTATCGGCAGTTTCTGTTCCGTTTATGAACGATCTCGTTACATATCTTAACGCGAACACATGGTCTGCAACGGTTCCCTCACTTAGTTCCTATTCTGAATTCGAGAACTATCACAATCTTGACAAGGATCTTCACTCTGATGAAGAGATCCTTTATGCAGATCTTGAATCTTTGTATAACATGGGTCTTATCATTAAGCAGGTTAAGCTTGTTGAAGACAACGGTGCACTTGTGCAGTCTGATGTTCCTGCAGAGAATATCCTTGTGGCAATGCGTCAGTTTATCGATACTCAATATGTGTCAGATCCCGTAAAGACGGCAGCTGCACAGCAGATCGGCAACCTGAACAACTATTTGAGCGATTCACTCAACGCTTCGCGTTATGAGCTGATCCGTGACGGAATCGACATTGATTCCTACATTACTTTCAACGGCGATTTTGATGTTAACAAGTATCTTCAGTTCAAGGCTTTGATCGGTCTTGATACAGTCCTTACAATGGACAAGTATGAGGAGCTTGATGCAGCAAGAAAGCAGAAGAACGTAGAGAAAGCCCAGGCAGATCTTGTAGATCAGCAGGCTAAGCTCCCTGAAGTTCAGGCAGCTTACGATGCAGCTGTTGCTTCAGGCGACCAGGAGGCTATCGATGATGCATTCGGTAAGCTTCGTGCGGTTGAAGTTGCTATCAGCACGGACGAATCTACGATCAAGAGACCTGACGGTATCTTTACCAAGGCAGATGCGACCAAGCAGTATATCTATGTTGGTTTTGATAACTTCGCTCAGATCTTCGGAAACAAGAACAGATTTAACTACGTAGCCGGTGCATTCTTTACAACGGCAGTAATGTGGATCATCGGATTCATTCCTCAGATCCTCCTTGCTTTGATCCTTTCTGCATGGTTCACAGACACCAAGCTTAAGCTCAAGGGTCTTAACCTCATGAAGGCTCTCATGTACTTGCCTAACGTTATCACGGCTGCGACCATCGCTATCTTCTTCAGAAGACTGTTCTCCTATTCAACAGGTGCATCCGCATCTCCGGCACAGCTCTTCCTTGATGCGATCGGTCACGACAGGATCAACTTCCTGGCTAAGCCTTGGCCGACAAGACTCATCGTCTGCTTCATCAACTTCTGGATGTGGTATGGTAATACAATGATCGTCTTGATCGCAGGTATCACCTCGATAAGCGAGTCTCTTTATGAGTCTGCTCAGCTCGACGGTGCTAACTCCTTCCAGACATATACGAAGATCACCATGCCTTTGCTCCGTCCGATCCTCCTGTACACATTAGTTACATCAATGATCGGTGGTCTGCAGATGTATGATATCCCGTTCAACCTTAACCAGTATCCGGCGCTCGTATCCTTCAACGGAACATACATCAGATGTTCACAGACAGTACTTATGTATGTAAACAACCTGGCGTTTGGTAAGTCCAGCATTAAGCAGGTAGGTATTGCTTCTGCCGTATCCATTATCCTGTTTATTGTAACTACGATCCTTTCCGTCCTCATCTTCTTCCTGATGAGAGACAAGGATGCAGCGGCGGCTGCAAAGGCTAAGAAACTCGCAAGAAAGGCAGGTGCTAACAGATGAGCAGCAATGAAGTTAAATTAAGAAGTAAATCTGGCTCAATCGCAGCGTACAGTGCACTTGTTTACATTGTAGTTATATTCTTTGCGATACTCGCCGTAATACCTTTCTGGTACATGTTCATGAATGCTACCTGGGATACATATTCGATCCAGGCTGGCGTTAAGCTGTGGCCTAACTTCGGTCACATCATCGAGCAGGTCAAGGCTAACTGGGCATATCTGTCCAACCGTTCAACATTCAGCTTTGCTCTTGGTTTCAAGAACTCACTGATTATCACGGTCTCGTCTACGGCCCTCACAGTCTACTTCTCAGCTCTTACCGCTTATGGACTTAGCGTCTATGAGTTCAAGGGCAGAAAGACGATCTTCACGATCATCGTCGGCGTAATGATGGTTCCGACGGCTGTTAACATTACAGGTTTCTACAGACTCATGAATGCTATGGGACTTCTCGGCACAAGATGGCCTTTGATCCTTCCCGCGATCGCAGCTCCCGCAACGGTCTTCTTCATCAAGCAGTATCTTGATACATCGCTTTCCAAGGAGATCATCGAAGCTGCAAGAATCGACGGCGCAGGCGAGTTCTACACATTCAACAAGGTTTGTCTGCCTATCATGGTTCCGGCTCTTGCTACGCAGGGCATCTTCTCCTTCCTGGGATCCTGGAACAACTTCTTCGCTCCTTCGATCCTCCTTACCAAGCAGGAACTGAAGACTCTCCCCTTGATGGTATCCATGCTCTACGGTGACCGTTACACAGACTACGGTGCTATCTACATCGGTCTGTCGGCTTCCGTATTCCCGATCATCATCGCGTACGCTTTCTTACAGAGATACATCATTCAGGGTGTTTCTGCAGGTGGTGTTAAGGAGTAATCCGAACCTTAAGATCGATTTATCAGATTGATCATGAAGAGCCGTGCAATTGTACGGCTCTTCTTATATAATATAAATATATTTGATCCTTAAAGGGGGTATTTGAAAATGAAGAAGTCAAGCAGGATAGTGATCTCCTCGGTACTGATCGCTTCCATGTGCATCGGACTTACCGGATGTAAATCCGCTAAGTTATGCAAAGAAGCAGGCGAAGGGTTCATCGCGGCTGTATTAGACAAAGATCTCAGTGACATTACGGATTATTGTACGGATGACGATGAAGCGGCAGTGCTTTTCGCTCCGTATATGAACGATAATGATCCCGTAGATCTGCTTCTTGAAAGGGCAGAGGTCAAGGCGGGGAAGGCAAGCGTAAAGAAGGATTCCGGCAGTGTCGTATTTACGATCACACTTCCCGATTATGATGCCGTATTGGACGAAGATCCTGAAGACATCGATGAGTTTGAAGATCTCTTGGATGAAATGACAGATACGATCGACATGGAAGTAACACTCGAGTTTAAGAACAAGAGAGACGAGTGGCTTGTAGATAATTACGATGAATTCATAGAAGATTTCCTTGAAGAACTCTATGATATCGACTTCGGTTTCCAGTCTGAGTACGAAGGCTGGATAGACCACGATAACTGGTGGGGCGCTTCTGACGGCGTATACACAGGCGACAGATCCTATATCGATCTTGATGTTACCATTATCGATGAGCACTACGGCGATGACATGACATTTACCTGGAAGTGCTTCAAGGACGGTACATTGATCTATACAAGCGGCACTGTTAACGATTACGGATTCCTTGAGCAGTATTGCTATTGTGAATAATCGTCGATCGGAAGCTATTACTTCCCTGCGGGTACCTACACGATCACTCTTTATGATTCGAACGGAGTAGAGTTCCACAGCTCGACCTGCACGGTAAGATAAGCACAATCTTGCTTACAGATCATAACAAGACTGCCCTGCGATCGCGGGGCAGTCTTGTCGCGTATGAAAGATTGTAAAATAACTGATAATTCACGCATTCTTTGTTCAAAATAACGGGCTTGTAGTGTAAAATATCTCTATCTTTTATGAAAAACACATACGGAGGTAACCTTCATGAAATTCGGTCACTTCGATGACGCGCGTAAAGAGTACGTCATCAATACTCCCAAGACACCTTATCCGTGGATCAACTATCTGGGCAACCAGGGCTTCTTTTCCCTGATCTCCAACACAGCGGGCGGCTATAGCTTCTATATGGACGCAAGGCTCAGAAGGATCACGCGTTACCGCTATAACAACGTGCCTCTTGATATGGGAGGACGTTACTTCTATATCAACGACAACGGTACTGTCTGGAATCCCGGATGGTCACCCGTCAAGACAGAACTCGATGAGTATGAGTGCCGTCACGGTATGGGATATACCATCATCACGGGTAAGAAAAATGACCTTAAGGCTGAAGTTACTTTCTTTGTTCCGCAGAATTACGACGGTGAGGTTCAGCAGGTCGTTCTTACAAATGAAGGTTCCGCTCCCAAGGAATTTGCGATCTTCTCAATGGCTGAGTGGTGTTTGTGGGATGCGCAGGATGACTGCACTAACTTCCAGAGAAACTTCTCTACAGGTCGTGTCGAGATCTTAGGTTCTACCATCTATCATGTAACTGAGTACAGAGACAGACGTAATCACTATGCTTTCTATACCGTTAACGATACTATCGACGGTTATGACACAGACCGTGATGCATTCCTCGGAAGCATCTACAACGGCTGGGATAATCCTGAGACCGTTAAGGCAGGCAAGGCTTCCAATTCCTTCGCTGACGGCTGGTCTCCTATCGCTTCCCACTACAAGAAGGTTACACTCGCTCCCGGTGAGACAAAGACATTGATCTATATCTTAGGTTATGCAGAGAATCCCCAGGACAAGAAGTTTGCAGCTACAAAGCCCGAGGGTCTGCTCACAAGAGAGGCATGGGTACTTAACCGCGAGAAGGCTGACGCCATGATCGAGAAGTACAACACTCCCGAGAAGGTTGCTGCAGGTCTCGAAGAACTCCGTACAACATGGGAGAATCTCCTCGGCATATTCAAGGTTGATACGCCTGATGATAAGGTCAACAGAATGGTCAATATCTGGAACCAGTATCAGTGCATGGTTACATTCAACCTTTCCCGTTCCGCTTCCTACTTCGAGTCCGGTATCGGCCGTGGCATGGGCTTCAGAGATTCCAACCAGGATGTTCTCGGATTCGTTCATCAGATCCCCGACCGTGCAAGACAGAGACTCATCGACATCGCTTCCACACAGATGCCCGACGGCGGATGCTATCACCAGTATCAGCCTCTTACAAAGAAGGGTAACTCCGATATCGGCGG
>JAFXPN010000021.1 GCA_017527865.1 Clostridiales bacterium
CAGTCTGATACCGCCCTTGTAAGGTCCGATAGCGCTGTTGAACTGAATTCTGTAACCTCTGTTTACCTGGATCTTACCGTTGTCATCAACCCAAGCAACTCTGAACATGATCTGTCTCTCAGGCTCAACGATTCTCTCGAGTACCTGCTTCTCGATAAGCTCGGGATGAGTAGCAAGTGCGGGTTCGATCGAAGAAAGGAACTCGTATACTGCCTGGAAAAACTCAGGCTCGTTGGGGTTCTTTTTCATAACGCTCTGCATAAGATCGTTAAGATAGGGATTTGAAATTGAATAATCCATTGTGTCCACCTTTCCTTTTTGCCGCGATTTTGCAAGTTGCGACTTCAAAAAATTCATAAACTTAAAAAATAATATACCAACAAGGGGTATTACGCAACATTCAATTTCAAATAATTCATATTCAGGAATTCGGGTCCGGAGACGGCGTGACAGTTGTCCCGGGATTGCCGAACGGATCATTACGGGTTATATCATCAACTGTCGATATCCCGAACATTTCCTCATATTGATCGGTCCTGATATACGGGATTATCGCATTTATCGATATAAACAGAAGCAGAAAAAATATGATGATCAGAAGACCCCTGTTCAGTATGATAAGACTTCTTTCAGCATTATATTTGGATTCAATGTGTCTTTTGGTGGTATACCCGACGAGAACATATACCTTATTTACATCATCCCTTTTGGGTTTTCTCTTATAATCTGTAATCTTCCTTTTGACATAATTCTCAACGCGTGAAGGAATGTTCCTGAAGAACTTAACAGTATTCCTTGCAACGGAAGATGCGATCTTTGAGATAACGTTGACAGGATCGCCTGCACTTACAGAGTCTTTTTTCATACAAGAAATATAACCCTAATCAATAAATAAGTAAAATCACTCTTCCTCAGGATCCTCCATCATCTGATACAAAAGCTTTATTCCCTGCTCCTGTTTCCTGTAGCATGAGGATTTGCTCATAAACATCATCTGTGCGATCTCATCCATTGTACTCAGTCTGACAAACTTAAGGTAAAGTATCCTGGCATACGGATCAGGCAAAGAAAGAATATTGAGAAAGATAGTCAGCGCTCTGGTATGTCTGTCAAGAACAGAAACAGTCCTTATGCCTATCTGGCTTATAAACCTGTCGTATCCTTCAGACAACGCTATAACCTCGTCTTCAGCATCACCTCTGCCCTTGACATGTACTGCTGCGGTATTGATAACTTTAACAGGAGCCCTGTCCCTGAAATATATATCCTTGATAAGGCTATTCTTCTCGCCGATGCTTTCAACCATGAAATTTACGAGCGATACTGCCTCATCTGTCTTTAGAGTAAGATCATCATAAAGATTATCCAGCCTTTGTCTTAATATCTCGTAGTACATATTCCCTCCTGATAAGAACAAGTGTTTGACACCCGGTTATGCATTCGATACAATAAATAAGAATATATGTTTGGAGGCTGACATCATGACCAATTCCGGCAAGACAGAGAGCAAATCAGATAAGGCCATAGACAGAGTCTATAATTATGTAAAGTTATATATAAAGACAAATGCCTATTCTCCCTCCGTCAGAGATATATGCAAGGGAGCCGGTCTCAAGTCAACTTCATCGGTACATACTTATCTCAGGAAATTAGACGATATGGGACTTATCGAGTATCGCCCGGGTATGAGGAGGGCGATCATCATAAAGAACTCCGATGAAACGCAGGAGGCCGGACTCCCTGCCGATGTAGTCAGACTTCCGTGCATCGGTAAGATCACAGCAGGCCAGCCGGTCTACGCTTTTGAAGATGAATCCGATTCTTTTCTTGTTAATGCGTCGTTATTCGGTAATTCGATAATCGGAAGCGAAGATGCCTTTATACTCAAGGTAAGCGGGACCTCAATGATCAATGCACACATCATGGACGGGGATTATCTGATAGTAAGAAAGCAGAACAGCTGTCAAGAAGGAGATATTATTGCTGCGCTGATAGAGGATGAAGCTACTGTTAAGAGGTTTGGCTACAAGAACGGCATCCCTTATCTGTTCCCCGAGAACGATATGTACTCCCCTATTCCATTCAACACGGAAGGCTGCAGGATATTGGGCAAAGTAGTCGGTCTTCACAGATATTCTATCTATTGATCGTGATCATGTCATAACCCTCCTTAGCATTTACGAAGACTATAACAGGGATTACATCAAATGATCACGGCAAAGCCCGACCGCATCGGCTTTTTGCATCAAAAATCAATTTGTTGTGACATTACTTTGCATCTTCTGCAAAACAGAGCCTTTACTTTGCATTATTTGCAAAGCAGGAAATAAAAAAAATCATTCACCCAAAGATCTCAGGACAGCCCTCGCCTGTTCATCGGATGACAGATCTCTGCCGATCTTATTGATATCATTAATGTAACGGAACCAGGTCAGCTGTCTCTTGGCAAAATGCCTGGTATTAAGCTTAATCTCATATGAGACACGCTGAATGGTGCTTCCGGGACGGTTGTCGATGAGAGGCAGGAATTCTTTATATCCTATCGCCTGGCAGCAGGTCGATCTTCTGTCGATCGGAAGCGAATACAGAAATCGGGCCTCATCCTCCAAGCCTTCCTCCATCATCCTGTCAACACGTGTATTGATCCTGTCATATAGGATCGAACGGTCATCTTCATAATCGATCTCGAACAGTCTGAAATTATATAACGGACCCGTCTTACGCGAATCGATATTCCTTTGGGTCTTCGTCTTTCCGGTCGCTTCATAGACCGCAAGCGCCCTTATGACCCGTCTTGTATTGTTCGGGTGGATTGAAGAGGCGGATTCGGGATCTGCAAGGACCAGTCTTTCATATATGTCGGCGATTCCTTTATCCCCGTATTCCCTGTAAAGATCAGCTGCTATCTCATCAGCTTTCGGATCATCTTCAAAGATCAGTCCGTCCTTCAAAGCGGAGATATACTGTCCCGTTCCGCCGCACAGCACAGGAAGACGGCCTCTTCCGAGAATATCTTCGATTACCGCAAGACAGGAATTGACAAAGGAAGAAACGGAATAATCGGTACCGGGTTCGACGATATCGATCATATGATGAGGAATTCGCGCCTGCTCCTCCAATGACGGTTTTGCGGTACCGATATCCAGATGCTTATAGATCTGCATGGAATCGCAGGAAACCAGTTCGCCTCCCGTATATTCGCACAGCTTAAGCGCGCATGCGCTCTTACCGCTCGCGGTAGGTCCGGTAATTACGGGTATGATCTTATCTTCGTGATTCATACTATTCTTTTGAATTTCTTCTCAATCTCAGTCTGTGTCATCTTAAAGAAAGTAGGTCTTCCATGCGCACAATGGCACGGATCCTGACACTGCCCGAGTTGCTGTATCAAAGACATAGCTTCTTCGCGTGTTATGCGTTCATGAGCTTTTACAGCCGCCTTGCAGGCAGTGGTCTGAATGAGCGACACCCATACATGACTCTTATCGGGAGTCTCACGCTTAAGGTCATCAAGGATCTGTTTAAAAAAGACAGAAGGCTTGCTCATTGACTTAAGCCTGTCTTCGGATCTTGTCGCAACAGGTACCGATCTTAACGCCAACTGTCTTTCGCCTGCTATATCGATATCAAATCCATATTCCCTGAAGTATTCGATATTATCGGCAACAAATGATATATCCGAAGCAGAAAGTTCGATTATCTGAGGAACGAGCAGTGTCTCGACCTGTCTTGCCGAGTTTTCCGTTTTATCCCTCTCATTTCCAAAGCGCTCGAAGAGAACTCTCTCGTGAGCTGCATGCTGGTCTACAAGAAACATTGCATCGCCGGACTGCATAACGATATATGTTGAGAAAAGGAAACCGACAAATTCGGACGAAAGCAATTCACTTATATCATTATCGGCATTAACCGGTGCATCAAACTTTACCGGCAGTCCTTCATCCGGTATTTGCGTCCCGCCCGCTTTCTCTTCACCGATTTCTTCAGCGATCTCATTTATATCCGGTTTAAATGCCGACAGGATCTTAAGAAGATCATCTGTCTTTGTTTGAGCCGCCGGAGTATAGGACGGACGCAATGACCCGCCTGAGGTCTTGGCGTTGTTCACTTTGCGGTAATTATCCGCCGGCGGATCGATATGACCTTTATCGGCGGCAGGTTCCGGTCTTTCCTCTATGGGAGTTTCAAGAACCGGACCTTCACCGAACAGGGCATTCTTTATCCCGTGAAGGACCAGTCTGAACACCTCAGAGTCATCCGCGAATTTCACTTCGGCCTTCTGCGGATGAACATTAACATCGACCCCTCCTGCCGGTACATATATGCACAGCATGCATACAGGATACTTATGCTTCATGACGGATGCTTTATACGCTTCATCGATCGCAGCTGTTACGACAGAACTTCTTACAGGTCGGTCATTAACATACACATACTGCATTCCGCGGTTTCCCCTCACATAAGAAGGTTTTCCCGTAAAGCCTTTAAGCTTCAGTCCCTCTCTTTCATATTCAACGGGAACCAGAGAAGATGTCAGTTCTTTTCCATAGACCGCATATATCGCATCTTTCATATTGCCGTTGCCGGGCGTCGATAATATCTGTTTGCCGTCCTTGACGAGTTTGAACGAGACTTGAGGATTGATAACTGCAAGCTTCTCCGTAAGAGAACATATATACATCCCCTCCGTTGCATCCCTCTTCAAGAATTTATATCTTGCCGGCATATTCGCGAAAAGTTCTTTTACGGTGACAACAGTACCAGTATCGGCGGACACTTCACTAATCCTTTTGAACTTTCCGCCTTCATATTCAACGCAGACCCCGGTCTTCATATCACTCTGGCGAGTCGTCAGGGAAACATCCGCGCAGGCGGCCACAGAAGCCAGGGCCTCTCCCCTGAATCCGAATGTTGACAAATCATAGATATCCTGAGCGGAACTGATCTTAGAAGTAGCATGAAGGAGAAAACTCCTGCGTGCATCTTCCTCATCCATTCCGATGCCGTTATCACTGACTCTGATAAGTGATATTCCGCCGTTCTCGAATTCTATCCTGACTGAAGAGGCCCCCGCGTCCACACTGTTGTCAACGAGTTCCTTAACGACCGATACGGGGCGTTCTATTACTTCTCCCGCTTTGATCGCATTTGCGGTCTTCTCGTCGAGGATATTAATCCTGCTCATCGGCATCCTCCTTGCGGACAGTATCAATAAAACCGTACAGAAGGTTCATGGCTTCAAGCGGTGTCATCCTCGTTATGTCGATCTGCCGCAGTGCATTCCTGATACTGTCTTCTTTGCGGTAATAGACATTATCGGGATTGAATATCGAATCCTGTCCCGGGATCTGGGCATCGGCATCTGTCTTGAATTCTCCCAGCCGCTCGAGTTCCTTAAGGATATTTCTCGCGCGGGTAAGAACATCGGAAGGAACACCGGCCAATCTTGCCACTTCTATTCCGTATGAATCTGATGTTCCGCCGTCAGAAATCTTATGAAGGAATACCACGCCGTCATCGTTCTCAGTCACTTCAACATGACAGTTAAATATTCCCCTTATCATCTTCTCCAATCTGTTAAGCTCATGATAGTGTGTTGCAAATATCGTTCTTGCATACAGGATATTGGGATCGGCTATGTATTCGAGCACAGCCCATGCGATCGACAATCCGTCATATGTCGATGTGCCGCGTCCTACTTCATCAAGCAAAAGAAGGCTTCTGGAAGTGGCATTCTTTAAAATGCCGGACACTTCCTTCATCTCTACCATGAACGTTGACTGTCCCATCGAGATATCGTCGGACGCGCCTATCCTCGTAAAGATCTTATCGACCAGTCCGATATGCGCAGACCGTGCAGGAACGAACGATCCCATCTGTGCCATCAGAACGATTATGGCTGTCTGCCTCATATAGGTCGACTTACCTGCCATATTGGGACCTGTGAGCACCATGATCCTGTTCTCTGAATCTATGACGGTATCATTGGGAATAAAGCTCCCCTCGCCTTCGAGCATCTTTGCTATGACAGGATGCCGGCCGTCCTTTATGTCGATGATATCGGAATTATCCACAACAGGACGGACGTAGCCCTCTTCACTTGCAAGACATGCCAAAGACGATATTACATCTGCAAGCGCTGCGGCATGCGCCGTTCCGAACAATCTGTCCGAAGCAGCTCTGACCTTGTCCCTGATCTCAATGAACAGTTGATATTCGAGGGAAGTCCTCTTTGAAGTTGCTCCCAGTATCCTCTCTTCAAGTTCTTTCAGTTCGGGTGAGATATAACGTTCATTATTGGCGAGTGTCTGTTTTCTCGTATATTCGGAAGGAAGTTCCTTGGCAGATCTCGGAACGTCGACATAGTAACCGAACACGCGGTTATATCCTATCTTTAATGTCTTGATCCCCGTGCGTTCCCGTTCGCGGGCTTCAAGTTCCATAATGTAAGATCTGCCGTTTACGGCTATGTCGCGCAGTTCATCACATTCGTGATCATAGCCTTCCTTGATGATGTCCCCGTCAGTGATCGAGACCGGGGGATCATCGGCTATTGAAGCATCCAGCAGTTCGTATATGTCATCGAGCGAATCGAGCATTTCATTTATCCGCCTGAATATCCCCTTTGTAAACTTTGATGAGCATTCTTTAAGAAACGGGAGTTTTCCCAGCGAATTCTTAAGAGACAGCATCTCACGCGCATTTATGCTTCCGAGTGAGACTTTGGAAGCAAGTCTTTCCAGATCATATAATCCGGTAAGTGCTTCAACAAGCTCACGGCACTCTATGAACCTTCCTGCGCATTCCTCGACTGCATCAAGTCTGGCATTAATAGGACCTGTGACGATCAGGGGCTCTTCAACCCATTTACGGAGCAGACGTCCGCCCATGGCAGTTACGGTACGGTCTATGGCCCAAAGCAGAGATCCTTTCTTGGCACCGGTCCTTATAGTCCTTGTAAGCTCAAGATTAACTCTTGTGCTGTAGTCGAGTTCCATGGTCTCGGATATCTTGAAACAGTTTATCTCATTAAGATGAAGAACTTTTCCGGTCTGTGTCTCTTCGGCATATGATAGAAGCGCCGCGCATGCTCCCAGCATAAGCTCCGTATCATTGAACTTATCCGCTCCGTAGACTTTTATGGTTTTGTCATCACGGATCCTTCGTGCCGAGAATTCACGGCTCCCGCGCTCCGTAAACGATATATCAAAAGCCTGCTTAATGACAGTAAAGACGGGTGAATCAGAAAATGACGGTTCGTACAGTATCTCAGAAGGAACATATTTACCGATAAGGTTGATAAGATGTTCGTCGTTGCCTGTAAAATCAAGCTGGGTAGCCTCAAAATCCCCGGTTGTTATATCTGCGCACGCTATGCCGTATTGACCGCCGACGCACATGATACTCATAAGATAATTGTTCTTTCTCTCATCCAGTTCGTCCGTATCGGTAACTGTCCCCGGAGTCAGGACCTGAACGACTCCTCTTTTCACCAGGCCTTTGGCCGTGGCAGGATCCTCGAGCTGTTCGCATATGGCGACTTTGAAACCGTTGTTAACGAGTTTTGAAGCATAAGATCTGTATGCGTGATGAGGGACACCGCACATCGGGGCGCGAAGTCCGTTGCCGCAGTCTCTTGCCGTAAGAACAAGTTCAAGGTTTCTCGATACGGTCAGCGCATCATCGAAAAAGCATTCATAGAAGTCCCCGAGCCTGTAAAAGATGATTATATCTCCCATCTTAAGCTTAAGATCGGCATACTTCTGCATCATCGGAGATAATTTGTCGTATGGTATGTCAGACAGTCTTAATGCATTATCCTGAGTCATTTGAGCCGAACCATCTTTCCGTCCACGGAATACGGACGGGCACTTTCTATTAATACGTCACAAAGAAGTCCTTCATAATCATCGGATGACTTAGAGCCGTCCTTAAGATCTTCGGGTATCGTGAAATTAACAAGGTGATTAGACAAAGTCCTGCCGGTAAGGATATCGGGAGCAGTGGAACTTGCACCTTCTATGAGTACTTCTTCCGTTCTTCCTACCTTGGCAAGATTAGATCTGTATGCATATTCATTCTGAAGTTCCAGGAGTCTCGCGAACCTTTCCGTAACCACCTCATGAGGAATCTGATCCGGCATGGAAGCAGCCTTTGTCCCGGGTCTTGCAGAATACTGAAAGGTAAAAGCAGAATCGAATCTTACCTGTTCAACGATCTCAAGCGTTCTTCGAAAATCTTCTTCGGTCTCCCCGGGGAATCCTACGATTATATCGGTTGATATCGATCCTTCCGGGACCATCTTCCGGAAATAGTCTGCCGTCTTAAGAAAATCCTGTCTGCTGTAAGGTCTGTTCATCCTCTTGAGTACCTCATCCGAACCCGACTGCAAAGGAAGATGCAGATGGGTCTCTATATTTGAGGATGAAGCGATCAGATCAACGATCCTCTCGGATATATCCTTCGGATGTGACGACATAAACCTAATACGGTTAAATCCTTTTATCTTTGATGCCTCACCGAGAAGATCCGTAAAAGTCTTTCCGTCCGAGCTTTTATAGGAATTCACGTTCTGCCCGAGGAGCATGACTTCCTTATACCCCGCACAAGCGAGTTCATCGAGCTCTCTCAATATATCCGACATATCCCGGGAACGTTCTCTCCCTCTTGCGTACGGAACGATACAATAAGTGCAGAAATTATTGCATCCGTACATTATCGGAACGAGAGCACGGAATTTTCTTTTACGAAAGACCGGGACCAGCGAATCATCAACGATATAGTCGACTGCCGATATATTGACGAGCTGTTTCCTGTTTCTCAGAACATCTCTCAGATAAACAGGGAAAAGATGCAGCTGCTGCGGATCAAAAACGAGGTCCACATAAGGAAAGCTCTTCTTTATTCTGTCAACATTCTCAGGTATCTTGGTCATACAGCCGCAGACAGCTATGATCCTGTCCTTATCTTCCTTCTTATCGGCTTTGACCATGCCCAGATTGCCGAACAAACGGTCCTCGGCATTCTCTCTTATGGCGCAGGTATTAAAGACCGTAACATCAGAAGCCTCATCTTCAGGAGCGCTGACAAGCCCCATCTGTTCGAGCATTCCGCACAGTTTCTCGGAATCGGATTCATTAAGCTGGCAGCCGTAAGTCCTGACACTGTATGTCATCTTCCTTCCTTTTGAAAGACATAAAGATGAATAATACTCACGAATCTCGGATATGGCAGCATCACGCTGCACCAACTCATCCTGTGAAACCCTGATGATAGCCATTACATTTTCCTTTCATAAAACAATTAATTATACTAAAAAAAGCTCTTATTGTTATAATTACTTTTATGAAAAAGGTGTTGTCGATCCTGTTTGCCGCATTTACGGCCGTCTGTTTTCTTTTCCCGGCATCAGTACTTGCCGTCAATGAGGATATGGACGATCCTGAAGACGGTATCGTCTCACAGAACGAAGCACACGATGATCTGTTAAACGAACACATCCCCGAAGCTCCCTCCATAAGCGGCAGTTCATATATACTTCTCGACTGCCAGGCAGATACCATCCTTCTCGGAAGCAATATCAACGCGCAGATAGAACCCGCTGCCGTTACAAAGCTTATGACGGTACTGATCGCGCTTGAAGAACTCGACCTTGATGACACCGTGACGATAACCCTGCCCATGTACATAGGGATCCCGGAGAACTACTACACACTCGGTGTTACAGAAGGAGAACAGTTATCCGTAAGGGATCTTATATATGCGACACTTCTCGAATCCGACAACGACGCATGTCTTGCGCTCGCAATAAAAGTATCAGGCGCCGAATCCCTTTTTGTAGGAAAGATGAATGAGAGAGCGTCCGAATTAGGATGTACAGGAACGGTTTTTACCAATTGTTACGGAAATGATGCCTACGGGAATCTCTCCACTGCACACGATCTTGCCCTGATACTTGCAGAATGCACCGAACATCAGGATTTTATGGACATATCGACCACTTTCCAGCATACCATCGCCGCAACTAACCTGTATTCAGAATCGAGGATAGTATCCAATGCCAACAGATTCGTATCGACGCAGGAATACTCATACGATTATTACACAGGCGGACTGACGGGATTTGCCGACGGCGCGGGTTACTCCATTGCCGCTTCGGCTTCAAAGAACGGGCGCAGGCTCATAGGAGTTATCCTCGGCGCAACTGATACTGCCGGCAGATACAATGACATGATATCGCTTTTCGAGTGCGGATACTCCTCCTTTACTACTCTTCCGATAGACCAGGGAGAATTCATGCCTTTGTATAACGAGACCATAGAGCAGATCGATTCCGCTCTCCTGGGAACCGAACTAACCGTTATCCAGTCGTCACTCGACATGTCCTCACATATCACGACAACAACGGCGAGGGTTTCTTTGGGAAGTACGAACACGGTAGACCTGTCATCAGTGATAATAGATACGACATCCATGGACAACCAGGATTTCAGGATCCCTGTATTAAGGATTTTCAATGACGGTAAGACGTATATAGTAGGAGTTCTTAATGTCCGTGTCGGTCAGAAAGACAATCTCGTACCGGTCAATCCTGAGAAAAAGACGATATGGTCTGCGCTCAAGGGCCTCCTCGTCACCGTGATCGTTATCCTGGTCCTTATCATAATCCTGATCTATGCCCTTATGATATTCAGGAAAAGGGCAAAGAAAAGAGCGTCACGGGAATTCTCGAACAAAAACAAGATGTTGTGAGGCCTTAAGCGTCAGGAATCATGTCTGTAGGTAAAATCAGTAAGATAGAGCGACAGGACCCTGTCATCGGCAGATCCGGGGACCACATCAGAGGGTCGCAGCGCTCCGGGGATATCGATCCTTATATCACAGACAAAGTCATCACCTACATCAAAACCGAATGAGAATGAATCATCATCGATAGAAACGGGGCCGCTATAGACTGTATTACCGTTTACACTGACCGTAATGTTCTGAACGCCTCCGAATACATTGGCAAGCCCGAATCTGCCCGTATAGTGTCCGGGCAAAATATGGAACAACAGGTTGAGCTCTTTACCGTAGACAAGCGCCGATTCCCCCTCATATCCGACAGAACTCCTGATAGAGGCGACATCTGTCTGTTCGAGATCCGAGAAATCCAGTTTGTCGGTATCCCTTACCATATGATACCCGTCATCATTGATGTTTATATAGGTAAATTCAGGTCCGTTGATATTCGTCGAAGGAAGATCGCTGTACATAACGGGAGTCATATCAGGCCCGTAAACGGTCCACTCACCCCCTTCGATAAGTTCTTCCGCTTCCGCGGTAAGCAGTATCTTACGCAGATTTCCGTCGTCATCATAAAACGGCACGGGAAAATCGCAGTAATATGACTCTTCCGTAAGCGTACGCGAATAGAATATCCCTACAGGAGGATTATAGACGGACGGCAGTTCCGACAGGGCCCACTTTCCGAAAAGCGTGTGTTCCAGATAAAGATCAGGACCCGAAACAAACGAAAAAAGAATGATAACAAATGCCGTCCACAGCGCGCTGATGCCGAATACGAATGAAGACACATTAGGTTTGATATAGAAAACGTCAAAGAACGCCATGAACGGAAGCATCCAGATGTTATAACGCATGATATATGACATGCCGCAGTTTATATGAAGCTCATGAGATACGATAAAGATCATGCCTGCGATCAATATCAGTTCAAGAACGGTTCTTGCCGTATCTTTCCTTCTGATGAGATTACTGACTGCTATCACGATAAACGCGGGAACGATAAGAAGCGTATATATGATCATTCCCTGATTAGGATCGAAGATATAAGAAAGACCGCAGATCAGTCTGCTGTCAACGGGATCAGAAGATGATGCAACAGCGGCAACGGCCGCGACGGGACTGTAGCTTCCAAAGAGGATATATGATCTTATTACCGGTATAAAGCCCGGGACGGCTGCAATAAGGACAGGAACCGTCTTCCGGACGGTCTTTCCGGTCAACTTTCCATCTTCTTTCACGGCATTTATGAGAAATTCGATCCCGATGATAAGACACGGAACGAGCAGCGTCAGGTTGCAGACTGCGGCAAGGCTCATAAAGAGCATGGATTTTACGTATTTACCGTTATATCGCGCCACAAGGGATATTACGGCCAGAGAGTACATAAGTATCTCCGTATGGACCCATGTAAGATAGAACCATGCGGGGTTAATAACGAGAAAAACCATCAGAACAGTCTTCTTAAACTGATCCGCATTGAGGCCGAACTGAACAACCAGACAAGCCGCCATCCAGAACAACAGGTTCATATAGAGGAATGCCTTTGCGGGATTGATGAGAAGATAATGGAATACTGCCCTTAAAGGCATGCAAAGAACTGAATAAAACCCGAAGTGCTTCGCATAGAGATTCCCGTCCGAACCCGTGACCAGAGTTGTATCGGCGCGGTAACGGTATATCGTGTCAAATATGTTATTGCCGTAATACCATTTCGCCCGCTCTATATCATCATCTGTTACGGCCGTCGTACCGTGTGACTCTAATGAAACAGGCATCATAAGGTATTCGAACCCGTCACCGGGAAGTTCACGAGCATCTGCATGCGCGATAACGGCAAGACCGCCGATCCCGAGGATAAGTATCATGAGCCATGATATAAAAGACAGTATTACTTCTCTGCGCGATTCCACTTAAGATCCTCTCCCGCAGCATATGAAGCCTTATCAAGGGCGTTCCTTATGGTTACGTCCATATCATAATACTTATAATCGGCAAGCCGGCCGCCGAATATTATGCCTTCCTTATCAGCCAAAGAACGGTATCTTTCATAAAGGGCGTTATTTCTGTCGTCATTTACAGGATAGAAAGGCTCATCGCCTTCTTTCCATTCCGTGCTGTATTCCTTTGAGATCACCGTCTTCTCCTGCGTACCGAATTCAAAGAACTTGTGCTCAATGATCCTCGTATACGGAGTCTGCTCATCCGTATAATTAATTACCGCATTGCCCTGGAAATTAGGAGTATCGAGTACTTCGGTCTCGAATCTTACGGTCCTGTACTGAAGATGTCCCAGGCTGTAACCGTAAAACTCATCGAGAGCGCCGGTATAAACAACTTTTGAATAAGACAGATCCTCATTAGCGCGTACATCTTTATAATCGGTACCGAGCCTGACTTCGATCCCGCTTAAGAGCTTTTCGAAAAGCTCGGTGTATCCGCCGACCGGGATTCCCTGGTACAGTGCGTTGAAGTAATTATTATCAAACGTGAACCTTACCGGAAGACGCTTGATTATTGACGGAGGAAGCTCATTGCACGGCCTGCCCCACTGTTTGCGTGTATAGCCTTTGATGAGTTTCTCGTATATATCGGTACCGACCAGGCTTATCGCCTGCTGTTCGAGATCGGAAGGTTCAGTGATCCCGGCCGAGAACCGCTGTTCCTCAATCCTGGCACGCGCCTCATCGGGAGTGACGACACCCCACATCCTGTTAAATGTATACATATTGAACGGCAAAGAATAAAGCTCGCCTTTGTAATTTGCAACAGGAGAATTGGTATACCGGTTAAATACTGCAAACCTGTTGATAAATCTCCACACTTCTTCATCATTAGTGTGAAATATATGAGGTCCGTATTTATGGACATTGATCCCCTCGATCCGTTCGGTATAACAGTTGCCGCCGATATGATCCCTTCTATCTATCACCAGGACTTTCTTTCCGAGATCAGTAACACACCTTGCAAACACAGCTCCGTAAAGCCCGGCACCGACTATCAGAAAGTCATACATCATCACAACCTCACTTTATCATCCTGTTATATGCCGACAACACGGCCCTGACAGAAGACTTCGTAACTGAACTCGATACACCGGCGCCAAGATAGATCTTTCCGTCCTCTTCACATTTGATCTCGACATAGGTAATGGCTGCCGATTCGGTACCGGTCTCCAGAGCATGCTCATTATACATATTGATCGAGAACCGGACTCCGGTATAGTTGCAGAAAGCATCAACAAATGCATCAAGAAGACCTTTGCCGTGACCCTTTATCGTAGCCGGCTTTCCGAGATATGTGATATTGGCGTCAACCTCAGAGAGCTTATCCCCGAGAGAATGTTCAGAGAATGTATTGAGCCAGTAAGGAGTCATGACGTTGATATAATAATCGTCGAACAGATCAAATACCTGCTGCGGGAGCAGTTCCCTGGAATTGTTGTCGGTCTCGTGCTTTACTACTGCCAGAAAATCACGCTGGAAGGACCTTGGAAGAACAATGCCGAAGTATTGTTCCATAACATAAGATATACCGCCCCTGCCGGACTGACTGTTGATCCTGATGATAGGTTCGTAATCTCTTCCGACATCGGCAGGATCGACAGGAAGGTACGGAACAGCCCAAACATCGGAATTGCTTTCCGCCATTTTTTTCCTGCCTTTATTGATTGCATCCTGATGAGATCCCGAGAACGCTGTAAAAACAAGCTTGCCAGACCACGGGTGTCTGGGGTCTACCTTCATCCTGGTGCATTCCTCGTAGACATCGATGCACTCGTTTATATCCGAGAAATCAAGTACGGGATCAATACCCTGCATCATCATATTCACGCAAAGAGTTATTATGTCGACATTACCTGTTCTCTCG